>JAKAOB010000019.1 GCA_021812305.1 Thermoplasmata archaeon
AAGGCGATCGTCCCCGCCTTCGCCGTGGGGCGCGCCCAGGAGGTCCTGATGACCCTGGCGTCGAGCGGCTACTCGATCTGGCTCGACGGGATGGCGCGGGCGGTCAACGAGATCTACCGGAGCGCGCCGGAGTACCTCGCCGACGCGCGGCGCTTCCGCCGCGCCCTCGAGGGGGTCCACGTCGTCGAGCACTCCGGCGAACGGCGCCACGCCCTGAAGGAGGCCGAGGTGATCGTCACGACCGGCGGGATGCTCGACGGGGGCCCCGTGCTCTACTACCTCTCCGAGCTCTACCGGGACGCCAACAGCTCGATCCTGCTCACCGGCTTCCAGGTCGAGGGGTCGAACGGTCGCCAGCTGCTCGACCAGGGCACGCTCACCGTGGACGAGGTGACGATCCGACCCGAGTGCGAGGTGCAGAAGTTCGACTTCTCCGCGCACGCGGGCCACTCCGACCTCCTCGGGCTCGTCCGGGCGACGCAGGCCCGCACGCTCGTGCTCATGCACGGCGACCAGCGCGAGAAGCTCAAGGAGGCCCTCGGCCACGAATGCGACGTCCTCCTCCCCGCGAACGGGGAACGGTTCACCGTCTGAGCCGGGCCGCGCCCTACCCGAGGTCGACCTCGACCATCCCGTCCACGACGCGCGTCCGGTAGACCGACAGCGGTTGGGCGACCCCGGCCGGCGGCGTGACGCCGTCCGGATCGGCGAGGACCTCGCCGGTCCGCACGCTGAACTTCGCGGCATGCTCCGGGCAGATCACGCCGTCGCCCTCGAGGGTCCCGTCGGAAAGGATGCCCCCCTCGTGGGTGCAGACCCCGTCGAGCGCGCAGGCCGAGGTGCCCAGGTGGACCAGCAGGTAGGTCCCGCCGTCGATGTTCACGGAGCGCTTCGTTCCCGGGGCGAACGCCGCCCAGGCGACGCCCGTCGCCTTCCACGCCATGCGCCCGGCAGCGGCGTCGCGTACTTATCCTGCCGGCCGCGACCCGTCAGGGCTCCGAGACGACGGTCGGCTCGGACGGGGGCGTCCGGCCGGCGAGGAGCTTGCGGATCTCCTCCCGGAGCGCCTCGATGCCGGCACCGGTCCGGGCCGAGACCGACAGCCGCCGGGCGCTCCCGCCCGTCAGGTCGGACTTCGTCTCGACCTCGAGGAACGGGACCCCGGGCAGCTCCGCCTTCCACCGGGCGAGCAGCGACTCCTGCTCGGCGAGGGTGTAGCCGCACGCTTCGCTCCGGTCCAGGAGGAAGAGGACGATCGTCGCCGCGCGCCGCAGCGCCACCTCGGCCTCGGCCTCCGCCGGATTGGACCGTCCCGGGCGGCCGAGCACCCCGGGGGTGTCGAGCACCTGGAGCCGGTCGAAGCCGAGGTCGGCGTGGCCGACCGCCACCGAGAGGGTCGTGAACGGGTAGTCCGCGATCCTCGGCCGCGCGCTGCTGAGCCGGGCGACGAGCGATGACTTCCCCACGTTCGGAAAGCCCCCCACGACGACCGTGGGGAGGCCGGGCTCGACCCGGGGGCGCTCGCGCAGGAACCGCTCGATCGTGGCGAGCCGGGCCAGGTCGGGGTCGACCTCGCGCAGATGGCTGGCGAGCCGGCCGTAGAACCGGCGCACCGCCGCGGCCCACTCGGCCTCCGTCGTGGTCCGCGCGAGGTCCTTCTGCTCGTCCCGCGACAGCCCCCGGATGCGCCGCTGGGCCCGGACCAGGCGCCGCTCCGCCGACGCGAGCGCCCCGGGTCCGAAGGCCTGGTCGAGCAGCGACTCCTGGAACGGGGACAGGCCGGTGCCGCGGACCGCCTTGAGGGCGAGCCCGAGCTGGCGGACCGTGACCGCCGCGCTGCGGATGATCTTGAGCTGGGCCCGCCGGCGCTTCCGCTCGAGGGCGGTCGCCCCATGCGGAGTCGCCCGGTAGGCGCGGCGGAAGGCGGTGTCGAGGATCGCCGCCGAGGGGGGCGCCCCCGGACGGCGGGTGCGGGCCGCCCCTCGGTCCTCTCGCCCCTTCGCGCCGGGCATGGTGGGGCGAGGACGGCGCGGCAGGATGACCTTTCCGCTGCCGGCCGAAGGTAAGGCTTTATGGACGGGCCGGCTCGCGGCGACCCCGGGGTCAGTCGTGGCTCGCTGGATACCCGGGGACCAGAGCGAGGAAGCCGCGCTCCTCAAGGAGCTCGGCCTCCATGACGTCGAGGAGCTGTTCGCGGACGTCCCGAAGAAGGTCCGCCTGGGCCGTCTCGGGGTCGGCGCCGGCAAGGACGAGCCGGACGTCGTCCGCACCGTCGACCAGATCCTCGACCGCAACCGCCCGTACTCGAAGTTCGCGAGCTTCCTCGGCGGACGGATCGGGACCCGCTTCGTCCCGGCCGCGGTGGACGCCATCCTCTCCCGCAGCGAGTTCTACACGGCGTACACCCCCTACCAGCCCGAGGCGAGCCAGGGGACACTGCAGGCGATGTTCGAGTTCCAGAGCCTCTGGGTCGAGCTCACCGGCATGGACGCGGCGAACGCCTCGCTCTATGACGGCGCCACCTCGATGGGCGAGGCGCTCCTCCTGTGCCACCGCGTCCACGACGGGCACCGCTTTCTCGTCCCCGCGAGCCTGCCGTGGGAGGAGCGGAGCGTCCTCGAGAACTACGCCACGGGCTTTCCGATCCGGATCGAGTCGATCCCGTTCGATTCGAGGACCGGCGGACTGGACCTCGCCGGGCTGCGCACCGAGATCGGGAAAGGGGACGTCTTCGGACTCCTCGCGGACGTGCCGAACGGGTTCGGGCACCTGGACGAGGGCCTCTTCGAGCTCAAGGGGATCCTCGGGAAGGTTCCCCTGGTCATCGGGGCGGATCCGCTCGCCCTGTCGGTCCTGGAGCCGCCGGGCGCCTGGGGCGCCGACGTCGTCGTCGGCGAGGGCCAGGGGTTCGGGATGACCCCGAACTTCGGCGGCCCGCTCGTGGGGCTGTTCGCCTGCCGCAAGGAGCTCCTGCGCGTCGCCCCCGGACGGATCGTCGGCGCGACCCGGGACGTCGACGGACGCCGGGCGTTCACCCTGACGCTGCAGACCCGCGAGCAGCACATCCGCCGCTCCCGGGCGACCTCGAACATCTGCACGAACCAGTCGCTGGTCGCGCTGGCGTTCGTCGTCTACGCGAGCCTGGTCGGCGCGCGGGGCCTCGCGGAGCTGCAGGGGCGCATCACCGAGCGGGCCCACACCCTGGCCTCGGCGCTCGGCGGCATCGACGGGCTCAGCGCGCCGCGGTTCGAGGCGCCGTACCTCGGAGAGTTCGCGCTCCGGGTCGGGCGCGGCAGCGCCCGCGCGTTCCTCGACCGACTGCGCCGCCGTCGGGTGCTGGGCGGCCACTCGCTGGCCGATCCGCGGCCGGGGCGCCCCGGCCTGGGGGAGGAGCTGATCCTTACCGCCGCGCGCGACACCACCGACGACAAGGAGATCCAGCGCTACGCCCGGGCCGCGCGGGCGGCGCTCGCCGCGACGGGGGCCGCATGACGTTCCGCCAGGCCCGCTACGACGAGCCGCTCGTCTGCGAGCTCGCGCCGGGCCGTGCCGCCGGGGAGGCCCCCGCGGCGGTGCCGGGCCTACCGGAGCGCTGGCGGAGGAAAGCGCCCATCGACTGGCCGGAGCTCTCCGAGCTCGAGGTCGTCCGCCATTACACCCGCCTTTCGCAGATGAACTTCGGCATCGACACGATGGCCTATCCGCTCGGGTCGTGCACGATGAAGTACAATCCGAAGGTCTCCGAGCTCCTGGCGCGCCGCCGGACCGCCTCCGAGCTCCACCCCTATCAGCCCGAGGAGACGGTCCAGGGCGCGCTCGAGATCCTCTGGCGCCTGGAGAAGGGCCTGACCAAGGTGACGGGCCTCCCCGAGGTCTCGCTGCAGCCGGCGGCGGGGGCGCACGGGGAGTTCTCCGCCCTCCTGATGGTCCGCGCCTACTTCCGCGAGCGCGGGGAGGACGCCCAGCGCACCGAGGTCCTCCTGCCGGACACCGCCCACGGGACGAACCCGGCCTCGGCGATGATGGCCGGCTACACGACGCGGGAGATCCCCTCGAAGGACGGCTGCGTCCACGTCGACGAGCTCCGGGCGGCCGTCGGACCGAAGACGGCGGCGTTCATGCTGACCAACCCGAACACCGCCGGCCTCTTCGAGAGCGAGATCGTCGAGATCGCGCAGACCGTCCACGACGCGGGCGGGCTCCTGTACTACGACGGCGCGAACCTCAACGCGATCCTGGGGATGACGAACCCCGGGCGGATGGGGTTCGACGTCGCCCACCTCAACCTGCACAAGACCTTCGCCACCCCGCACGGCGGGGGCGGCCCCGGCGCCGGGGTCCTCGCCGCGAACGAGCGCCTCGCGCCGTACCTGCCGGTCCCGCGGGTCGTGAAACGCGGGCGCAAGTACGCCCTCGACTACGACCGTCCGAAGTCGATCGGCAAGATCAAGACCGCCTACGGCAACTTCGGCCTCGACCTGCGCGCCTACGTCTTCCTCCTCTCCCACGGCGAGGAGGGCCTCAGGCACATCGCGCGCCGGGCGGTCCTCAACTCGAACTACCTGGCCCACCGCCTCGCGCGCTACCTTCCCCGCCCGTTCCGGCCGCTCGTCAAGCACGAGTTCCTCCTCTCCGGCGCCCCGCTCAAGGAGCGGGGGGTCCGGACGCTCGATGTGGCCAAGCGCCTCCTGGACGAGGGGGTCCACGCCCCGACGATCTATTTCCCGTCGCTCGTCGAGGAGTCGATGATGATCGAGTTCCCCGAGACCGAGAGCCGCCGGGAGCTCGACGCGTTCGTCGCGGCGTTCGAGCGGGCCGTCACCGACACTCCGGAGAACCTCCACGCCGCGCCGCGCCACACGTCCGTCGGCCGCGTCGATGAGGTCCTGGCCGCCCGCCAGCTGTTGCTGTCCTGGAAGGACCTCAAGGCCGCGGGCGCAAACCTTGAAGCGTTCCGCCGCTGAGCGGGGGGTATGAAGGACCGGGTCCGGCGCCTCTTCTCCCAGATCAGTCCGAAGGTCGACCGACTGCTGATCGGCAACGCGACCGAGCCCCACCTCGATCAGACGTTCTTCTACCTGTTCGATGTCCCGGGGGGGCTCTTCGAGGGCTCCTGGCTCGTCGCCGAGCCCGAAGGTACGGTCCACGTCCTCACCAGCCAGCTCGAGGAGGAGAGCGCGCGGCAGGCGGCCCGGTCCGATCCCGGGGTCGAAGTCCATGCCTGGGGCAGCCGCGAGGAGCGCGAGCGCCTCCTGACCGATCTGGTCCCCGCGTCGGCGAGCGTCGGGCTCAACTACCGCGAGCTCACCCACGAGCAGTTCCTCCAGCTGGGGAGTACCTTCCCGAAGGCGAAGTGGGCGGACGCCTCGAACGCGGTGCGCAAGACCCGCCAGATCAAGGACGCGTCCGAGATCGAGCGCCTCGGCCGTGCCGGGGCGATCGGCTCCCGGGTCGCCCAGAAGATCCCCGGCCTGCTGCGCCGCGGGGCGACGGAGCTCGAGGTCGCCGCCGAGATCGAGTACGCCATGAACCGCGAGGGAGCGAGCGGCCGGAGCTTCGGGACGATCGTCGGCTTCGGACCGGCGAGCGCCGAGCCGCACTACGCGCCGCAGGACCGCCGGCTCGAGCCGGGCAGCTCCATCGTCTGCGATTTCGGGGCGTTCACTCTCCGCTACGCCAGCGACATCACCCGGTCGTTCCGTTTCGGGCCGACCGATCCCGAGCTCAAGAAGGTCCACGAGACGGTCCTGGCGGCCCAGCAGGCGGCCCTCGCCGTCCTGAAGCCGGGCGTCCCCGCGAAGGACGTTCACCTGGCGGCGCAGCGGGTCGTCGACGCGTCTCCGTGGAAGGGCCGCTTCACCCACGGTCTCGGCCACTCGATCGGTCTCGCGGTCCACGACGGCTTTGCGATGAACCCGACCGTCGACGAACCGATCGAGACCGGCATGACGATCACCGTCGAGCCGGGGATCTACCTCCCCGGCCGCGGCGGGGTCCGCATCGAGGACGACGTCGTCGTGACCTCGAACGGCTACCGCTTCCTCACGACGGCGCCGCGGGAGTACCTCGAGGTCGGCGCGTGAGGTTCGGGGTCCTCACCGGCGGCGGCGACTGTCCCGGGCTCAACGCGGCGGTCCGGGCCGTCGTCTTCCGGGCCGCGAGGGCCGGCCATGAGACCGTGGGATTCCTCGACGGCTGGAAGGGGGTCCGGGACGGGCTCACGCGCCCGCTGCGGTCGGAGGACCTCCTCGAAGCGATCTCCCGGGGCGGAACGGTCCTCGGCAGCAGCCGGACCAATCCGTTCGCCAAGCCGGAGGATGCCGAGAGGGCCCTCGCGACGCTCGACCGCCTCGGCATCGACGTCCTCATCGCCATCGGCGGGGACGACACCCTCTCGGCGGCCCGGGAGCTTCACCGGCGCGGGCGCCGGGTGGTGGGGGTGCCGAAGACGATGGACAACGACGTCGGGGGGACCGACTGGACGTTCGGCTTCGACTCCGCCGCGACCGTCGCCGTGGACGCCGTGGCCCGGCTCCGCGACACGGCCGCGAGCCACCACCGCGTCGTCCTGCTCGAAGTGATGGGGCGCCACGCCGGCTGGGTCGCGCTCGCGACGGGGCTGGCCGCGGCGGCGGACGCGACGCTCCTTCCCGAGGAACCGTACGACGAACCGCGACTGCTTGCGCGGGTCCGAGCGGCCGTCGCCCAGCGCGGCTACGCCCTCGTGGTCGTGAGCGAGGGGATCGACCTGGGCTCGCCGACCGGGTCCGCCGCCGCCCACGACGAGTTCGGCCACGAGCTGCTGAGGGAACGCGGGGTCGGGTCCAGCCTTGCCCGGCGGATCGAGTCCGCCACCGGGTTCGAGGCGCGCAGCGCCCAGATCGGACATATCCAGCGGGGAGGACCTCCGACCCTCTTCGACCGCATCCTCGCGACCCGCCTCGGGGCGGGCGCCGTCGACCTCGCCCTCGCGGGCCGGTTCGGGGAGGTCGCGGTGCTGAGGGGCGAGGAGGTGCTCGGCGTGCCGTTGGACGAGGCCCTGCGCGAGACCAAGCGGGTCCCGCCGTCCTGGCGCGACCTCCTCCACACGTTCGAGCCGGGGTGACCCGTGGCGGTCCGCGCCCTATGGTACTCCCGCGGTACCCTCCGTCTCCTGGATCAGCGGCGCCTCCCCGGCGCCCGACGGGTCCTGGCGCTCACCCGCGTCGCGGAGGTCGCCGAGGCGATCCGCACGATGGCCGTCCGGGGCGCGCCGGCGATCGGGGTGGCCGCCGCCTACGGGATGGCCCTCGCGTCGCGCGAGCGCGGCCGCACGCCGGAATCGGCGGCCCGCCTCCTCGGCTCGACGCGGCCCACCGCGAACGACCTCTTCGTCGGGATCGAGGAGGTGCGCCGCGCGTGGGCCGACGGCGCCGACCCGCTCCGCGCGGCGGACGCCTACAAGGACCGGATCGTCGGCGAGTGTCGGGCGATCGGCGAGGCCGGCGCCGACCTCTTTGACCGCCGGCGGCGGGTCCTGACGCACTGCAACGCCGGGGCGCTCGCGACCGTCGAGTGGGGGACCGCGCTCGCCCCGCTGCGGGTCGCCTTCGGCCGGGGCGTGCCGCTCTTCGTCTGGGTCGATGAGACGCGCCCGCTGCTGCAGGGCGCCCGCCTCACGGCGTGGGAGCTCGCCCGGGAGGGGATCCCCCACGCCGTGATCTCCGACAACGCCGCGGGCCACTTCATGCATACCGGCGAGGTCGACGCGGTGATCGTCGGCGCCGACCGCATCGCCCGCAACGGCGACTTCGCGAACAAGATCGGAACGTACGAAAAGGCGGTCCTCGCCCACGAGAACGGGCTGCCGTTCTACGTCGCCGCCCCGTTCAGCACGTTCGACGGCTCGTGCGCCGACGGGGCCCACATCCCGGTCGAGGAGCGCGCCGGCCGGGAGGTGACCGAGCTCGGTGGGCGCCCCCTCGCCCCCCGGGCGAGCCCGGCGCGCAACCCGGCGTTCGACGTGACGCCGGCCCGCTACGTCACCGGCTTCGTGACCCCGGCCGGCGTCGTCCGCCCGAGCACGGTCGCTCGCCTCGCGGGGCGATCGGGGCTGCGCGCGTACCGGGTCGGGACCGGCGCGCCTCGCAGCGGCCGCGCCCCCTGACGCCCTCTCGCGTGCGCACGCATATTTAAGTAAGATGACCCGAGTCCCCCGCCGAGGGGCGTCGTGTCGCACCACGTGCCAACAACGGGATTCGTTCTGTCGCTGATCGGCGGGATCTTTGTGCTCCTGGGCGGGCTCGCGCTCGCCTATGTGGAGACGGTCCTCGCGAGCTTCGGATTCGGGTTCATCCTGGGCGGGCTCGCGATCGTCGGGCTTCTCGTCGGCGTGCTGATCATCGTCTTCGCGATCCTCCTCTACGTCAAGCCCGAGCTGAAGGTCGCCTGGGGCGCCCTGATCATCGTCCTGTCGATCGTCAGCTGGCCGTTCGCCCTGGGCGGCTTCTTCGTCGGCTTCCTCCTCGCGCTGATCGGCGGGATCCTGGCGATCGTCTACAAACCGCCGATGGTCGCCCCGATGATGGGACAGCCCATGATGGGCCAGCCGATGATGGGTCAGCCCATGATGGGACAGCCGATGGCGGCCCCCATGGCCTGCCCCGCGTGCGGCGGCCAGGTGAACCCGCAGACCCGGACCTGCATGTCCTGCGGCCGGACCGTCTGAGGCGGACGGGGACCGACCGACACAGGTAAGCCCGTAGGACCGCTCCGCCTCCCGTGCGGGTCGTCCTCGCCTGCCACCGCTACCATCCGGTCCCGGGGGGCTCGGAGCGGATCGCCCAGCTTCTCGCCGAGGCGGCGACCCGCGCCGGTCATACGGCGACCGTCGTGACCCAGTCCGAGCCGGGGGTCCCGGACCGGGAGGAGTTCCATGGGGTCAAGGTCCGCCGGCTCCGGATGCGCCACGTCGGCGGGGTGCGGGTGCCGGTCGACTACCACCGCACGCTGCGGGAGATCGGCGGGGACGTCTTCCACCTCCACGGCAACCGCATCTGGTGCGCCGACTTCTATCTCCCGCTCGCCGGCCTCTATCCATGGGCGCAGCTCGGCACCGGCCACGGGTTCTACCAGTACGCGATCGGGCGCCGGGCGTGGGACCGGTGGTACTTCGAACGGTACTTCCCGCGGGTCCTTCGAAACCTCGACGTGTACGTCTGCGACACCGAGCACGAGCGGCGCCAGCTCCGGAGCTGGGGCGTTCCCGAAGGGAAGCTCCTGCGCATCCCGCTCGGCGCGGTCACCGACGAGTTCGCCCGCAGCCCGATCCCCGTCGACGAGGTCCGGTCAAGCTGGGGATTCCGCGCGCCGCATGTGGCGGTCTACGTGGGCGGCTTCTTCGAGAACAAGCGCGTGGACCGCCTCATCGAGGCCGTGGCGCGGACCGCGGGCCGATGGGCGCTCGTCGCGATCGGGCGGGACCTCGCCGACTCCCCGTACCGGCGGGAGGTCTGCGAAGCCCTCGCGCGCCAGCGCGGGGTCGAGCTCCTTTCGACCGGGCCGCTCCCCCGCGATGCGACCGTCGCCGCGATGCTCGCGGCGGACGCCGTCGTGAGCGCAAGCGAGTACGAAGGCTTCGGCGTCACCCTGGCCGAGTCGCTCGCCGCCGGTCGACCGTTCGTCGCCTGGCCGACGGGGGCGGCGCCCGAGATGGCCGCGACGGGGGGCGGCCTCCTGGCGGACAGCATCGAGGCGTTCGCGGCGGCCCTCGAACGCCTGGAGGACGCGACGACCCGTCGGTCGATCGGGGCGCGCGGACGTGCCGCCAGCGCCGACTGGTCCGAGTCGGCGATGGCCCGGCGCTACCTCGAGCTCTACGAACGGCTCGCGGGCGCTCGCCCGCGCCCGTCCGCCTAGAGCGGCTGGCCGAGCAGGTGGACGACGCCCTTCAGGACCGTGCCCACCGACGGCCCGACGTCGAACCCGACCTGGTGGAGGACGACGACCACGCTCAGCAACAGGACCACGGCGGTGAACCAGGCGACTCCGGCGCTCATCTTCCCTCCGGCGGTAACCTCCGTTCTCGGGCTCATCGTACATAATACGGTCGTTCCACGGGCAGCCGGGGTGCGCCGGACCGATCCCGAGGGTGCCGGCCGGGGGAGCCGGCCCGCGCGCGTCCGCGCAAGGTTCAAGAGAGGGTCCGGCTAACGCGCTTCGGCGCTGCCCTGGTAGTCTAGTGGTCTAGGATCTAGGTCTGTCGAGCCTGGGACTCGGGTTCGAAGGAGACGGGCGGACCCCCGCCCGTCCCGGAACTCCCGACCAGGGCGCTCCGCCCGACACGGACCCGGCATCGACCCGGGTCCCCCGGGGCCGGCGCCCGGCCCCGTGCCCTCCGCTCACGGGAGGAGGTCGGCGGCCCGCGAGAGGGACGGGAGCTTCCGCCCGGCGAGGATCGCGTCGTAGACCGCGAGCAGCCGGCGGACGTGGACCTCGGGGGTGAAGCGCTCGAGCGAACGGCGCCGGCCCTCGAGGGCGTAGCGGCGGGCGGTGACGGGGTCGTTCAACAGCTCATCGATCGCGGCGGCGAGCGCCGGCGGGTCCGAGAGCGGGACCAGACGGCCGGTCTCCCGGTCCTGGACCACATCCGGTAGCCCCCCGAAATCGGTCGCCACGACCGGCCGCTCCCGGGTGAGCGCCTCCAACGCGACCAGCCCGAAGTTCTCCCACGCGTTGGACGGCACCACGACCATCTCGACCGACCGGTACCACGCCTCCTTCGCGGCGCCCTCCACGTGCCCGGCGAACTCCACCCGGTCGGCGAGGCCGAGCCGGGCCGCCCGTTCGGCGAGCGGACCCCGGGACGGGCCGTCGCCGGCGATGCTGAGACGAAGCTCCGGCCGATGGGCGGCGAGCCGCGCCACCGCGTCGAGGAGGTCGTGGACCCCCTTGTACGGTTCGAGGCGGCCGATGTACCCGATCCGCCGGGGTCCGCCGGCGGCCGGGGGACCGAAGGGGCCCGAGCGCACGGACGGCGGGATCCGGGCGAACGGCGGCAGGTGGACCGCCGGGCGGTAGCCGTTCGCGTCCAGGTATTCCGCGAGCCGACGGCTCGGGCAGAGGTAGACCCGCACCCTCGGCAGGACCCGTGCGTCGAAGACCCGCCGCTGCCAGAGATTGTACGGGCCCCCGAGCCCGACATGGCAGCCGGTGAACTGACAGCGCGTCCGTACCCCCCCGTCGCAGACCACCCGGCCGGGCCGCACGAGCGTCGAGATCGGGCAGACGAGCTCCGCGTCATGCGCGGTCAGAAGGAGGGGGACGTCGGACTCCGCGAGAAGGCGCGCGAGCGGAGTGAACGAGGCATCGAAATGGTGCACGTGCACCAGATCCGGTCGGAAGCTGCGGAGCTCCTCGTGGAACGCCCGGACCAACGCCGGGTCGGCGACCAGGTCGCGCCCGAGGCGGGCGAAGCGGGTCGGGGACGCCGTTACGACCCGCTCGTCCGGCCGGGGGGCTTCGGACCGCCAGTCGGTAAGCTGGATCAGCCGTTGTTCGTGACCGGCGGCGGCGAGCTCGTCCGCGACGGACCGGACGTACTCCTGGCCGCCCCCCGGCCGTCCGGTCCAGCTGTCGACCCTCAGGACGCGGCGGCCCACGGTCCCGCCGAGCGCGCTCGGGCGGATAAGGGCGGGGTCGCAGGCGCGCGGCGGAGGGAGCGTCAATTCTTAAGGCCCGGCCCGGGCTATCCGGGCGTGGACGAGGAGGCCCGCCCCCGGTCGACCACGCCGCCCTACCTCTCCCATGCCGTGGCGGGGGCCCTGCGCGAGACCACCGAGCGCCAGCTCCTGGAGAAGGTCCGGGAAGGTCCGCTGCCGCGCCACCTCGCGATCATCATGGACGGCAACCGCCGGTTCGCCGCCGACCACGGCCTGCTCATCGAGATCGGGCACGTCCGGGGAAAGGACAAGCTCGAAGAGCTGCTCAACTGGTGCCTCGAGGTCGGGATCCGCATCCTGACCGTGTACGGCCTCTCGACGGAGAACTTCCGCCGGTCGTCCGACGAGCTCACCGCCCTGATGGATCTCTTCGCCCGGAGCTTCCGGGAGATCGCGAACGATCCCCGCGTCCACCGCCACCACATCCGCGTGCGCGCGATCGGCCACGTGGGCCTGCTCCCGAAGGAGGTCCAGGAGGCGATCGCGATCGCGGAGAAGGCGACGGCGGCGTACACGGAGTACACCTACAACGTCGCCATCGCCTACGGCGGCCGCGAAGAGATCGTGGACGCCATCCGGGAGCTCGCCGGGGAGGTCCAGGCCGGGCGGCTCCGGCCCGACCAGATCGACTCGGCGATGGTCTCGGCGCATCTGTACACCGCCGATCTGCCCGACCCGGACCTCGTGTTCCGTACGAGCGGGGAGGAGCGGATCTCGAACTTCCTCCTCTGGCAGAGCGCCTACTCCGAGCTCTACTTCTCCGACGTGATGTGGCCCGGGCTCACCAAGGTCGACTTCCTCAAGGCCATCCGGGCGTTCCAGAACCGCCAGCGCCGGTTCGGGACCTGAGCGACCGGTCCGGGGCCCTTTTCGGCCTCGCGGCGAACTCCCGAACGGAAGGTCCGATGCCGACCGGACGGCCGGGGCAGTGCCGCGAAACGCCGCGTTCCTCTTCGCCTGCCGACCCCGCTCGCCGCGCCTTATGTAGGTCGGACCGGTCGGGGCCGATCGATGAAGGCCCGTTTGCGCTACACCGGGATCCGCGTGAAGGACCTCGACGCCTCGGTCAGATTCTACACCACGGTGCTCGGCCTGCGGGTGATGGATTCCGTTCGCTTCGACGAGACGAAGGGGAAGGTCGTCGACCTGGTCGGCGAAGGGTCCCCCCACCTGCTCGAGCTCAACTTCTACGAAGAGGGGAGCCCGTACGCCACTTCGTACGAGGTCGGCGAGGGCCTCGACCATCTCGGGTTCAGGGTCTCCGACCTGGACGAGGCGATCCGCGCCGCGGCGGCGGCCGGCCACCCGGTGGTGGACGAGATCCGTTCTGGCGGGAACCGCTGGGTCTACGTCCGCGATCCGGACGGCATCTGGATCGAGCTGTCGGCCGACGTCCCCACGTAGCGTTCGAGCGGAGTACGCGGTCCCGCTGCCCCGTCGGTCACGGAACTGCCCCCGTCGGCGACGGAGGGCCGTCGAAGCCACGACCCGCTCGGCGCTTCTGAGGGAAGACCGAGTAGAAGACAATGTACCCCGCGGGCGTTCGCCGGTACTTGGGCGCGGGGGGGACCGGAGGCCTCCGAGGGGGGTACCTTCGTGGCGGGATCCGGGTCGCCACTGCGCTCCCCGAGGTTCGTGCCTCCACCGCGATCCTCAGCCCATAGCTGCGATCGCGCCGCGGCGCTGGCGCTGGTCCCTGCCATCGCGGGGATGTCCGTGACCGGCGCGTTCCTGCCGGAGGGACGGTCCGCCGGCAGCGATCGCTTGTCGGTCCGTGCGCGGGCCCTCGGCTTCTCACGGCTCCCGCGTGCGGTTCAATCCTCCCCCCAAGGCCTGTCGGTTCGGAGGTCTCGCAGCTCTACGGCAGCTACTCCAATCACGCGACGGCCCCCGGGTTCCTGGCCGAGCGTGGCCAGCGTTTCGGGCGAGATCGACGGGATGTTCGCGGCCGTCGGTGCGAGCCCCGCGTTCGCCGCGCTCATCTCGACGTGGGGGGCGACCAACCTCAGTGGGGAGTTCTCCGCCGACTCGATGGGCGTCCCGTGGACCCACTACACCTTCGAGCGGGGGGATCGGCCGCGCGGCCGTCTCTACGGCCCTATCGAGCACCGGTCGGGGAACCTGACCTCCTCGGCGGGCCGCGGGCCGGTGCTCCTGTCCTCACCGGCCGGTGGTTCCTATGGTGGCCTGCAGCTCGCAGGGCCGACCAGTAGCTTCGACGGCATCGCCCCGAGCGAGCGGCCCCGGCTCCTGCGGATGGGCGGAGCCGCGGCCGTGACGGCGGGCGTGCCCTTCGTGTCGGGAGCCGACGTCGGGGCGGCCGCGAGTTCGGACACCGGGATCACGACCCGGCCGAGGCGGTTGCGGGCGTAGGAGCGCCATCCGCGCCACCGGCAGGGCCCACCGACGAGGACCCGCCTGAGAGCAAGGAGCGACCCCTCGAGAGTTCGGGTTCGAGGGGGGCTCTCTCGGGGGGCTCCGAAGGATCGCCGGGTGGGGGTAGTTCCTACTTCCTCTTCCCGCTCGTGCGCCGAGCGTGCCGTGCCGGGTGGCGGGCGGCCCACTCCCGGGCGCCGGGGATCAACGCCGCCTTGGGCGGTGGCCACTGGCCGTGAAGCACCCTCCGGTCGATCCAGAACGTGGTGGGGGGCTCGACGTCCATCTGCCACAGCATCGCCTCGACCTCGCCGAGATGGAGGAGATGCTCGGTCAGGCACTGGGCGAGGGCCGAGTCCCGGGTCAGTCGGAGCGGATACTTTCTCGCGGCGACCCACACGGCCGGCCGCGCGAGCTGCCGGGGCGTGTTCCACTTCGCGAACCGCGCGTTCCCCATGGCGGTGACGTCCTTGAGCCGTCTCCGGACGGACGCGATGCTGCGGTAGCGGTCCTTCGGGATGTTCATCACCTCCCTCATCCAGGGCGTGGCGCGGTTCTCGCAGAACTGCGTGACGTGCTGCTCCTCGACGTAGGCCAGGTGCAGGAAGATCTCCCGGAAGGAGCACATGCTCACCCCCCGATCCCGCGTGAACTCCGCGGGGCCGAGCCGGGCCGCGCACTCGAAGAAGTCCGACCGCAGCTCGTGGACGAAGCCCATCAGGTCGATGGTGGAGACCATGGGCGGGCGAAGTCGACCCCCGCCAACTACCTTTGCGAACGGGTCCCGCGGAATGCCGCGGGGGCCGGGTCCGCAGAAGGTGCCAGCGGCCGGCACGGGCTCCCGTCCACGAGGGATGAGGCACGTTTAAATAGAAGCGCAAATTTACCTCGCCCGACTGCCGAGCGAAGGCTCGGAGGGAACCACCATGCTGACGGGACAGACGCCGATTCTGGTGCTGAAGGAAGGAACGAAGCGCGAGAAGGGCCGCGGAGCCCTCTCGAACAACATCGCGGCCGCGAAGGCGATCGCCGACTCGGTCCGCTCGACGCTGGGCCCGCGGGGCCTCGACAAGATGCTCGTCGACTCGATGGGCGATGTCGTGGTCACCAACGACGGCGTCACGATCCTCAAGGAGATGGACGTCGAGCATCCGGCCGCGAAGATGCTGGTCGAGGTCGCGAAGACCCAGGACCAGGAGTGCGGCGACGGGACGACGACGGCCGTCGTGCTCGCCGGGGAGCTGCTCAAGCGGGCCGAGGAGCTCATCGAGCAGAACATCCATCCCACGATCATCAGCCAGGGCTACCGCCTCGCCGCGCAGAAGGCGCTCGAGGTCCTCGACTCGATCGCGAAGCCGGTCAAGATCGACGACCACGAGACCCTCAAGCGCATCGCGTTCACCGCGATGGCCTCGAAGTCCGTCTCGTTCAACCGCGACCTCCTCGGGGACATCGCCGTCCGCGCCGTGACGGCCGTCGCCGAGAAGACCGACCGGGGCCACTTCGTCGACCTCGACAACATCCAGCTGATCAAGAAGCAGGGCGGCGCGATGGCCGACACCCAGCTCATCGAGGGCGTCATCGTCGACAAGGAGAAGGTCCACTCGGGGATGCCCGCGCGCGTCGCCGAGCCGAAGATCGCGCTCCTCGACGCCGCGCTCGAGGTCAAGAAGACCGAGATCGACGCGAAGATCGAGATCAACGACCCGAGCCAGCTCAACGCCTTCCTCCAGGAGGAGGAGAACATGCTGCGGCGCATGGTCGACCAGGTCAAGAAGGCCGGCGCGAACGTCGTCTTCTGCCAGAAGGGCATCGACGACCTCGCCCAGCACTACCTCGCGAAGGAGGGCATCTACGCCGTCCGGCGCGTCAAGAAGTCCGACATGGAGAAGCTCGCCAAGGCGACCGGGGCGAACATCGTCTCGAAGGTCAGCGAGCTCACCCCCGAGGACGTCGGGACCGCCGGCCAGGTCGAGGAGCGCAAGATCGGCGACGACGCGCTCACGTTCGTCACCGGGGCGAAGAAGGCGAAGGCCGTCTCGATCCTGATGCGGGGCGTCCCCGAGCACGTGCTCGACGAGATCGAGCGGTCGCTCGATGACGCGCTCAACGTGGTCGCCGTGGCCGTCGAGGACGGCCGCATCGTGGTCGGTGGCGGAGCGAGCGCGAGCGAGCTCGCGCTGCGGCTGCGCGACGAGGCCGCGAAGGTCGGCGGCCGCGAGCAGCTCGCGTTCGAGCGGTTCGCGGAGGCCCTCGAGGGGATCCCGCGCACGCTCGCGGAGAACGCGGGGCTCGACCCCATCGACATCCTCATCGAGCTGCGCAAGGCCCACAAGAACGGCCAGAAGAGCGCCGGGGTCAACGTCGTGGCCGGCAAGGTCGACGACATGGACGCGCTCCACGTGATCGAGCCGATCCGCGTGGGCCGCCAGGCCGTGGAGTCCGCGACCGACGCCGCGGTGATGATCCTGCGGATCGACGACGTCATCGCCTCGAAGGCGGGCGGCGCCCCGGCCGGCGGCCCCGGTGGGCCCGGAGGCATGGGCGGCATGGGCGGCATGGGCGGGATGGGCGGCATGGGCGGCGGCGACTTCGGCGAGGACTGAGCTCCTCCCGACGCCGCGTCGGGCCGCGGCCAACCTCTTCGAACCCCCCCCCGCCGTGCGGGCGGGGGGGTCGTACTTCTCCGGGTCCCCGGACGGGACGGCCGTCCGTCCGGGCCGTCGGCCCCCGGTCGGCGGGGGCGGGGGCGGCGCGACGGCCTACGGGGGCGCCTCGCCTTCGATGTACTCCGCGGGCGCCTCGGGCTCCGGCGCGGAGGCGGTGCGCCGCCGACGCAGCAGGAGGGCGAGCGCCGCGACCACCACCACGACCGCGACGATCGCGCCGACGACCACGTAACCGAGCGAGCCGCTGAGGCCGAGGAGGCCGCCGGAGCTGCTCGGCGCGCTCACGGTGACGTTGAGCTGGGCGCTCGTCGCGACGCCGAGGGTATCGGTCACGACGACGGTCACCGGGAACAGGCCGGCCGCCGTGGGCGTGCAGGTGATCGACGAGGCGTTCGATCCCGCGCAGCCGGTCGGGAGACCGGAGTAGGCGTACCGGTACGTTCCCGAGCCGCCGGTGACCACGACCGTGAGCGTGGTCGAGCTGCCCGTGGTCACGTCGGTCGAGGTCGCGCTGAACGAGGAGATCGAGGGCTCGGGATTGACGAGGAAGGCGACCCCGAGCTGGCTCGACTGCCCGAAGCGGTCGGTGACCGAGACCGTGATCGTATACGCGCCGGCGACGCTCGGGACGCAGACGATCGTCGCCTGGTCGGCGCCCGAGCAGCCGGTGGGCAGGCCGGCGTAGTGCCAGGTGAGCGGGGAGGTGCCGCCGGTCTCCGACGCGTTGATCGTCGCCGTCTGGTGGACGTCGACCGAGGCCGGCGTCGCGAGGAGGCCGCTGACGAGCGGGTCGGGGTTCACGGTGAGCGCGACCTGGGCGACGACGGAGAAGCCGACGCTGTCCGTCACCGTCCCCGTGAGGGTGAACGTCCCGGTCGAGGTCGGGGTGCACTGCGTCGCCGCCGTGAGCGCCGGGGTGCATCCGCCGGGAAGCCCGCCGTACGCGAAGGAGAGCAGCCCGGTGCCCCCGCTCGCGTTGAGCCAGAGCTTGACCGGCTGGCCGACGTCGATCGCCGCCGCGGAGACGGCGAAGGCGCTCACGTTGAGGGCCGGGTCGACCGTGAGCGTGAGGAAGCTCGTCGCGTTCCAGCCGAAGGCGTCGACGACCGTCACGTCGATCGTCACGATCCCGCTCGACAGCGGCGTGCAGCCCAGCGAGGCCAGGTCGAAGGTCGCGCAGCCGCGGGGCAGGCCGGAGTAGCTGTAGGCCAGCGGGGCCGTGCCGCCGCTCGTGTTCGCGTAGAGGGTGGTGGTCTGGCCGACGTCGATCGTCGACGGCACCGCGGTGAAGGCGACGAACGTCGGCTTCGGGTTGACCGTGAGGGCCGTCCGGGCGTACGCGTGCCAGCCGGCGCTGTCGCTCAACGTGGCGTTGACGCTGAAGCTCCCCGCGGCGCCCGGGGTGCAGGTGAACCCGGTCGCGTCGCGCGACGAGCAGCCGGACGGGAGGCCCGTGTAGGAGTAGCCGTAGGGCAGGGTGCCGCGGCCGTCCGCCACGAGGGTGAAGGTGATGGGCGATCCCGCGGTGACGACGGCCGGGGTGACGTTGAAGCTCGTGATCGCCGGGTCGGCGTTCACGACGACCGTCAGGTTGCGCCGCAGCGGGATCCCGTTCGAGTCGTTGACCGACACGTCCACCGGGTAGCTGCCGGTGGCGTTCGGCGTGCAGGCGACGGTCGAGACGTTCCCCGCGCTGCAGCCCGAGGGGAGGCTGGTCCAGGTGAAATTGGTGTAGCCGGCGTACGCGATCGGGGTGGCGTTGAGCTCGGTCGTCTGGCCGAGGTCGAGGGTGGAGGGGGTCGCCTGCAGCGTTCCGAGGACCGAGGGGCCGAGCGCCCAGGTGTCGTTCTCGAACCCGCTGCTCGTGGTCGTCGCCCCGCCGAAGAGCAGCGCGTAGCCGTCGTAGCCGTCGTAGGCCATGGCCACGTAGGCGCGGCTCACGGGATGCTTCGTCTCGCTGAGCGAGGTCCACGTCCCGTTCAGGTAGCTCCAGGTGTCGCTGTAGAACGTCGTCGACCCGTCGGTCCAGCCGAACAGGACGACGTAGCCCTCGGCCGCGTCGTAGGTGATCCCCACGTACTCGCGGGCCGCCGGGTGGGTCGAGGGCGTGACCTGCTTCCACGTCAGGTTCACGTAGGTCCACGTGTCCGAGGACGGGCAGGTCGTGGAGGTGCAGCCGCCGAAGACGACGAGGTAGCCGTCGGCCGCGTCCCAGGTCGACTCGGCCCGGTAGCGGCCGGGCGGGCTGCCCGAGACCGTGAGCTTCGTCCAGTTCCCGCCGACGTACTTCCAGGTGTCGCTGTACGGGGTGCCGGCGAGGTCGGTCCCGCCGAACATCACGACGTAGCGATCGACCGGGTCGTAGGCCATCACGGCCCGCCAGCGCGCCGGCGGGGCGGCGGAGTAGTTCGTGACGTTCGTCCACTGGCCGTGGAGGAACGTCCAGGTGTCGTTCACGACGTTGAGCGTGCTCCCGAAGCTGGCGTACCCGGAGAAGAGCAGGATGTAGCCGTCCCGGGCGTCCCAGGTCATCACCGAGGCGTACCGGCCCGCCGGGGAGAGGGTGGGGGAGAGCTGGGTCCACTGGCCGTTCTGGTACGCCCAGGTGTCGCTCGGGCAGGGGAGGCTCCCGCCGTACCCGCCGAAGAGCACGACGTACTGGTCGACCGGGTCGTAGGCCATCGTCGCGATCCAGCGGTTCGACGGGTAGTTGAGGTGCATCGAGGGGGTGAGATTCGTCCAGACCGGCGTGGTCGAGGTGAGCGGATGCGGGGCGGCGGGGGTGCTCGCGCCGCAGGAGACGACCCCCGAGCCGGTCGAGCAGCGGAGGGGGGTGCCGCGGGCCGGTCCGTCGCCGGCGGCCAGGGAGCGGGAGGCCGCCAGCAGGCCCGCCGAGGCCGGGTCGAGGACCGGCGCCCGCGCCGCGGCGCCGGGGCCCGAGACGGGCGACGCCCCGACCGGCAGCGACGCGAGCAGCAGCGTCCCCAGGACCACCGTCACGGCGACGGCGACCGTGAGGCTCGTTCGGCGAATGGGCACACCCGGGGTGGCGCCCGAGGCGGGCATCCCTCGGCCCGAGGGAGGCCGAGGCTATCTACATTTGCTCGCGATCCGACCGCCGCGCGACCGCCCGCGCGCGGGGGCCGGCGCGGCGCCGCATCCATGCGCCGGCCCGACGGATCGCCTGCCCGCGATGGGAGATCGCGTCCTTCTCCGCCGGTCCCATCTCGGCGAAGGTGCGGGCGGCGCCTTCCGGGAGGAAGATCGGGTCGTAGCCGAAGCCGTGCGCCCCCCGGGGGCCCAGCGCGATCCGCCCGCGGACCTCGCCGTAAAAGAGGCGGACCGTCCCGTCCCAGCGCAGCGCCGCGACGGTCCGGAACGCCGCCGCCCGGGTTCGCCCGCGCAGCAGCCGGAGGATCGGCCCGAAGCCCAGCAGGGCGTACACGGGGGCGGAGTAGACCCCCGGGAACCCGGGAAACGCCTCGAGGAAGAGGCCGGAATCCTCGACGAGGACCCGCCGGGACGACGCCGGGACCGCCGCCAGCTTCGCCCGGGCGACCGTGGCGAGCCGGTCCGCCTGCAGCTCGGGCAGGGTCCGCGGCGACCAGCGGACCCGGACGCCGAACGGGGCGAGCAGGGAGGCGACCTCCCGGAACTTCCCCTCGTTGGTCGAGACGAAGGCGACGTCCATCCCGCTACCAGGGATAGGCGTTGTAGGCGATGATCTCGTCGGGGCTCTTTCGGCCCTCGCTCGGGGGTCGCCCGCCCCCGTTCGGCTCGGCGGAGAAGCCGACGGGGACGATCGCCAGCGGGTGGATCCCCTCGGGGACCCCGAGGACGCTGCGGACCTTGTCCTCGTGGAAGTCGACCATCCAGGCGGAGCCCAGGCCCTCGGCCGTCGCGGCGAGCTGGAGGTTCTGGACCGCCGCGGCGACATCGAGCGGGTAGGCGGAGATGTACCCGCCGACGGTCACGGGGATGTCCTCCTCGACGGAGAAGGCGACGACCACGACCGGGGCCTCGGCGACGACCTTGCCGCGGACGCACGCCTGGGCGAGCCGGCGCTTGACCTCGTCGTCCTGGACGACGACGAACCGCCACGGCTGCAGGTTGTTCTGTGACGGGGCGAGCCGGGCGGCAGCGAGGACGTTCTTGAGCTTCTCGGGCGGGACGGGTTTCGCCTGGAACTGCCGGCAGGGCCGGTAGGAGCGGATCGCCTCGAGGAGGTCCATGGGTCAGTCCGAAAACTATCGGCGAGGACGACCGGGGGCTTATCCCCCTCTCGCGCGGTGGGCCATTCGAACGAACGAGGGCCGAGGTGCTTTAAAGGGTTTCCGGGCGCGGCGAGGGGGACGGCGGCCGGCGTCAACGGACTTTCACCGAACCCTCAAGGTGGTCGAAGGAGGGTCGCACCGGTGGGGGACCGGCGGGCCCCGCGGGGCCGTCGGGCCGCAGCCGATGGGGGCGAGCGCGTCCGTTCGGGCCGAGGGCGATCGACCGCTCCCGGCGGGCCCCCTGCTCGTGGTCGAGCACCTGACGGCGCGGCGCGGGGGCCGGACGGTCCTCGAGGACGTCTCCTTCGAGGTCCCCACCGGGACGACCGTGGCGATCGTCGGTCCGAACGGCGGGGGGAAGACGACCCTACTGCGCGCGCTCCTCGGCCGGGTCGCGGTGACCGGCCGCATCCGCTGGTCCGGCGCGGTGCGCGTGGGCTACGTGCCCCAGAAGCTGATCGACGTGGACATCCCCGTCTCGGTCGAGGAGTTCCTCGGCATGAAGTGCCCGGGCTCCTACGCGAGCTGCCTTGCGACGGTCGGCCTGCCCGCCGCGATCCTTTCCGAGCCCCTCTCCGCCCTCTCCGGCGGGGAGCTGCAGCGGGTCCTCATCGCCTGGGCGATCGTCGACCGGCCCGCGCTTCTCCTGTTCGACGAACCGCTCTCCAACGTCGACGTCGGCAGCCAGGAGGCGGTCGTGGACGCGCTCGCCCGCGTCCGGTCCGATCTCGGGATCACGATCCTGTTCGTGACCCACGACCTGCACGGGCTCCGCCACTTCGCCGACCGGGTGCTCGTGCTCGACCGCACCGTACGTTTCGAGGGCACGGTGGCCGAGCTCCGGGCGGATCGCGCGCGCACCGCGGAGCTGTTCGGCCTCCGCCCCGCCCACGATCCCCCGGCACCCCCGACCCCGGGAGGCGGGCGATGACGGCCCTCCCGTGGTACGGTCTCCTCACGGCGGCCGCCGTCGGCCTCTCCGCCGGCTACGTCGGCTCGCTGATGGTCCTTCGGCGCATGGCGCTCGTCGGCGACGCGCTGTCGCACGTCGCCCTGCCCGGGCTGGCCGTCGGGCTGCTGCTCGGATTCAACCCGTACGTCGGAGCCTTCGCCTTCGTCCTGGCGGCCGCGTTCGTCACCTGGATCATCGAACGTTCGACCCAGCTCACCGTGGACGCCGTCGTCGGCGTCCTCTTCGTCCTTGCGCTGGCGGTCGGGGTGCTCCTCACCCCCGAGCCGGACCTCCTCGAGGCGCTGTTCGGAAGCCCGGCGAGCGTCGGACCCGGGGGGCTGGTCGACGGCCTCGCCGTCACGCTCGTGGCGGTCCTTGCGACCCGGGCGATCTACCGCCCGATGGTCCTCTCGGTGATCTCCGAGGACCTCGCCGCGAGCGCCGGCGTACGGGTCGCCGCGGTGAGCCTCGCCTACCTGACGCTCGTGAGCCTCGTCGTCGCGGTCGGGGTCCAGGTCGTCGGCACGTTGCTCGTCGGTGCCCTCGTCATCGTTCCCGCGGCCGCCGCGAAGCTGCTCGGCACCAATCTCCGCCGCTTCGCCACGCTCAGCGCGATCCTCGGCCTAGGAAGCGCGGCCGGCGGCACGGCGCTCTCCGTCCCCATCGACGTGCCCGCCGGGCCGCTCGTCGTGCTCCTGGGCGTAGCGGCCTTCGCCATCGCCTGGGTGGCGTTCGCCCTCCTCCGCCGCCGGGCCGAAGGGCCGACCGGCCCAAGGACCGACCGCGATGCCCCCGCGGCGCCGTCCGTACTTCCCCGCCCCGGGCCGGCCGCACCCACGGTCCGGCCGGGAGGCCAAGCCCCCTGAGACCGCCACGGATCGACATGCCTCGCCCGAGACCGGGCCCGCTCCGCACCGTGCTCCGGACCGCCCCTCCCTCACGCTCCGGCCCCAAGCCCGAGGTCGTTCGAGGTGTCGAGTCGTCGATCGTCCAGCGATCGATCCGCCAGGCCGCGCACGAAAGAGGGCACCCAGGAAATGCGGGCTCTGTCTCCAAATCGGGTGGCGGCCGGCGCGCCGGCCGCCACTGTTGCATTTCGGGTGGTCCCGTCGCCCGCGGGCGCGCGTGGTCGGAGGGCCGGAACGAAGCCGGCGACCCCCACGGCCCCCAGGTGACGCGACCGGTCCGCTCTGCTGGCCGGGGCCCGGGGCACCCGCGTTCCGGTCGTCTCGACCCCGAGGGGCCCTCCGTGGATCCCTCGCGAAGGCCAGGCACTGAGCGTACTTCGTCGGCACAGGTCGCACCGGTGCCGGCGGTCCGCGGCAGGGCCGGCGCGATGTCAGGTCCGGTCGTTCTCGGCCGCGGGGCCGCTCCGACGGCGCCCGCGACGTGGCGGCGAGACCACGAAGATCAGCTCGACCTGGCCCCGCGGCACGACCTCCGCGGACGACTGCACGATCGACTTCCAGCGGAACCCCCCGGGGTCGGGGAGGCCCGCGGCGACGCCCGGTGTGGTGGCGAGCGCCGAGTGGGTCCGCACCAGATTGTAGTGGACCCGGAACCCCTGCATGAACACCCCGGGGCCTTTTCGCCCGTGGAAGCCCCGCAGGACCTTGAACCGCTCCTTCTCCGTCCCGTGGAGGCGCTCGACCAGGTTGTTCGACGTGCGGGCCCGGATGGACGGGACGCGCCGGTGGGGGTTGACGACCTCTCCCCCGCTGCGGAAGGCGAGCTCACGACCGATGGCCCGCCGGTAGGCCCGCAGGCCATCCGTGAGCACCTCGAGCGGGCGGTCCGGGGTCGCCGTCTTGGCCCTCCGGATCAGCACGCGGGCATCCCGGGTCCGGCGCAGGGCGGTGACGTGGCTCGCTACCAGGTAGCGGGTCTCGGAATCCACGATGTTCCAAACCCATCGGGGGCTTCCGTCCGCCGTCACGACGGTCTCGTCGATGTGCCAGCGCTCGCCCGTGCGCGCCCCGAGCGAGTCCATCCACCGCGCCGCCTTGGGCGCGTAGTGGGCGACCCAGCGGTAGACGGTCGACGCGCTCGTCCGCACGCCGTAGGCCTGCAGGAGGTGCTCGCTGACCTTCCGCAGCGAGAGCCCCCGGAAGTAGAGGTCGATCGCCAGCGCGACGCGGCGCGCATCCCCTCGTAGGCCGAGC
>JAKAOB010000106.1 GCA_021812305.1 Thermoplasmata archaeon
GGCGCGCTCAGGTCGACGCCGCCGCCCGGTCGGCGCGGGGGGGTTCGGAGCTGCCGAGGAACTCCATCGCCTCTTTCACGGTGGCCTTCTCGTGCACGATCGCCCGGAGCGCCCGGATCATCGCGACGGGGTGGTCGGACTGCCAGATGTTCCGCCCCATGTCGAGGCCGGAGGCCCCCTGGGCGATGGCGGCGTGCGCCAGCTCGAGGACGGCGCGGTCGCTGTCGAGCTTCGGCCCGCCCGCCACGACGAGCGGCACCGGGCAGCCGTCGACGACCTTGGAGAAGCCGTCGCA
Organism: Thermoplasmata archaeon; assembly: GCA_021812305.1. Taxonomy (GTDB): domain Archaea; phylum Thermoplasmatota; class Thermoplasmata; order Lutacidiplasmatales; family UBA184; genus Lutacidiplasma. The sequence continues at coordinate 296 of JAKAOB010000106.1, forward strand.
GTAGTAGGTCTTGACGAGGTGCGCCCCGAGCTCGGCGGCGACCCGGCAGGCGAGCGCGAGGTAGCGGGGGTCCCGCTTCTCGAGCTCCTTGCCGACGGCGGTGATGGCCATGACCGGCATGCCGGCGGCCTCGCCATCGGTCACCAGCTGCCCGAGCGCGGTCATCGTCTCGTGCTCGTGCGGGGAGCCCACGAAGAGGCTCATGGCGACGCAACTCGCGTTGAGCCGGAGCGCCTCCTCGAGCGGGGTGGTGATCGCCTCGTCGCTCAGGTCCTCGTGAAGCACCGTCACGCCCCCCGAGACCCGGAGGACGATGGGCGTCGGGACCGTCGGCGGCAGGCTGGTCCGAAGGATCCCCCGGGTCAGCGCCACGGCGTCGGCATACGGGAGGAGCGGGGCGAGGGTGGCGCCGACGTGCTCGAGCCGGCGGGTCGGCCCCATGAAGTAGCCGTGGTCGACCGCCAGCATCACGGTCCGCCCGGAATCCGGTCGGAACATCCGGGCGATCCGGTTGCGCATCCCCCAATCCATGGCCGAGAACCCCGACGCCCGGAGTCGGTGGGACGGTATTTGGGGTTTACGACGCCCGGGGGGGGTCCGCCTCCCCGCCCGACGGCCCGGGGACCGGCACGCGGCGGTCCTCCTTGACCCGGTTCAGCACCACCTGGGTGCTCGTGCGCTCGATGTGCGGGTCCTGGAGCACCCGCTTGACGAACCGGTCCAGATCGCGCCGGTCCCGGAACCGGCCGATCAGGAGCGCGTCGAAGTCGCCCGTGACATCGAAGATCGCATACGCCCGGGGATCCCGGGCGAGCCGCTCCTCGACCTCCTTGAGCCGGCCGTTCGAGATCCGGATGCCGACGGTGGCCGTGAGCTCCCAGCCCATCCGCTCGTCGTCGAGGAGCGGCACGTAGCCGCGGATGATCCCCGCCCGCTCCATCCGGTCGATCCGGTGGCTCACGGTGGTGGGCGCGATCCGGAGCCGGGCCGCGACGGCGCGGTGGCTGCGGCGGGCGTCGACGTTGAGCTCCCGGAGGATCGCCCGGTCGACCTCGTCGGGTATGGACGTACGGCTCATGGCCTAATAGGCAATAACTCATTGTGTTGAAATAGTTTCTGTATTTTGGACGAATGACCAAAAACCGAGCCGACGGGTTGATGTAGCCGGGGACGGTCCGGGGGCCGAGGGGGTTCGCGGATGGCGGCGGAACCGGAGCGGCAGGGCGGGGCGATCGGGGACACCGAGGCGGAGCGGACGGCGCGGGGCACGGCGGCGCTGGAGACGATCCGGCAGGAGAAGATCCGGTGGATCGAGCTGTACTACACCGATCTCCTCGGCGGCTTCAACCACATCCACATCCCGGCGACGGAGGTCGGGCCCGAGGCGTTCGGCCAGGGGATCCCGAAGCTCGACGGCTCCTCGGTGCGCGGCTTCCGGGAGATCTTCGAGTCCGACATGATCCTCCGGCCCGACCCCACGACGTACGCGACCCTGCCGTGGGCGGCGGCCTACGGCGGCAGCGCCCGATTCATCTGCGACGTCCTGGTGGGAGGCTCCCGGGAGCCGTACGCCCACGATCCCCGCGGGATCGCCCGGCGCACGAGCCAGGTGCTCCGGGAGGCCGGCTACGACCAGTCGTACTGGGGACCGGAGATCGAGTTCTTCCTCTTCGACAACCTGCGGCTCTTGCCGTCGGCGAACGCCGTCCGGGACGCCTGGGGCGGCTCCGGCTACCTCATCGAGAGCGCCGAGGCGCCGTGGAACGCCTCCGAGACCGGCTCGGTGGTCCGGTTCAAGGAGGGATACCACCGGGCCCTCCCCCACGACAGCCTCGAGGGGCTCCGCAGCGAGATGTGCAACATCCTCGCCGACCACTTCCGGATCCGGATGGACGCCCACCACCACGAGGTGGCCACCGCCGGCCAGGGCGAGATCAACATGCACTTCGACGCGCTCGTGCCCGCCGCCGACCACGTCCAGGATATCCGGTACGTGGTGCGCGCCGTGGCCCGGCAGCACCAGAAGGTCGCCTCGTTCATGCCGAAGCCGGTCTTCGGCGACAACGGGAGCGGCATGCACGTGAACCAGTCGCTCTGGAGCGGCGGCGCGAACGCCTTCTTCGACGAGACCGACCGGTACGCCGAGGTCAGCCAGACCTGCCGGTACTACATCGGCGGCCTGCTCCGGCACGCCCGGGCGCTCTGCGCCCTCACCAACCCCACGACCAACTCGTACCGTCGCCTGGTGCCGGGATTCGAGGCCCCCGTCTTCATCGCCTGGAGCCGCGCCAACCGCTCGGCGAACGTCCGGATCCCGTTCTACCTCAAGGGGGTCCCGGCGGCCAAGCGGATCGAGTACCGGACCCCCGACGCCGCGGCCAACATCTACCTCACCGAGGCCGCCCTCGCCCTCGCCGGCCTCGACGGGATCCGGAAGAAGATCGAACCGCCCGCGCCCGTCGACGCGGACATCTACAAGCTCTCCCCCGCCCGCCGGCGGGAGCTCGAGATCCGGGAGCTCCCCGGCTCCCTCGGCGAGGCGCTCGAATGCCTCGCCTCCGACGCGGAGTTCCTCGCCCCCGTCTTCGCGCGCTCCGCGCTCGACGCCTTTGTCGAGATCAAGCGGGAGGAGCAGCTCCAGCTCAACCTCCGTCCGCACCCGTACGAGTTCTACCGCTACTTCGACGTGTGACCGTCCCGCGCGCGGCCGCACTCCCCGGTACGGAACGCCCGGCCGGTCCGGTCGCGGTCCGGACCCCGGCGCCGCGGGGCGCCGGTGGCCGGCGCGAACGCCGCCCCCCCCCGGGGGAGCCCCCGCGCCGGCTCAGGACGGACGGTTCTCCGCCGAGGCGCCGGCCGTCTGGGACGCGATGCGGTTCACGACCGACATGATATCCGGGATCGAGAAGGTCGTCATGCAGTACGCGCACTTCAACTGGCTCGAGGCGATGTTCGAGTCGATGGTGGTCCCCGCCCCGCACTTCGGGCAGGTGTACGCGATCGGTTTGCGAAGTTCCTTGAGCTGGTCCATGAGGGTGTTGTAGTTGACCGAGACGTTGATCACGCGGCTCGTCTTGGCGAGCTCGCGCGCCTGGGCGGCGTAGGCGGACTCCCCGAGCCGGTCGTAGATGTCTCCCGCAAGGACGTAGTCGCCCGCCAACCACGCCGCACGCGCCCGGGCGCTCTCCTGGTTCCGGTAGTCCGAACCGGAGGCGCGGGACTGGAACATCGGTCGCAGTTCGGGGGGGAGGTTCGACTCCACGATGGCGTAGACGTTCGTCACCGACGCCACCCGGGTGTAGTCGACCTCCATGCCCCGGCCCGTTTTGCCGGCGCCGAAGTCGTTGTAGCTCAGGATCGTGAGCGTCCCCTGGGGGCCTTCGACCTTGTGCGGAGTCAAGGTTCCGAGGAAGGCCTGGCCGCACTCCCGCGAGCAGAAGACGAACGACTCCTGCCAGCCCCGGGGCGCCTGCGCGGGGGAGACGAGCCACACCGAAGCCCCCTGGGCCTGGCTCTGGGAACGGAGGAATCCGCCCCCACCCTTCAGGCCCTCGATCAGCTGCTGCTCCTTGGCGACCGGGATCGCGTAGCGGTGCGTCGGGCAGAAGAGGCGATTGCACCGTTTGCAGGGGGTGAGTTCGAGCCGGAAACCGCTCGCGTTGCACAGTTGACAGGTGCCCATTGCCACCCCGACCGCCGGGTCCCTGATGCCTCTCCCGCCGACGACCGTTCCGGACCGGCTGCCGCGGCCCCTACGTTCCCTTCAGGTGCGAGATCAGCTGGGTGGCGGTGGCCGAAACGCCGTCGGGGTCCGGGCAACCGACGAAGCGCACCTGCGGCACGCCGCCGACCATGAAGAGGACGTCCCCGACCTGGTCGGATTGGCTCACGGCCCGGCCGGCGCCTCCCCCGATCCCCACGACCGCCACGCCCACGAGGCCCCCGCCGCCGCGCGCCTGGGTCTGGGAGATCACCCGGCGGTTGAGGACGGTGACCGCCGCGCTGCGGAGCTCGCACGACTGAAGCTCGGTCTGTCCGGCGCGCGTCGTGCTGTAGACCACGGCCCGGCGGTTCGTCAGCACGTACCGCACCTTGGGCTTGCGCATCCGCAGGACGATCAGGACGATGAAGAGCACCCCGATCAGGATGAAGACGACCCCGATCAAGCTCACGTACAACGAAAAAATCCCGATCAGCAGAAAAATCACGGCCCCGGCGATCAACCCCCCCGAGCTCCCGTGGGTCTTGAACGGCGTCCACGCGCCGACCTCGGCTTCCACCATTGCCGGACCACCCATGTCGGGCGGCGGTGGGGGGGGCGGTGGCGCGAACGGCGTTCCGCTGGCTCCCGGATTGGGGGATTGCATGACGCCGCATAGAAGTTCACTTATATAATCGTTCTTGAAAACAACCTCGGAGACTTCGGCGGCATCAATCGGAAGGGCGTGGGATACCACCCGCACGTCGGAAGATTGAGATTGCGGGGGGGAACTCGAGCCAGTGCGCTCCGAATCGATGCGGCGGGGGGCAGGTCACCGACCCGCTCCCCTTGGGATGGGGCGATTCCCGGGTCGCGGCGGATCGGCCCGGTGGGCGGTCGCACCGCCGTGGCCGACGGGAGCCGTCGGGCCGCCGTCGGCGGGGGATCCGCCGCGCGCCGGGACGGGGTGGCGCGCGCTCAGGAGGCGGCGGAGCGGTTCCGGGTCCGCCGGGCCTCGTTCCGGAGGAGGAAGCGGAGACCGAGCGACAGGACGACCGCCGTCGAGGCCACCGCCACGGCGAGGAAGTAGTACAGCTGGATCGTGGCGGTCGCGAGGGAGCTCGCGGCCACGGCGGGCAGCAAGAGCCACAACCCCGCGAGGAGGGCGGCGACGACGAGGTAGTCCACGGTACGCAGCTCCCGGCCTCCCGTCGCCGCCGGGACCGCGGACCCGGAGGAGCGACCGGCGAAGCG
>JAKAOB010000107.1 GCA_021812305.1 Thermoplasmata archaeon
CGGCTGACGGTCCGAGGAACCGAATGGTAGGGGTCGAAAGGCCGCTACGGCCAACGCGCGATAAATTTCGGCCCTCAAACAGGGTAGGGCTACGGGCTCCTAGGCGAGGGGGAACCTTTCTATCCGAACTCCGTGGGAGGGACGTGCTCGAGTACACCGGGATACGGGTCCGGGACCTCGAGCGCTCGCGCCGTTTCTACTGCGAAGGCCTGGGGCTGCGACCCGGGAGCGAGGGCCGCATGTCGGCCGGAGGCGTCTGGGCGGAGCTCGTGGACCCGGAGAGCGGGGCGGTCCTCGAGCTCAACTTCTATCCGGACGCTCCGCCCTACCGGGAGGGGGACGAGCTCGATCATCTTGGGTTCCGGGTCCGCGGCGTGGCCGAGACGGTGGCCCGCCTCGTGCGGCTGGGCGGGAGGGTCCGCATCCCGCCGTTCGAGGAGGACGGGACCCGGCTCGCGTTCCTCTCCGACCCGGACGGGGCCTGGGTGGAGGTCTACGAGCCGATCGCCCCGGACCAACCGCCGACCTCCCAGCGGGTCGAGTGACCTCCGGCGCCTCCGAGGCGAGGGATAAGAGGGGTGCCGTTCATGGATCGCCCGCCGGTCGCGGACGGGGGAGGGGCGGGGCACCGATGACCTCCGGGGAAGGCTCGCCACCCCCCCGACGGGCCCTCGGTCTCAGCTCCACGGCGGTCTTTGCGGTCTCGATCCTGATCCAGTTCCTCGGATTCATCCCGTCCTACTTCTTCTCGCACGGGGTCGGCGCAGGGGTCAGCGGCGCCGGTCGGGCCCTCCTCGGGACCTTCCAGCTGTTCCTGCTCCTCGCGTCGTCGATCAACATGATCGCCGACCTACGGATCGGCTCGGCGTTCACGTTCTTCGTCGCGCGGGGCGACCCCCCCCGCAGTTCGACGGCGACGTACTTCCTCCTGCGCGCCTCGATGGTGGCCCTCGGCGGGGTCCTCATCTTCGCCCTCGGCCCGGCGCTGGGCTACACGCCGGCCCAGTACCTCGGCCTGTTCGCCCTGTGGATGACGCTGCCGCTTCTCTGGACGGTCTCCACGGTCTACTCCCAGCTGTTCGTGGCGCAGGGCGACTCGATCCGCGGCCAACTGCCGCTCCTGATCGAGTCGATCGTCCGGACCTCGGCGCTCACGTTCGTCGCGGTGACGATCCACTCCTACCCGGCGCCCAACCTGATCCCGGAGGTGACGTACGCCTACCTCCTCGGGGCCGGCGTGGCCGCGCTGTTCAGCGCCCCGGCGGTCACCCGCAGCTTCACGCGCTTCAGCCGCCCGGTCGCGCGCCGGCTGTTCACGTTCGCCTGGCCGCTGATGGGCAGCCTGCTGCTGCTCTACGTCGCCAGCACCCTCATCCAGTTCATCGTGGTGGTGGACTACCACCTCAACATCTACAACGTCTTCCTCGCGGCGAACGGCTACCGGATCCTCGCGCTCGCCATACCGGCCGCGGTGGCCGTCCCGCTCTTCCCGCACCTGTCCGGCCTGCACCAGAAGCGGGACTACGAGCTCGTGAGGGTGCGGACGTGGGCCGCGCTCCGCTACACCGCGATGGTCGTCATCCCCGTCGTCATGGGCCTCGCGGTCTACCGCACGAACATCCTCAACATCATGAACGGCGCCCCGTACGCCTCCCAGGGAGCGACGGCCCTGGCCCTCCTCGCCCTCTCGGCGCTCCCGGCGGCCCTGAGCCAGATCATCGGCACCGCGCTCAACTCCGTCGGGCAGCAGCGGCTCGAGCTCTACCTCACCTCCGCCCAGGTGGCCACACTGGTCGTGGGCGCCTTGGTCTTCATGCGGCCGATCGACCTCTTCGGTCTCGCCGGGCTGGACGCCTCGGGCCTCGCGGTCCTGATCTCCTCGATCGCGGCGCTGGGGCTCAACACGTACTTCATGGAACGGCTGCTCGCGGTGCGCATCCAGATCCGGCCCATCCTCACCCTCCTCGGGAGCGCGGCGGCCGCGTTCGTGGCGGTGGCCCAGTTCAACGACCTGTTGCCGGTGAACCGCTATTACCAGCTCGCCGCCGGGGTCCTCCTCGGGTTCGTCGTCTACTTCGTCGTCCTCGCCCTCCTCGGAGAGCTGTCGAAGGCCGACGTCCGTCTCCTCGTCGCTTCGGTGGGGATCCCGGCGGCGGTCGGCGATCTTCTCGCCCGGGCCTGCTGGCGCGCCGACTCCTGGCCGGTCAACCCCCGGTCGGCTTCGGAGGGGACCGGGCTGCGGCCGATCGACGAGCGGGCCTATGGGTTCACCCCGCCGCTCCCGCCCCCACCGTCCGAGGCGGGTTCGCCGGGACGGTCGCAAAGCCCCCGTACCCCCCGGTAGTCGCGGGGCCGCCCGCGCCGGGTCGGCCCGTTAAATAGGTCCTCGGAGGTCGGCGGGACTCCATGCCCAATGAGCCGCTCCTCGCCGAAGACGTCCGCAAGGTCTACGCCCCCCGGCGGGGCCCGCGGATCGACGCCCTCAACGGCGTCTCGATGTCCGTCCACCGGGGGGAGCGGGTCGCCCTGCTGGGCCGCAACGGCGCGGGCAAGACGACGTTCCTCAAGATCGCGGCAACGCTGCTCGCCCCGACCAGCGGGCGCGTGGAGGTCTTCGGCCACGACGTCGGGCGCGCGGCGGACCTCGTGCGTCCCGAGATCGCCGTCGTCCCGCAGGAAGGCAAGCCGTTCTTCCACCTGACCCCGCGCGAGCAGGTCTACACCTACCTGCGCTCGCGCGGCATGAGCCGGGAGGTCGCCCACGACCGCGGCGAGCGGGCGCTCGCGGCGATGGAGCTCGCCGAGGTCGCCGACCGGCTCGCGATCACCCTCTCCGGGGGTCAAAAGCAGCGGACGATGGTCGCCACGGTCATCGCGACCGGGGCCCCGCTCCTCTTCCTGGACGAGCCGACGATCGGGATGGACCCGTTCGCCCGACGGGGGGTCTGGCAGTCGCTCCGCGACCTCACCCGGGAGGGGTCGACGATCCTGCTGACGACGCACTACCTGGACGAGGCCGAGGCGCTCGCCGACCGCCTCTACATCGTCGAGCGCGGCCGGGTCCTCGTCGAAGGGACCGCCGCGACGCTCAAGCAGGAGGTCGGCGGGACCTTGCGGGTCACCGTTCCCCAGGGGGCCCGGCTTACGGAAACGCTGCGCACCTTCGGCCGGGTCGTCCCGGACGGCGATACGGTCCACGTGATCGTCGACCCGGGTCGGCTCACCGAGATCCTGGGGATCGCCGTGCGCGAGCGCTTGACCGCGACGGTGGGACCGGTGACGCTGGAGGAGGCGTTCCTCCGGGTGGTCGGGCGGTCGATCGATGATGAGGCCGGCTGAGGGCGTCCGGCACCGTTGGCTCCCCCGGTTCGGCGGGGTGCTGGCGTTCGCGGCGACGGAACTGAGGGTCCAGCTCCACGAGGCCCTGGCGATCTTCACCTCGATGGTCGTCCAGGTCGTGCTCCTCGTCTTCGTCGCGATCCTGGCCCCGAGCTACTTCGGCATCGCGCTCCTCGGCGCGATCGTCTTCTCGGCGTTCTCGCTCGGCCAGCGCGTGCTCAACGAGGCCGCCTACATCCGCGTCGACCACAAGCTCAACGAGCTCTACCTCGCGAGCCCCCTCACCCCCGAGGCGTACTTCCTCGGGATCGCCGTGGGCGTCTTCCTCGCCTACCTGCCGCCCGTGGTCGGGCTGGTCGTCATCGCCGAGGCCGTGCTGCGCTTTCCCGTCGTGACGGCGCTGCTCCTCGCCGGTCTCGTCCTCGCGGTCTGGCTGTTCGCCGCCTCGATGGGCTACATCCTCTCGACGGCGTTCCACGACATGCGGGCGATCTGGTCGTACGCCTCTCTCCTGTACAACCTGTTCGGCGTCCTGCCACCGGTGTTCTACCCCCTGGGTCTCTGGCCGGCCGGCCTGCGTCCGGTGGCGCTCCTGCTGCCCCCGAGCGCCGCGGCCGCGCTGCTGCAGAACTCGCTCGACCCGGGCCTGCTCGCTCCCCCGGAGATCGCGCTGGCCGCGGGCGCCGTCGGCGTCGCCGCGTTCGGCCTGTTCCTGATCACCGTCTACTGGGCGCGCCGCTCGGCGCAGGAGCGCTGATGGCCGCGGCCCCCGCGACGGAAGGCCGGGTCCTTCCGGCCTTCGCGCTCATCGGCTGGCGCTGGGTCTCGCGCAACCCGGCGAGCACGATCGCCCCGATCCTCCTGCCGTTCATCTTCCTGTACTTCCTGCGCCTGATCTCGCCCGCGAGCCTCTTCCCGCTCGAGATCGTGGGCGCCATGCTGTTCACGACCCAGAACATCGGCAGCTGGGTCCTCGGCGACTCGGCGACCTGGCGGATCGAGAACGCCCTGCAGGACCTCTTCGTCGCCTCCCCGCTCGGGAAGATCCGCTACCTGTTCGGGATCGCCCTGTCGAACCTGATCCCCGCCGCGCCGGCGCTCCTCGTCCTCGCGGGCCTGCTCGTCGTGAGCCTAGGGCACCCCGTTCCCCTCTTCGGCGCCGTGGCGCTCGTCGGGGGCATCGCGGTGCTGTGGCTGCTGTTCAGCGCCATCGGGGTCGCGATCTCGAGCCGTCTCACCAGCCAGCGGGAGATCTGGCCCGTCGGGAACCTCACCTTCACCATCCTGGGCATGCTCTCGCCGCTGTACTACCCATTGTCGAGCCTCCCGCCGCTGTGGCAGGCGGCGGCCCACTTCCTTCCGGCCACGTACGCCGCCCTGCTCGTCCAGGGGGCGCTCGGCATCACCCCGGCGTCCCCCGGCACCCTGGCCCTCTACGCGGCGCTCCTCGTGGTCTGCGCCGTGGTGGGGACGGCGATCGCGCTGCGCCTCTACCGCTGGCAGGGCGGCTAGTCGCGGTGGGGGGACCCACAATGTTCATCCCCTCCAGCGCCATGGAACGGTCGGTGCGTATCGACCACCGCCGACGTTCGGATCGTCCCGACCCGCATCTTCCAGGGGCCGGGAGATTCTTTATGGCCGTGGCCCCGTTCGCCGCCGAGGAACCGTAGGAAGGTAGCTCCGACCGATGGGCAACGAAGAGTTCGAGGAGATCCTTTCCGCCCTGGACCGGGAGACCGCCCGCATCCGCGTGCGCGCCGAGCCCCGACGATACAACAAGCCCGCGACGGTCATCTCCGGCTTTCCCCCCGGGGTCGACCTCGAGGAGATCACCCGCTCGCTGAAGAACCGCCTCGCGACCGGCGGAAGCGTGGTCGAG
>JAKAOB010000108.1 GCA_021812305.1 Thermoplasmata archaeon
TGCGATTCGTGCAGCACAACGTGACCCGACTGGCCCAGCTACGCTGGATCGCCGGGATCATCCCGTGGAGCGGGGTCGCCGCTCAATAGGCCCGGCGGAGCAGGCCCGACATTAATGTCCCAAGGCCCCCTCGGCCCGAAGCGCTTTTGAGGCCGACCCGGCCTCGCGGGGCCGTGGCGATCCCCGCGAAGCTCCAGAACGAACTCCGCCAGTTCCAGCGGCTGCAGCAGGACCTGACGACCCTCTCCCAGCAGCGCCTGCAGATGGACCTCAAGCTGCGGGAGACCACGCACACGCTCGAGGAGATCCGCACGGTCCCGGAAGATGCGCCGATCTACCGGCCGATCGGGAGCCTGCTGGTCCGCGCGAAGGGGCGCAAGGAGGTCGAAGACCTTCTCACCGAGGAGAAGGAAACGCTGGAGGTCCGCGTCAAGGCCCTCGAGCGCCAGGAGAACCACCTCAAGGAGCGCTTCACGACGATGCAGAAGGAGCTCTCCGACGCGCTGCAGGCCGCGGGCGTCTCGCCCGGCGGCGCCCCGTCCCCGTAGCGCGCTAGACCGAGCGGTCCACCAGTCGGTCGCCGATCTCCTCGAGCAGGGATCGTCCCGCCCCGGTGAGGCCGGAGGCGGCCGCGATGCGACGCGACGCGCGGCGCCGCAGGGCCGTGATCCGACGCTCGGAATAGTCCAGGCTGCCGGTCGCGCGGATCAGCTCGCGCAGCGCGGCCACGTCCGTGGCCGGGGCGTCGGCGCGGCCGAGGACCCGTTCGATGAGCGATCGGCCCTCGTTCCCGGCCCGGGCCCACGCCCGCACGACGAGGAGCGTCCGCTTCCCTTCGACGAGGTCGTTCGCGCTCTTCCCGGGGTCCCCGGTGCCGAGGCCCGCCCCGAGCACGTCGTCGCGCAGCTGGAACGCGACGCCGAGGTCGACGCCGATCTCGTCCAGCCGGCGAAGCAGGTTCCCGCGCGCCCCACCGAGGCTGGCCCCGATGCGCAGGGGAGAGGCGACGGTGTAGTAGGCGCTCTTGAGCTCGTGGACGAGCAGGACGTCGCGCTCGGTCACCGCCGAGACCGGGCGCGAGCCGTTGCGCACATCGAGGAGCTGGCCGAAGGCGGTCTCGCGGGTCATGCGGGCGTACTCGGAGAGGGCGGCGGCCCGGCGGCCCTCGGAGACCCGGGCCGCCCCCAGCGCGGCCACGGTGAACGGCTCCTCGAGATCCCCGAGGGTGATCCCGAGCGCGACCCCGTACTCCGCGCTCGCGCCCAGCCCTTGCTCCTCGGCGTGCTGGCGGGCCAGGGACCGGTGGAGCGTCGGGCCGCCGCGCCGCTCCTCGGAGTGGTCGATGATGTCGTCGTGGATGAGCATCCAGCTCTGGAAGTGCTCGAGCGCGGCCGCGGCGGAGAGCGCCCCGGACGGCTCCCGGCCCGTGGCGAGGTGGTACCCGGCGAGCACGAGGAGGGCCCGGAACCGCTTGCCCCCCCGGAGCGTGAATTCGGCGAGCAGGTCGAGGTACGGGCGGAAGACGGGCCGGGCGGACCGCCGCGCGTCCGCGTACTGCCTCCGAAGCTCGGCCTCGATCCGGGGCTTGTAGGCGGCGAGCTCGAGGAAGTTCACGGCGGCGGTGCGCATCGAGGTCTCTACCTATTTAACGATGGGGTCTATCCTTCGCCGATGGCGGCGCCGGAATTCGTCGAGCTCGTGAGCCGGCTGGCCGAGGCGATGGGCCAGCGGATGGACGCCGTGCGCCGGATCCCCGAGGGGCTCCTGCTCAAGACGAGCGACGGGTTCCTTTTCGCCTTCCTCGAGGACCCGAACCGCACCAGCCTCCAGACGATCCAGCAGCTCTTCAACGAGGTACCGACCGCCCCCCCCCGGTTGGTGGTCCTGTCGCCCGGCCGCTTGCCCCTCGCTCTCGGGACGGAGGTCGTCCGGCGCCAGGGTACGCTCGTCGAGGACCGGCGCTTCCACGAGCTGGTCCGGGGCCTCGGGCTCGGGTCGTACCTCGGCGACGAGCCGAAGCCGGCGGTCACCGGCACGCGGGCGCGGCTGCTCCCGAGCGCCCTCGAGCTCGACACGATCATGGGCCGGGCCCGGACCTGGCTCGAATGGGGCGTCCCGGCACTTGCGCTGCGCTTCTTCCGCCAGGCGAACGAGCTCAAGCCGGAGTTCGTGCCCGCGCGCATCGGCATCGGCCGCTCCCTGCTCGCCCTCGGCCTGATCACGGAGGCCGATCGCACGTTCGACGGGGTGCTCGCGCTCGACCCGAAGGAGCTCGACGCACGGCTCGGGAAGGCCGCGGTCCTCGGCGCGGGAGGCGAGGTCGACCGCGAGGTCGCCGCGTACCGGGAGATCCTGGACGAGGTGCCGGGCCGGATCGAGGTCCGTGCGAACCTCATCGCCGCGCTGATCGCCCAGGGCCGCTGGCCCGAAGCCCGCGCCGAGATCGAGACGATCCTCGAGGCGACCCCCGAGGACCCGTCCATGCGCTTTCTGCACTCCGTGGCCCTCGACCGCACCGGGGAGTCCTCGGCCGCCGGTGCCGAGCGCGACCGGGCACGCACGCTGGGGCTCGACGCCGAGCGCGAGCGCGCGTTGTGCCTCCACCTCGGCCTTCCCCCTCCGGCGCGCGTCGCCCCGCCCCCGGGCCACCGCCTTCCGCCCGCGCCGGTCCCCCCCGCCCCTCCCGTCCTCGCCCCGACCGAGGCGCCGGAGGGCGCGGCGGAGGCCCGGACGCCCCCGGCGAAGCCCGTGCGCCGCAAGGGCACCGCGCGCACGCCCCGCCGCCCCCGCAAAGCTAAGTAACGCGCCCCCGGGTGGCTTCCCGTCGCGGGGGTCCTGGGACGTGCGGGTGATCTCCCTGCTGCCGAGCGCTACCGAGATGGTCTACGCCCTCGGCCGCGGCGCCGACCTCGTGGGCCGCAGCGAGGAGTGCGATTTCCCGAGCGAGGTCCGCCGGCTTCCCCCCGTGATGCGCGCCCGGTGGCACGACTCCGACCGCCCTTCGTCCGAGATCGACGCCCGCGTACGGGCCTCGCTGCGATCCGGTGAGAGCCTCTACCTCCTCGACCTCGAGCGTCTGGCCGAGCTTCGGCCGGATCTCATCCTCACGCAGGACCTGTGCCGGGTCTGCTCCGTCACCGATGCCGAGGTCGTGGACGGCTGCCGTGCTGCCGGGGTCGATCCTCGCATCGTCTCCCTCTCTCCGACCCGGTTGGCGGGGGTGTGGGAGAGCCTGGAGACGCTCGGCGAGGCCCTCGGGGAGGGCACCCGGGCGGCGGAGATGGCGGACGGACTGCGCCGGCGGACCCGACCTGCGGCACCGACCGGAACGTCCCCTGCCCCCACGGTCGCCGTGGTCGAGTGGGTCGACCCCCCGATCCTTTCCGGACTGTGGACCCCGGACCTCATCCGGGCCGCCGGCGCCCGGGAGATCGGACCGGCCCCAGGGGACAGCGCCCGAGGGACCACCTGGGCGGAGCTCGCCGCGCAGCGCCCGGACCTCGTCGTCGTGAGCCCGTGCAGCTTCGCCCTCGAACGCACCCGGCGGGAGATCGCCGCCACCCCCACGGTAGTTGACGGGCTGGACCGGCTGGCCCGCACCGGTCGGGTCGTGCTGGCCGATGAGGCGTACTTCAGTCGTCCCGGACCCCGGCTCGCCGAGAGCGTGGGCCTGGTGCGGGCGCTCTTGGCCGGAGAGGTCCCGACCTCGGCCCTCCCGTTCGAGAACTGGCCCGGCCGCTCCGAGGCGGTGCGGCCGTGATGCGGCTGCGTCCCAACCCGGACCTCCTGTGGGGTCCTCCCCCGCGGGAGTCGTACCGCGTCACGACGTCCCGCACGGAGATCCTCCATCTCGTGGTCGCCTTCCTCGTGCTCACGCTCGACATCGCGATCGTCCGCGCCCGCATCTCCGTCTCGGGAGTTCCGGGCTACCTCGATCTCTCCAACTTCGCCCTCGGCCTCGGGATCGCCGCCGTGGCCGCGCTCACCGGATTCGTCGCCCACGAGATGGCGCACAAGGTCGTCGCCCAGCGCCACGGCTTTTGGGCGGAATTTCGGATGTCGCCCGCGGGGCTGCTCTTTTCCCTCGCGACGTCGCTCCTGGGCTTCCTGTTCGCCCTGCCGGGGGCCACGGTCATCGGCGGGATGGGCAGTCGTCGCGAGTGGGGCGAGACGAGCCTCGCCGGCCCGCTCGTCAACCTCGGGGAGGGAGGGGTCTTCTTCGGCGCGAGCGTCGTGGCCTGGCCCCTTACGCATTCCGTGGAGCTGTGGGTGGCGCTCACGTTCCTCGCCCTCGTGAACGGGATCTTCGCGGCGTTCAACCTCGTCCCGGTCGGTCCCCTCGACGGACGCAAAGTGCTCCGCTGGAACCCCACGCTCTGGGGCGCCTCGTTCGGCGCGTCGCTGGTGTTCACCGTGGGGTTGGGCGCGCTCCTCCTGCTGGGGTATCCGTCGCTGTGAGGGAACGATGAAGCCGCCGCACGCACGGGAGCTCGGGGAGGGTCGCCTGCTCCTCGACCTAGGGTTCCGCGATCACGAGGGGCTCGTCGCGAGCTACCTCCTCCCGCAGGAGGAGGGCTTTACGCTGGTGGAAACCGGACCCACCACCTGCCGCGAGCCCCTGCGCGCCGGACTCGCGAGCGCGGGCATCGACCCGACCGAGATCCGCCGCGTCCTGGTCACGCACATCCATCTCGACCACGCCGGTGGGCTGGGGGCGGCGGCCCGGATGTTCCCGAACGCCCGCCTCTATGTGCACGAGGCCGGGGTGGCGCACATGGTCGACCCGTCGCGCCTCATCGCGAGCGCCCGACGGGCGTGGGGAGCGGCGGCCGATCCCCTGTGGGGACCGATCGAGGCGGTGCCGGCCGCCCGGATCGAGGCGCTCCGGGGAGGCGAGCGGCTCTCCCTCCGGGGAGGCGCGCTCGAGGTCCTCGCGACCCCCGGCCACGCGCGGCACCACCTGGCCTTCTTCGACGAGCGGCTTCGGGCGCTGCTGACCGGCGACGCGGCGGGGGTCCACCTCGAGGGAAGCTGGAGGGCCCGTCCCGCGGTGCCCCCGCCCGACCTCGACCTCGAGGCGCTCTTCGCGAGCCTGGACGCCATGGCCCACCTTGCCCCCCGGCAGATCCTGTACAGTCATTTCGGTCCGGCGGGCGGCGCCGTGGAGGCCCTCCGCTCCCACCGCCGGGCCGTGG
>JAKAOB010000020.1 GCA_021812305.1 Thermoplasmata archaeon
CGCCTCGTCGCTGACGTGCGTCCCGGTGGGCGCCGGCCCCTTCCGCGTGGTGGTCCACGTCGCGGACGCGAACGGAAGCCAGACGCTCTCCCCGCCGACGACCGTCGTCGTGCACCCGGCCCTCGGACTCACCGTCGAGGTCCTGCCCGCGAACGGGCCGCCGCCCCTCTCGGTCGACTTCCGTGCGACGGTCCTCGGCGGCGTCGCGCCGTACGCGATCGCCTGGGCGTTCGGCGACGGGCAGGGCGGCGCGGGACCGAACGTCACCCACACCTACACGAGGGCCGGCGGCTACTCCGTCCGTGCGACGGTGAACGACTCCCTCGGCGGCACCGCGAACGCGACGGCGTCGGTGGTCGTCGGTTCGACGCCGCTCGACCTGCGCGGGCCCACGGCCACCCCGGGATCGATCGACCTCGGGCAGACGGTCACCTTCGCGGTCACGGTCGTCAACGGGAGCTCCCTCTACCGGTACATCTGGAACGGGCTGCCCACCGGTTGCCCCGCGCTCAACGCGTCCACGGTACCCTGCGTTCCGATGGCCACCGGGTCCAACCGGGTGACGGTCACCGTGCAGGACACCGTGGGGGATTCGGCCACCGCCGGCCCCCTGAACTTCTCGGTCGTCCCCGACCTGGGCGCGGCGACGCTCGCCTCGACACGGGCCGTTCTCGACGTGGGGCAGTCGTCGACGTTCACCTTCTCGGCCTCCGGTGGGGCGCCCCCGCTCCGCATCGTCTGGTCCGGCCTCCCGGCCGGCTGCGAGGGCTCGGCCCCGGTCCTGGTCTGCGCTCCGACCGCGCCGGGCACCTACCGGGTGGGGGCCGAGGCGACCGATGCGAACGGCGGGACCGTGACGGCATCGGCGATCCCGCTGGCCGTCAGCCCGGCCCTCACGCTCGGAGGCCTGGCGAGCGCCCCGTCGGCCCCGATCGCCGGCCAGCGCCTCACGCTCAACGCCACGCTCCGCGGAGGGACGCCCCCGTTCCGGTGGATCTTTAGCGGACTTCCCCCCGGCTGTCTTTCGCAGAACGCCTCGACCCTGGCGTGCCTCCCGACCGCGGCGGGCCCGTACACGGTCGAGGTGTCGGTCACCGACGCCGTCGGGATGACCGCGAACGCCTCCCTTCCCCTGACGATCGCCCCCGCTTCGGCCCCGGCCGGCGGCGTCCCGGCCGCGCCGGCGTGGTGGGAGACCCCAGCGATCGACGGGTCGATCGGGGTCGGGGTCGCCCTTGTGGCCGTGCTCGGCTCCCTTCTCCTACTCCGGCGACGGCGGCGTTAGCGACGGGAGGGGCCGGGCGGCCGCCCGGCGCTGGGGGCGGGGGGCACCGGTCGTCGCGGCGTCCTCGACGGCGGTCCGCGGCCGCGGGATCGCCGGAGGACGAAGACGACGGTCAGGGCGACGGCCGCGATCACGACGATCGCGATCCCGGCGAGGACCACTGGGGACGCGGCCCACGTCGCGCCTCCGGGGAGGGGGGCCAGGGAGAGGTCCGCCGCCACGGCGGCCCCGGCGACGACCGTCACATTGCGGCTGACCGAAGCGTAGCCGCCCTCGCTCGCGCTGAGACGGTAGGTCCCGGCCAGCACGGAGACATTGAAGGTCCCGTCCGGCGCGAGGCCGACGCGGGAGGATCCGACCAGTACCGTCGCCCCGACCGGGTTCACGCGGCCCACGATCCACCCGGGGGGCGCGACCAGGCTCACGTTCAGCCAGGTGGTCGCCTCCGGGCTCACATAGACGAGGAGGTCCTGGCCGGTGTAGCCGGCCGCGGACGCGTTGCAGTCGTGCGGTCCCGTCGTGAGGGTCACGTTGTACTTCCCGGCCACGAGCGGGACGACGGTGCCGTCCACCTGCAGCGTCGCGGACGGCGGGTCCACGCTCCCCGCGATCGTCCCCAGGGCCAGCATCAGGGTGAGGTTGACCGTGGAGTTCGACAGCGGAAGCACCGTGACCGGTCCGCTCGTGAGCGGCTGGTAGTTGGCCGCGCTGGCGTTCAACCAGTAGGTGCCGATCGGCAGGATGAGGCGGAAGGAGCCTCCCGGGGTCGCGAGCGGTTGACCGTTCAGCGTCACCGCAGCGCCGGCCGGTGAGACCACCCCGTGGACGATACCGGCGTCGGCGGCGAGGTCGATCACGAGATCCGCCGTGGCGTTCGTACCGACGACCACCGCACGGTCCGTGAAGTTGGCGTAGAGCGCGTCCGAGGCCGTGACCGCGTGGACCCCCGGCGCCACGGAGACGTTGAACGTTCCGGTCGTCGTGAGGGGCATCGGGGCGCCATCGACCAGGAGTTCGGCCCCCAGCGGGCGCAGCGAGCCCACGATCCATCCCGGGTACGGCCGGAGCGCCGCGTTGACGCCGCTCACGTTCGCCGTGGTCACGTTCACTTCCGCGTGGAGGCCGTAGAAGCCGGGCGCGGAGACGTTCACCCAGTAGGTTCCGGGCCGGACCGTGGCGTTCAGCGCCCCCGCGGTGAGCGGCGTCGGCTGCCCGTCCACCCGGACCGTGGCGTTGGCGGGGGCACCGGAGACGGAGAGGAATCCGGCGGCGCCGGGCGCACGGCAGACACCGTTGAGGACCGGAGTGTAGCAGGCGAAGAGGGCCGCGTCCCCGGTGACCGACCCGCGGACCGTGGCGGAGGTGGAGTAGAAGAGGCCGTACCACGAGGCGAAGTACTCGGGGCTGCCGTTGAGACTCCCGTACATCGGGGCCGTAAGGGAGTAGTTCTCGCCGACCAGCCAGTCACCGTAGGCGCCGGCCGGGCCGACGGACCATGTGCCCGAGGCCGGTACGGACCCGCCCACGCTCAGGTTGACCGGTACGGTCGAGGTGACGGAGAAGTTCACAAGATCCGCGGTGTACATCGAGATGTTGTAGTCGTTGCCCCAGAGGCAACTGGTGCAGCTCCACTCCTGTGCGCCGCGGGCGTCGGTCCAGAGGGGATGCGCTCCGTGGGCGTCGGCGACGATGTCGGTGTAGTCGCCGATCCACCAGGCATAGCCGAGGCCGGGATAGTACGGGTACGAGTCCGTGTCGGAGACGTTGACCTCCGGGTCGAACGTCCTGCCCCCGTTGTGGGACTCGGAGGCCTGGAGTCGGTAGTGGCCGGACGTCGCGCTCTCGGCGTACCAGTCCGCGAAGAGCGTGCCGTTGGGGTCGACCGCCAGCGACGGCTGGAAGTCCTCGTAGAGGGAGTCCGAGTTGACCTTCTGCGGTGCGCTCCAGCGGGTGCCGTTGTCGGTGGAATAGACCTCGGAGACGAAGGGAGAGCCGGCGGACCCTCCGCTCCCGTTCTGCCAGGCCGCGTAGATCCGGCCGTCGTAGGGGCTCGATGGAGAACGGTCCACGGCGAGGGTGGGGAGGAGATAGGCTCGGAAGCCGTCCGGGGCAGGGCTCGAGTACGCCGTGGGGGTCGTGCCGAGGCTGACCGGCGTCGAGAACTTCGCCCCGTGATCGGTCGAACGCGCGAACTCCACCGTGGCGGTGGTCTGGTCGGCCCAGACCGCGTCGAGCGCTCCCGTAGCATCGACCGCCAGCTCGACCCCGCGCATGCTGTCGGTCAGCGTGGTACTGACGCGGACCGGGGTGCTCCACGTCGAACCGTTGTCGGTCGAGTTCTGAAGGTAGATCTGGGAACTGGCCCCATCGTCGGTGTACGCCGCGTAGTACTCTCCCGTGACCGGGTCGACCGTGACCCACGGTTTGTCGAACGAGAAGCTGCCGTTCCCGCGCAGGGAAACGGGGGTCCCCCACGTGTATCCGCCGTCACTGGAGGTCGTCGCGAAGACCCCGTAGCCGGTCACACCGGACCAGTTGCAACCGGTCGCCGAGGTTCCCCACCCCATGTCGATGTAGACGACATGGTCGCCCGGACCGAAGGCCAACGCCGAGTCCGCGATGTGGAACTCGCAGGCCGGGAGCGGCTGGACGTACCAGCTGCGTCCCCCGTCCGAGGAGGCGTAGGCACCGCTCACGCCCTCGGCGTTGTAGATCGTGGAGTTGTTCAGTGACCCGGGCTCCTGATAGAGGCTGCCCGCGACGAAGTTCATCGGGTTCGACGGATCCTCGGCGATCATCCCTTCCCCGCTCCAGTTCGCGACGAGCCAGTTGGTCGGGGTGTTCCCGAGCAGCGCGGGGCGAGGGGTGGCGTCCGGCCGGGCCCCCGCGCCGGACCCGGCGGGAGCCGGGCAGGGGCCGAGGGCGCACGGAACGGCCGCAGCGTGAGCGGCCGCGGAACGTAGGTCCCCGAATGGGGCGACCGGGGCCGCGGGGCGGACCGGCGACCCGGCCCCGGTTCCGCCCGGAACGAGGAGGAGCAGGATCGCTAGGACGGTTCCCAGGACGAGCACGGTCCCCGCGGGGGGCGGCAGGTCTCGACCGGACCGAGCGACGTGGGGGGGATTCATCGGGCCCGCGCGTCGGGGGAGGGGTCGCCTCCCTATAGTCCCTCTGCCCCCTTCCACCGCCTCGATCGCTGTCGAGAGAGGATCGGCCGATGTTCGATCCGCCATATGCCGCGTCGACCGAACACCGATACTAAGCGCAAGGGCAGGGCCGGGAGTTCGCGAGATCCAACGCCCTCCCCCGTCGGACCGGGACGAGGGCCGAAGGCTTCCGCCACGGCGCCACGGCCGCGAACGCGGGGGTGCGGGTACGTTTCGGAGTTGCTCGAAGCACGGGGTCCGAGCCGGGAGGCATTCCGGATCGGTATCCGATCGGCAGACGGGGACGGCCGTGACTTGCGCAGGGCGTGAGGGGCCGAACTCCCCTTGCCGACGTTCCCCGTCGAACGGTCGGGACGGATCCCTTCACCCCACGAGCTTGTGTCCGCATGCGGGACAGAACGCGGCCGAACCCGGGGCGTACGACCGCCCGCAGCCGCCGCACACCACCGGGGGCGCCGGCGGCGGGGGAGCGGGGGAGAACGGCGCGCCCCCCGGGAACCACCAGCTCTGCTCGCGGAGCGCGTCGCCGATCTTCACGTACCCGAGGATGTAGAAGATCCCCGGAAGGACTCCCGCGAAGAGCGAGAGGACCCCGATAATGAGGGTCGGGGTCTGCGCTTCGGCCAGTTGCCCGTTGCGGATGCGCTCGAAGGAGAGCGTGTAGGCGAGATACAGGAAGGCGCCCAACAGCACCGCCGCGGCGAGCCCCCCGGCCACGGCGAGCGCCGCGAAGGGATACGGATACAGCACGGAGTAGACGACCAGGAAGCCGATCCCGCCGAGGAAGATCGCGGCGGCGATCGCCTGGAGGATCCATGCGACGAGGACCAGGGTCTTCGCGCTGGACGCGGACGGCGAGGGAGGCGGCGCGACGGCAAAGGGGGCTCTGGCCCCCGGGTAGCTCACCGACATGCCTCGGTCATCGCCACCGCGGCGTGTCTCGCTTCCGTTGAACCGGATTGACGGCGGGCCGCGGTCGGTCCCCGCGGGGGGTCGGCCCGGCCGCCCGGACCCTGCGCCGACCCCATCGACAGGCACAAAAGAAGCTTCGGTGCTTGCGGTGGTCGGTGGCTCGGGAGGACCCTCCCCAGCGCACCGAAGGGAGGAACGGCGCATGAAGTGCGAAGGGTGCGGAGCGGAGCTGGCGGACACGGCGAAGACCTGCTCGGCGTGCGGGCGTGCGGTGGGCATGGGCCATCACGCCGCGGGCGAGACCCTGCACGTGGCGAAGGAGGCCGGCAACGTCGCCGGCAAGATCGGCAAGGGCCTGTGGGGCGGCGCGAAGGCCGTGGGCTCCTCGGCGAAGAAGGGGCTCAAGGGCGAGGACGAGGAGAAGAAGGAATAGCGTAGCGCGCTCCCGCCCCCGCGGGAACGCGACGCACCCGCCCGGCCCGTCTTCCCTACGACCGGCCCCGGAGACCTCGGTCGGAGTCCCGGGGGCCCGCCCCAGGCGGGACCGGACGCCCGAGCCGTTCGGCACGGCCCGAGGTCGATGGGCAGATGTAGGGCCGAAGGTCCCCGGCGGGGGCGCCCGCAGGCCGTCCCCCGGGTGGGCGGAGGGAGTGAACCGATGAGCACCGCGACCGCCGCGCCGCCGCGAGCCCCGCCTCCGGGCGAAGCGGGCCTCACCTCCGCGGAGGTGGAAGCGCGTCGGACCCGGGCGGGGTTCAACGAGGTTCCGGAAGAACGCACCCATCCCGGTCGGCTCCTCGCGCGGGAGCTCTGGGGCCCGATCCCGTGGATGCTCGAAGTGGCCCTGGCGCTGGAGCTCGCGCTCGGCCATCTTCCCGAGGCGTTGATCCTTGCGGGCCTGCTCGTGTTCAACGCGACCCTCTCGGTGAGCCAGGAGCAGCGTGCTCGTCTCGCCGTGGAACTGCTCCGCAGCCGCCTGAAGGTCATGGCGCGGGCGCGCCGCGACGGGCGGTGGCAGCCGCTGCCCGCCCGCGAGCTCGTTCCGGACGACGCCGTCCACCTTCGGATGGGGGACATCGTACCGGCGGACTGCCGGGTGACGGTCGGTAGCGTCGAAGTGGACCAGTCGGCCCTCACCGGGGAGTCCGCGTCGGTCGGACGGGGGCCCGGGGAGACGCTCTACTCGGGGTCGATCCTGCGCCGGGGCGAAGCGACGGCCGTGGTCACCGCCACGGGGCCCCGAAGCTACTTCGGTCGGACCACCGAATTGGTGCGCTCCGCCGGGGGTCGGGGCCACCTCCAGGACCTCATGTTCACCGTCGTGCGCTATCTGGCCGTCGCCGACGCGGCCTTCGCCGCGCTCATCGTCCTCGACTCGCTCCTCGGCGCGTCGAGCCTCCTGCAGGTCGTGCCGTTCATCCTCATCCTCCTCATCTCCTCGGTCCCGGCGGCGTTGCCGGCGACGTTCACCGTGGCGAACGCCCTCGAGTCGCGCCACCTCGCCGAATCCGGCGTCCTGGTCACCGGGCTCTCCGCGATCGAGGAGGCGGCCGGAATGGAGGTGCTCTGCACCGACAAGACCGGGACGCTCACCCAGAACCGGCTGGCCGTCGAGGAGACCGCGTCCCTCGGCCCCCGCTCCCCGGCCGAGGTCCTTGCCCTGGCCGCGGCCGCCTGCGACGAGGCGACCCAGGACCCGATCGATCTGGCGATCCTCCGCGCGGCCGAGGGACTCCCGCGCTATGCCCGGGAATCGGTCGTGCCGTTCGACCCCGCCACGAAGCGTTCCGAGGCGGTCCTGGTGGAGGCCGGCGCGAAGATCCGGGTCTTGCTGGGACAGCCCGCGATCGTCGCCCAGCACGCGAACGCCCCGGACGGGCTCACCGAACGGGTCGACGAGCTCGCCGCCCACGGGTGCCGGGTGCTGGCGGTCGCGGCCGGGCCGGAGGGCCGACCGGAGCTCATTGGCCTGGTGGCCCTGGAGGACCCGGTCCGGGAGGACGCATCGGCCCTGATCGCCCGGCTGCGGGAAATGGGGGTCCGGGTCGTGATGGTGACGGGGGACACCCGTCCCACGGCGGAGTCCGTGGCACGCACGCTCGGCATCGCCGGACCGATCGGCTCTCGCTCGGAGCTTGCGTCGGCCTCCCGCGGTTTCGGGGGCTTCGCCGGCGTCTACCCGGAGGACAAGATGGATCTCGTGCGCTCCCTCCAGGCCACGGGCGTCGTCGTCGGCATGACCGGGGACGGCGTGAACGACGCGCCGGCCCTCAAGCAGGCCGAGGTCGGCGTCGCGGTCTCGAACGCGACGGACGTCGCGAAGGCGGCGGCGAAGGTGGTCCTCACCCGCCCCGGCCTCGGGGACATCGTCTCCGCCGTCGAGGGGGGCCGCCGGGTGTACCGCCGGATGCTCACGTGGATGCTCAACAAGATCTCGAAGAACCTCGAGCTCGTCGTCCTCCTGAGCGTCGGGTTCCTCGTCTACCACGCCTTCGTCACGACGCCGCTGCTCGTCCTGGTCATGATCTTCGCCGGCGACTTCGTGACCATTTCCGTGGGCACGGACCGGGCGCGGGTCTCGCGCGAACCGGACCGCTGGAACGTGCGCCGGCTGCTCCTGCTCGGCGCGTCCATGGCGGCCGGATGGCTCACGCTGTCCTTCACCCTGGTCGCGCTGGGCCTGTCCGTCTTCCACTGGAGCATCGGCACCCTCCAGACCGTCGTGTTCCTCTACCTCCTCTTCTCCGGACAGGCGACGATGTACCTCCTGCGCGAGCGCGGCCCGTTCTGGAGCTCCCGGCCGAGCCGCTACCTCCTCCTCGCCTCGTCGGTCGACATCGCCGTGCTCAGCACCATGGGGGTGCTCGGTCTTCTGATGACCCCGATCCCCGTCGCCTGGGTCCTCGCGCTCCTCGCGGCCATCGCCGGTGCGGCCGTCGCCCTCGACCGGCTCAAGCTCTGGATCTTCCGCAGGACGGGCGAGTCGTCCCAGGCCGAGGCCGCCCCCGTCGGACCTCCCCTCGCCGCGTCGCGCCGCGCGCCCTGAGCGCCCCCGTGCCTCGGTCGTGGTCTCCGGGACGAGCGCCGGCGGGGGCCGCGATCGCGGAGCCGGGGCCCGTCGGACGTCCGCCGGAACGGGTCCGTGACCGGAGGACGTTCTACGGTGCGCTCGTGAACCGGACCGCGGACCGAAGCGGAGCCCGGTCGGACCCGGGATCGTCGGTCGACGGAGGCTCCAAGTAGTCGGTCCGGCTCCGTGGGCCGGAGCGCACCGATGGCCGAGCCCCTCACCGCGCTGCTCGCCTTCGGTCTCGGGGTCCTGGCGGCGGTCCTGGGGTCGCTGGCCGTCCTCGCGGCCCGCCGGTTCGAGGAACGCCGCTTCCTGGCCGTCGCGGTCGGGTTCGCGCTGATCTCGGTCGTCGGGTTCCTCGCGTTCGTCAGCGAGCTCTACAACCTCCTCGACGAGCAGTTCGCCGTCGAGCCGGCCCCGCTCGCCCTCCTCGTCGTCTCGGTCGGTCTCCTCTTCTACGCCATGGTGCCGCGGACCGAGGCGCGCGGCGTGGTGGGGCATGGATGAGATCCGCGACCAACCCACCCGGCGACGCATCCTCGAGGAGGTACGCAAGACCCCGGGGGCGAGCGCCCGCGACCTGCAGCGTCGGCTGGGCCTCGGCTGGGGCCAGGCGACGTACCACCTCGACCGGCTCGTCCGCGCGAACCTCCTTCGCCGCGAACGCGGCGGGCGCCGGGACTTCTACTTCTCCACGGACCTTCTGTGGGCCGATCGCCTCCTTCTCCAGGCGCTCCAGAGCCCGACCCAGCGGGCGATCCTCCTCGCGCTGACCACCGCCGGCGACCTCACCTTCTCCGAGGTGCACGGCCGCCTGTCCGTCGGCAAGTCGACGGTCTCCTTCCACCTCGCATCGCTGGTCCGCAGCGACCTCGTCGAGAGCCGGTACGTGGACGGGCAGCGTCGCTTCCGCGTCTCCGCCCCCGATCGGGTCCGTTCGCTCGTCGGGACGTACGGCGCTACGTTCCGCGACCGCTTCGTCGACCGGTTCGTCGACTCGATGGGCGGGGTCTTCGGCGGGGTCCCGGTCCCGCCGGGTCCCCAACGGTAGCGGTCCACGATGCCGGCCGCCGGGTCGGAGCGGGCCGGGTGCCGCGGACGGCGGTCTCCGAGCGAGGGTTCTAAATCCGTGGTCGACCAAGAGCGTAGCGACATCGGGCGTCGGTCGTTCGGAGTCGCAGCGGGCCCTCCGGGATCGGGCGGGTCCGGCCGCGCCCGGCCGCCGGGTGCCCGCCGGGGTGGCAGGGGCATGGGACTCACGGGGTTCGACGGCGACCCCGGCACCGGGGCCGAACGCGACGGCCCGTGGACGGGGGCGTCCGCTCACGCCCGCAGGGGCGCCGGGTGACGCTCCTCGTCGTGTCGGGCACGACCCTCGTCCTCGCGCTCCTCGGCGTGACGCTGCTCGTCGGGTTCGGCGCCGACTGGCTGGCGACGCGCTTCCGCGTCCCGGACGTGCTCTGGCTCATCGCGCTCGGGATCCTCGCCGGCCCGATCCTGGGGCTTCTCACGTCGTCCTCGCTGCTCACGATCGCCCCCCTCCTCGGGATCGCCGCGCTGATCCTGATCCTCTTCGACGCGGGCATCGACCTCAAGTTCACCCTCCTTCGCCCGCTCGCCGGGTCGGCGGTCCTCTTCGCGGTCGGGAGCTACTTTTTGAGCACGCTGCTCCTCTTCGCCGTCGGCCTCGTCGCCCTCTTCCCGGGCCATTGGGTCCGGGCGCTGCTCTTCGCGGCGTCGCTGGGCTGCGTCTCGGGCGCGGTGATCATCCCGTTGGCCAACCGGCTCCGCCTCCCGGCGGGCCTGCGCAACATGCTCCACCTCGACGGCGCGATCGAGGACGCCCTCGCGGTCGTGACCGTGACGACCCTCATCACCCTGGTCGGCCCGGTGCGCGGCGACCTCGTCTTCACCGTCACCGCTTCCCTCGTCCTTCCGCTGCCCGTGGGGATCCTCATCGGGGTGGCCGCCGGCCTCGTCTGGCTCCTGTTCCTGTACGGCTGGCAGGACCGTCCGTTCACCGCGCTCGCGACGCTGGGCTTCCTGTTCGCGATCTACGCCGTCACCGAGGCGCTCGGGGGTTCCGGGATCCTCGCGGCGCTCGTCTTCGGGATGATCCTCGGCAACGAAGCGGTCGTGCGCCGATTGCTTCGCCGCGTCCGTCCGTTCCGCATCTCCCGCGAGCTGCGGCTGGTGGAGGTCGAGATCGCCTTCCTCCTGCGCACCTTCTTCCTCTTCCTGATCGGGATGCTGGTCACCCTCTCGAACCCGGGGCTCGTGCCGGGCGTCGCGATCGTCGCGATCGTCCTCCTCCTCTTCGGTCTCCGACGCCTGCTGATGCCGGCCGTCACCCACCCGGCGACGGTCCCGGCCACGTGGGCCGCCCCGGTCGCCTCGCTCTACGGCCGCGGGCTCACCTCCGCCGTGCTGCTGATCATCTCGCTGGGGACGATCCCCCAGGCCGCGAACCTCCTGCTGCCCGCGCTCCTCATCATCGTGGGGACCAACGTACTGATGACGGTCCTGCTCTTCCTCCAGCCGCCCCTTGCCGGGGCCGGCGCCCCCGAGATCGAACGCATCTGGGCCTCGGCCGCCCCGGAACTCATCGCGCTCAGTTCGGAGGAGCCGCCCGCGCTCGCACCGGCCTCGCCCCCCGACCGTCCGGCTCCCCCGGGCGGCCCGGCCGAACCCGACGTGGACCGCCCCGCCGCGGAGCCGGAGCCTCCGCCCCTGCCGCAACCCCAGCACCGGCGGCGGGACTGACCGGGGGAACGGCCGCGCCGGCGGCCCGGAACGGGCCGGTCAGCGCGGCCGCGGGGGGCGTCCACCGGTCGCGTCCGCGGTCGGCGGACGCGACGGGTCCGTCTCGCTCGCCCCGCGGAGGAACGGCGCGATCGTCCGCACGATCCCGAGCGCGAAGGCGAGGTACGAGACCGACAGGACCCCCAGGAACCCCAGCGCCGCCGTCGCGTTGCCGAGCGCCTGCGCCCCGACAAGGCCGATCAGGCCGACATTGGCCAGGACGAGGTGGAACCGCGGGAGGATCGCGGGTCGCAACGCGACGCGAAAGTGGTTCGGCACGATGATGACCCCGACCCCGCTGATCATGAGCCCGACCCACCCGAACAAGGCCACGACGTCCCGCACGTCCGTCCAGCGGGACGGCGCCGAGCCCGCCCCCCCGAGCGCGCTCGAGACCCCCACACCGATCTGAAGAAGGCAGATCGCCATCAGATAGGCCGTCCCGGCCAGGATGAGGCGGAGCCCGTCCTGTGACGGGCGACCCGGGCGGGGCGCGCCGGGGGGAAGGACGTTCAGCGTGGGCCCGCTCCTCCGGATCCCCGGATCGCCCCGAGCCGCGGCGACCGGCACGGCCCCCACGTGATCCCCCACCGGGCAGGTCGACGGAGCCTCCGGCCGACCTTCCCCGGCGCGGTGCCGGTGCCCGGAACGGGCCGAGGGAGGGCGGGGCGTCCGACGTGCGGCAAGGTGGGTCGGTCCGCGGGATGGAGCGGCGTGACCGGGGGCACGGACGCTCCCTTCCGCATGGTCCGCTCCGGATCGGGCTCCGGGCGGCCGACCGCCGGCCAGGGGGTAAGGGACGTCCCGAAACGGTTCGGCCTCCCCGGTCCGCCGCGCACAACGCCTATTCCTCTCGGCGCGCTCGTCCGCCCGTGGCCCGGAAGGGGGATCGACCGAAACCGGCGAAGCCCCGGCCATCGGGCGAGGGCCCGCGGGGGCCGGCGCCCAGCATCTGCCGCCTTCGCGTCCCGCTGCCGGATTCGGCCTGGGTCGCCCGGCTCACCCGCGAGAACCCCGGGCTACGGGTCGAGGTGATGAGCCGACTGGATCTGGATCGAGGGCGGAGCCTGAGCGACGTCCGCGTTCACGCCCCCGCCCCGGGCCCCTGGCTCGAAGCGGTTCGGGCGCTCCCTCCGGTGGAAGAAGCGGAGGAGCTCGAGGCGACGGCGGACGGGATCCACCTGCGGGTCGTGCACCGCACCTCGCCGTTCGTCGCCATCTTCCGCGAGCTCCGGCTCATGCGTCGCTTCCCGTTCGTCATCGACGCCGGTGTCGCCTCCTGGGTGGTCGTCGCGCCGGAGCGGAAGATCCGAGAGCTCCTCGCCCAACTTCAGAAGGCCGCCCCTTCGGCGACGCTCGCCTCGATCCGGCGCGCTGTCCCCGGAGGTGGCGACGGGGTCCTCACCGCCCGTCAGGCCGACCTGCTTCGCCGTGCCATGGCGGCCGGCTACTTCGAGGTGCCCCGTCGGATCTCCCTCACCGAGCTCGCCGCGCGCCTCGACCTTAGCGCCTCGAGCCTATCGGAGACGCTCGCGGTCGCCGAGAAGAAGCTCCTCGAGAACTGGCCCCGGATCGCCTGACCCGGCCGGCGCGGGCGACCGGGGCACGCGACGGAGGACGGCGGCGCGGCCGTCGCGGGGGAGAGCTACTTCGGGCGACGTGGGAGCCCGGACGTCGCCGGTGACCGAGCGGCCCGCGCACGGTCCAGGTCTGAGGGTCGCGGCACCGACGGTCCCTCCTGGGCCGACCCCGAACGAGGCGTACGCCCGGGAGTGGCGCCGTCCGATCCTTGCCGCCCCGGAGGGCCGACGCCGGCGCGTTCCCTTTCCGAGGGCGCGAACCCACCCCGGCGCCGTGGCTCCCGGGGCGCCCGGGGGCCGGGCTTCATCTGCACGCCGTCGTACCCCTCTCGAATGGGGCCCCGAGCGCGCCCACCGCGCCCACCGCCGGTCACCGGCCGCCAGGTGACCCGGTTCCGCCTGCGTCGCCACCGCCTGCTGGCGCGCGCCAGCGGCGCAGATGCCGCCACCGTAGTCGGGGACATGGGCGGAGCGCAGGCGCAGCTGCTCGCCGCGGCCGGGGTCTCGCTCTGGGCCCGGATCGAGGGCCTTCGCAGTTCCCAGATCCGCGCGGCGCTGTTCGCCGAGCGGAGCCTCGTCAAGATGTGGTGCATGCGACGGACGCTCTACCTCGTCCCCGCGCGCGACGCGGCCGTCTTCGGACGCGGGACGGTCCGCCGGGTGCTGCGGGAGGTCCGGTGGGCGCGCAACCGGGGCGTCGCGGCCGACGCCCTGACCCGGGCGATGGACGCCACGCTCGCCGCCCTCGACGCACCGGCCACGCGGGGGGAGATCGCCGAGGCCGTGTCGGCCGAGCTCAAGGTTCCCCTGCGCCAGCGGGTCGGGGGCGGTGGCTGGGGCCACGCGGCGAAGACCGCCTGGATCCGGGTGGGCCGACTGTCGCTGCCCGTAGGCTACCTGCTCCACCTCGCGGCGGTCCGGGGGACGTACTGCCACGGTCCGCCCCGCGGGAACGAACCCACGTTCGTCCGGGCCGACGCGTGGGTGCACGGTCTGAGAGAGGTCGGTGTCGAGGAGGCCGAGGCGGAGCTGCTTCGGCGCTACCTGACGGCCTTCGGGCCGGCGAGCCCTGCGGACTTCGCCTGGTGGACCGGCTGTCTTCGCTCGGAAGCGCAGCGCACGTGGGACCGTCTGGGGGCGGAGATCGCCCCCGTGTCGCTCGATCGGACGCCGACCGGCGTCCTCGCAAGGGACCTCCCCGATCTGACCGCCAAGGACGAGGGGGAGGAGCCGCCGCTGCGACTGCTGCCCTACTTCGACTCCTACCTGCTCGGTCACGCCGGACGAGACCACCTGGTCGCGCCCGCGTACCGGGACGAGGTGTACCGACCCCAGGGTTGGGTCGCGCCCGTCGTCCTCATCCACGGCCGCGTCGCGGGCGTCTGGGGGCAGGAGCTGAAGAACGGCTCACTGACGGTAACGGTGCGGCCGCTCGGCCCGTCGCTCCGCGGGGCGCTCGACGCCATTACGTCGGAGGCCGAAGACCTCGCGGGGTTCCTGGGGGCCGAGACGGCCGCGGTCCGGTTCGACCGCGGGGACGCCATCCGCCGCCGGGCCCGCGCCCCGCCCCCCGGCCGAAGCGTCTCGGGGCGCCGGGCCGCGTAAGGGCCGGTCGCGGTGCGGCACCCCGCCCGCGACCATCCGATGACCATATGGACCATGAGCGTCTGTCGCACGGGGGCCGTGCGGGGCACGGACGGGGCCCGAGGGATGGCACGGGCGAGCGGGATCGACGGATCGGCGTCGGGCGCGGGAGCCCCGGCGCGGGGGCCGCCGAGCGCCGCGGGCCCGCCGGTACCGCCGCGCCCGCTTCCCCCGACGAACGCGTGGGCACGGCGAACGATCCTGGAGCGGGCCCAGTCGCTCGGGCTCCCCGGCGAGGTGGCCCGTCAGGTCGGGAACGTCGCGCTGTGGTACTACAACCGTGCGGTCGTCCTCCTCGGACCGACCCGCTCGGTGGGGGGAAACCTCCGTCCGAACTCGAACCGCTACCTGGTGCCGATCACTCTCGCGCTGGCCTGCGAGTACAAGGGCCATCGCATCGAGCTCGATCGCATCCTGCGCATCGGGGCCTCCCCGACGCGCGAGACCATGGAGAACGCCCACCGCCTCTACGCCTCCTACGCGAAGATGCTCGCGCCGCGGCGCCGGCCCGTGGCCTCACCGGCGCGCGTCGCTCCGACCCGTCCGCTGCCGTCTTCCGCCCCGGACTTCCGGGTACGCCCTCCCGCGACCGCCCGCCCCGCGGCGTCAACGGGGGGGGCGGCCTCCGTCCATCCGACCCCCGCGGCTCCCTCGCCGGCCCCGTCGACCACCGCGCTCGCGACCCTCCCCTCGGAGGAGATCCTGCGCCTGCGCCGCCTCCGCCTCGGGATCCGACGCCCCGCGACGGGGACGACCGGTGCCCGGGCCCGGCAGCCGAGCACCAATGCGTGGGCCCGCCGGAGGATCGCGGAGCAGAGCCGACTGTTGCGGCTGCCGGACCGCGTGCGGAGCCGGGCCCTCGAACTGTACGATCGCATCGTCGACTTCCACGGGGCGCGGGTTCGTCCCCCCCCCGGCCGCCGGGTCCAGCTGTCGCCCCGGCTCAACTGGTCGCTCGTCCCCACGACGATCTACCTCGCCTGCCGGCTCGAGGAGTACCCGCGCGACCTGCGGGACATCCTGGCGCTGGGTCCGCAGCCGGGGTCGCTGCGGGAGACGTACCGCCTCTACCGGTTCTACAAACGCGCGCTGCGGCTCCGCATCAATCTGGTCGATGTGCGGACCTTCATCCAGTCGTGGATCGACGGCTATGAGATCGGGGAGATCCTCCAGGAGAAGCTCTCGGAGGGGGAGATGCCCCGCATCCGGGAACGGGCCCTGGCACTGGCCCGACGCGCGGGGCTCGACCCGTCCTTCCGCCGCACGAGCACCAAGATGATCGCCGCCGGTGCCTTCACCACGGCCCTCGCCGAGCGGGAGCGCCCCGGCAACCTCGCGAAGTTCTACCGGGCGCTCGCCTCGCTGCTCCACCTGGGGGAAGCGGCGATCCGCACCGTCGCCGCGCAGTTCGCCTCGTTCGCGTAGCGCGGGCGGATCGAGGCTCTCGCGCAGCCCGCGTGGGCCCGATCGATCACGGGAACTCCTTCGACGGGCTCCGGAAGGCCGACCGCCCATTCACCTCCCGTCGTGGACCCGCCCGGGGGCGGCTCAACCACGATGGGGCCCGGCCGCCTCCGAGGCCGCGGTGAGCGCCGTGGCCACCGAACGCAAGCGCGCGAAGGGGTCGCAGCGCCGTCCGCTCACGCCGAACGAGATCGCGCCGGGAGTCTACGTGGGGAACTGGCAGGACGCCGTGAGCCAGAGATATGGGGGCGTGAACCCTTCCGACCGGCGAGGTCCGTCGATGAAGAGGAGATCGCTCGGGCGGCAGGGGCCCCGCGTCTCGGCGATCGGCCTGGGCTGCATGGGGATGTCCCAGTCCTACGGGGTCCCCGATGACGCGGAATCGATGGCGACCCTCGAACGGGCGTTCGAGCTCGGGGTGAACTTCTTCGACACCGCCGACGCGTACGGCCCGTTCACCAACGAGGAGCTTCTCGGGCGCTTCCTCCGCGGCCGCCGGGACGATATCGTGGTCGCGACCAAGTGCGGTTTCGTTCCGACCTCCCCCGGCCACCCGAACGCGATCGACGGCTCGCCCGAGCACATCCGTGCGGCCTGCGAAGCCAGCCTTCGGCGCCTCGGGGTCCGGACGATCGATCTGTACTACCTCCACCGGATCGACCCTCGCGTGCCGATCGAGGAGAGCGTGCGGGCGATGGCCGAGCTGGTCCGGGACGGCAAGGTCCGTCATCTCGGTCTTTCGGAGGTCAGCCCGCGGACCCTCCGCCGCGCCCATGCGATCCATCCGATCACGGCGGTGCAGAGCGAGTACTCGCTCTGGACCCGCGGCCCCGAGGAGGGGATCCTCCCGGTCTGCCGCGAGCTCGGGATCGGCTTCGTGCCGTACAGCCCCCTCGGACGGGGGGCGCTGGCGGGCACCGTGCGCTCGCTCGAGGGGCTCCCGGAGCACGACTTCCGCCGGAACGTCTCCCGCTTCGGTCCGGGGAACCTCGAGCGGAACCTCGGGCTCGTGGACCGGCTCGGGGACGTGGCGAGGGCCCGGGGCGTCACGACCGCGCAGCTGGCCCTCGCCTGGGTCCTCGCCCGTGGGGAGGACATCGTCCCGATCCCGGGGACCAAGCGTCGGACCTACCTCGAGGAGAACGTGGCCGCGACGGAGATCGAACTCTCGCCGGGCGACCGGGCCCGCATCGAGGAGGCGGTCCCGAAGGGATCCGCCGTGGGCGAGCGGACCACCCCCTGGGGAAAAGCGCTCCTGGACGAATAGGACCCCGGGCTCGGGGCAAGACGTCCCGACGGACGCCGGGGAGAGGGGCCGCCGGCGGCTCCCCTCGCGATGCGCGTCCCGCTCACCGTCCGTCAGCCGACGCGGGCGAGCACGCGGAGCGCGCGCAGGGTGACCATCTTGCTCGGCCGACCCGGCCGCTCGAACTGAAGCGGGGTCGGCCGCGACGTCGGGTGCTCGGCATAGAACCGGGCCATCCCTTCTCCCACATCGGGATGGTTCGCGTCCAAGTTCCACCGGCCGTCGGGCCGTCGCCGCTTCCTCAGGTGGTCGAGGGCGAACGAGAGCCTCGGGTCGTCCCCGTACCCCAGGGCGGTGAGGACGTCGAGGCCGACCAGGAGATCGTAGTAGTAGTGCACCGGCCAGTGGAACCGGAACCACGGCGCGTAATGGCCGCCCTGGCGGTGCAGCTCCCGTTCGAGATAGAACTCGGCGCCCCGCTCGACGCATTCCTTCATCGACGCGGTCCATCGCGCGCGCGGGTAGGCCGCGAACGCGCTGAGTCCCTCCCACGCGTCCAGGCTCCGGCCGCGGGCCGGGCCGGACCCGAACGACCAGCAGGTCCAGCCCCCCCGGGGGTTCGCGGTCCGGACGAGCCAGTCGAGCCCCTTGCGGACCCGGGGATCCGCCCCGTACCCGAGCCGGATGAGCGACCGAAGCATGTTGCCCGTGTAGCAGTGGTGACCGTTGTCCCCCGACATCCCCCCGACGCCGCCGCCCCGGAGCGGGGACCGCTGCATCCAGTACTCCGCCGAGCGGCGCACCGCGGGGATGGCGCGGCTCGCCCCGAGGTCGGCCAGCGCGAGCATGCTCCAGTTCGTTCCCAGGTACTTCGGCCACATCGGCGAGCCGTCGCGGACCCACCATCCCCCCGGCGAGCGGCGGGCAAGCAGTTCCGCGACCCAGCCGCGGCGGGGGATCTGTGCGCGGGACGCGCGAACCTCGGGGTCGGAGGCGCGGCGCCCCAGGAGCTGCGTCTGGGCAAGGTACCGGACCGAGGGCTGATCGTCTTCGAGGAGCCAGTCGAGCACCCGATCCGTCGGCACCACCGCCGGACCCTTCGCGCGGTCTTAGCTCCGCCCCTGGGAACACCGTTCGGGGGAGGCGCTCGCCGTCCGGCGATCGGGCCGCGGCCGGGCGAAGCGGACGGACCGGGCGGCCGGCCGCTACGGCGTGCGACCGCCGGCCCTCGCGACCTCGCCGTGCCGGAAACAGCTCACGAGGTGATCGTTGACCAGGCCGGTCGCCTGCATGTGGGCATAGACGATCGTCGGGCCGACGAACCGGAACCCCCGGCGCCGAAGGTCCGCGCTCAGCGCCTCGGATTCCTCGGTCGTGGCGGGGACCCTGCGCGCGGCGGTCCATCGGTTCTGGCGGGGCCGGCCCCCCACGAACCCCCAGATGTACGCGTCGAAGCTCCCGAAGTCCCGTTGCACCCGGGCGAACGCGCGGGCGTTGACCACGGCCGCCTCGATCTTGGCGCGGTTGCGAACGATCCCCGGATCCTCCCGGAGCTGGGCCCGGCGGTCGGCGGTGAAGCGACCGACCGCGAGCGGATCGAACGCCGCGAACGCGCGGGCGTAGCCGTCGCGCTTGTGGAGGATCGTCGACCAGCTGAGGCCGGCCTGCGAAGCCTCGAGGATCAGGAACTCGAAGTGTCGGCGGTCCTCATGGGTGGGCACTCCCCACTCGCGGTCGTGGTACTCCGTCATGACCGGATCCGCGTCCGTGGCCCAGGGGCACCGCCGAGGCGCGGAGCTCGCACGCACCGTCATCCTTTCGGGATCCTCCGATCGTCCGGGAGCCCGCCCGGAACTAAAGGGGTCCGGGCCGCGCGGTCGGTCCCGCCACCTATCGGGGATCCCGTGGTCCCCCGCCGGCGTCGGAAGGGGAGGGGGCCGCTGCTCCGGCCGGCGATCCTCGCGCGCGGGCGATGTTCGCCGCAAACTGGTCCGTCTCGGGCCAGGCCCGGAACCGCTCGGGGACCTCCGGCGTCCCCGGTCCGCGCGCGAGCGCGAGCACCGTGACGAGATAGTCTCGCATGGTCGCGATCGTCTCGTCCGTCCCGAGGGGTCCGTGCCCGGTCACGATCGCCCGGGGGCGGAGCTCGCGGAGCCGGTCCAGCACCTCGATCCAGTGGCGGGGGTCCCCCGAGACGAGGTTCGGATGCGTTCCGGCCACGACGAGGTCCCCGGCGCAGACGATCCCCTCTTTCCGGAGGTAGAGGATCGCATCGCTCTCGGTGTGGCCGCTGCCAAAGGTCATCAGGCGAACGTCCCGGTCCCCGGGGAGGCGCAGCTCGTCCTCGAAGGTGGCGGTGGGCGGGGTCAGCCGCCGCTCGGGTCCTTCGGCCAGCAGGGCGCGGCTCAGTCCCAGGGCGTTCTCGTAAACGGCCCGTGCGGCCGCCGTCGGTGCGGCCCGCTGCTCGTGTTCCAGCCGAAGCAGGTCGGCCCCCAGCCGGGTCGGGGTCAGTTCTTCCTCCATCTCCGCCCGCTGGTCGAGCACGATCTCCCGCGTGCGCCGGGTCGCATAGATCGGCGCGGACGCGAACTCCTGGTTGCCCCCCAGGTGATCGAAATGCCAGTGGCTGTTCACGACCAGCGCGGGAGCCCGGCGCGTGGCGGCGAGCGCGGCCGCCCGGATCTCCCGTGCGGCCTCCAATGTGAGGCTCGTATCGAACACGAGCGTTCGGTCGCCGAGATCGACGATCGTGGTGTTGGACAGGGCCGTTCCCTCGCGGCGGGCGCGGCCGAAGCGGACGCCGTCCGCGATCGCCTCGAACGCGAAGTGCTTCGACGATCGGGACGGGTCACCGGCCATCGGAGACCGATAGCCCGGTCCGTCAAAAGCCCTTCAACGGCGCGGACGCAGGCGCCCCGGTTTCGTCGACCGGGGCGCGCGGCAGTTACATACGCTCGGTCGGGTTCCGGTGCCTGTCCCCATCTATGCGGCTGGAGAGGGTCGGCCGGATCGAGCTCGTGTACACCGAGGTCGACGAGGAGATCCCGTTCAGCGAGGGGGGCTTGGTCTACGGGATCCTCACCGGGAAGATCGAGGGGGGGGAGATGCAGGGGCGCCTGCACGCGACGAACCATGCCCGCCAGCGTCCCGACGGGGTCTTCACCCCGGCCCTGCGCGGCGTGGTGACGACCGATGCGGGGGCACGGGTCTTCTTCACGATGGACGGGCTCTCGGTGCGCGATCCCGCCGCCCAGCCGCCCCGGCGGGTCGTTACGGTCGGGCTCACTTTCTGGACAACGGACGCGGCCTTGAAACCGTGGAACGAGGCCTACTTTGTCGCCGAGCTCGAAGGCGGTGCCATCGGCGAGAGCTGGGGGGTCGTGGGCCCGCTCTACCGCTGCGTCGCCGAGCTCGGGGCGAAGTAGCGTCGTCCCGACGGCCCCCGCGGGCCCGATGGGCTCGCGTCGCCCGATCCGCGGGTGCGAGGTCACCGCCGGGGCCGACGGGTCGGGCGTCGGCGGCAACAACCCTCAAGGCCCGTCCCCCCTCCCGTAGGCTCGGGACCATGGCCGAGATGAACGCGGTCGGGCGGTTCTTCGTCAACGCCTTTTCCGCACGTCGCAGCCGCCGGAGGTACGCGTGGATCCGGGCCCAGCTTACGCTGCCGCCCGGGTCCACGATCCTGGAGGTCGGCTGCGGGAACGCGGACCTGGCGGCGCGGATGACCGACGGCTTTGCTCCCGTGCGCTGCGTCGCCGTGGACCTCGAACCTCGGCAGATCGAGGCGGCCCGCCAGAACCTGGCCCGACGGTACCCGGCCGGGGCCCCGGCGGCCCTCGAGCTCCGCGCCGCCGACATGCTCGGGCTCCCGTTCCCTCCCGCGCAGTTCGACGCGGTCCTCGCGTTCGAGGCCCTGCACCACGCCGGGCCGGACCACCACGACTTCGAGCGGATCGCCGGGGCCCTCGCCGAGATCGACCGCGTCCTGCGCCCGGGCGGGGTGCTCGTCTACGAGGACTTCGTCCGCACGGACCGTCTGCAAAGCTGGCTCGCCGGGCACGGATACGCCATCGGCCCGGTCCTGCGGCGCCGACGGCACGAGAGCGCCATTGCACGGAAGCCTCGGGACCCGGCCCCGGCTCCCTAGTCGCACCTTCCGGGCGAGGGGGATCGACCCCGTCGCGGCGGCCTAGGACGGCCGCTCCTTCGCGTCACTCGAAGGAGACGTCGGACCGGAGGTAGGCCCGTGTCGCGAGGAAGAGCGCCACCACGGTCTCGAGGGCAAGGACCCCGAGCTGGAGGCCGTCGGTGGCGGAGAACGTGCCGAGGTAGGCTCCGCGCACCGCGTCCGAAACGTACGTGAGGGGGTTGATGCGGAAGAGGACCTGAAGCGGGAGCGGCAGGCGGCTGCTGAGCGGGTAGAAGACCGTGCTCGCGAAGTTGACGACGAAGATGAGCATGATCTGGATGCTGTTGTAGGCGGTGTTCGACTTCACGAGCGCCGAGAGCAGGAGCATCAGCGCGCCGAAGAAGATCGAACCCAGGGTGATCGTGCCGAGCATCACCAGGAGGGCGACCGGCCCCACGGGGACCGAGCCGAGGAGCGCGACGGCGACGCCGAGCATCACGAGGGCCCCGACCAGTCCGAAGAGGAGCGAGGTGAGCATGATGCCGAGCAGGTACTGCAGCCGGGTGTACGGGCCCATGAGGAGCTGGGAGAGCATGCCCCAGCGTCGGTCCGCCCAGAGCATGCTCCCGCCGGTGGTACCGGCCATCACGGACTGGAACGCCATGATGCCCGGCGTGAGGTAGGAAAGGTAGCTCGTCCCGCCGGCGCCGCCCGACCCCAGAGACTGGAAGCCGAAACCGAAGAACACCAGGTAGAGCCCCGGAAGCCCGATCAGGATGATCATGCTCCCCGGGTCGATGTTCACGAGGGTGTTCCGGTAGACGAGCCGGAGGATGTTCGGGACCTTCACTCGTGGACCTCCCGGTGCCCCACCGACCGGAGGAAGACGTCCTCCAGGGTGTTCTTGCGGACGTTGAGCCACTCGAGCTGCACCCCGAGGGTGCGCGAGAGTTCGGCGATCTCGGACAGGGCCTGCTTCGGGTCGTCGGTAAGGACCACCGCGGAGCTCCCCTGCGCGGTCACGCTGGCCCGAGGCCCGAGCCGCTCGGCGAGCCGGCGGTAGAAGCCGTCCGCGTCGCCGTCCCCCACCGTGAGGTCGACGGTCTTCTTTCCCCCGTAGAGCCGTTTGAGGTTCTCGAGCGTGTCCAAAACGAGGATCTTCCCCTCGTCGATCACCGCGACCCGGTCGCAGAGGTAGTCGGCCTCCTCCAGATTGTGGGTCGTGAAGACCACGGTGAGGCCCCGCCGCACCTCGGCCCGGACCGAGTCGAGCAGCGTCCGGCGCATGATGACGTCGAGCCCGACCGTCGGCTCGTCCAGGAAGAGGACCTCCATGTCGTGCATGAACTCCCGGGCCACCTGGACGCGGCGCTTTTGCCCACCGGAAAGATCGAACGCCCGCTTGCGGCGGATCTCGCCGAGGCCGAACTGCTCGAGGAGCGCCTCGCGGCGGCGCACCCGCTCCCCCTTCGGCAGTCCCCAGAGCACCCCGTAGATGTCGAGGTTGCCCTGGACGGTCGTGAAGTCGAACGACTCCCCCTGCTGGACGACCCCGATGCGCTCGCGGATGCGCGGTCCGTCCCGCCCGGGGTCGAGACCGAGCACCGAGAGCGAGCCCGAGGTCGGGCGCAGGAGGGTGGTCATCGCCTTGATCAGGGTCGACTTTCCCGCGCCGTTGCGGCCGAGGAGCCCGAAGACCTCGCCGCGCCGGACGCTGAAGCTCACCCCGTCCAGCGCGAAGCGGCGCCGGTCGTAGCTGTAGCGAAGATCCTTCGCGACGATCACGGGGGCGCCGGCGCCCCCACCGGGGACCGGCGGCGCGGGCCGGTTCGAGGCCAACATGCAGCGGCGAAGCCTAGCCGGGCGGGGCTTTAGGTCTGCCCACGCCCGGT
>JAKAOB010000109.1 GCA_021812305.1 Thermoplasmata archaeon
GACCGTCGGGAAAGAAGGCCCCGTGGATCCCAGGGAGCCACGGGGAGGAACGGGTTGTCCTACGGGGGCGGAAGGAGGGAAGGGTCGGCGGGTTCAGCCTCGCGAGGTAGTCGAAGGCCGCCGCTGCGGTGCCCGGGGGCAGCCGGAGGGGCAGATTCTCTGAGGTGGACCGGGAAAGGTCCTTTATATCGGGGCCCGCTACGCCGGCCCGGAGTCCACCCAACATGCCCCGACGCGCGTCGGCCCCGCCGGTCCCCCAGCCGGAACCGGAGGCGAATCCTGTGGCGCCGCTCCCCGAAGACGACTTCGTCGCGTCGCTCAAGCACGAGCTGGAGAAGACGCAGAAGAGCGCGACGGAGAAGGGGGGCGAGGACCTCTCCCACCGCTCCGAGCTCAACAAGCGGCTCCTCCAGGACCTCTGGGAGGTCCACAACCAGTTCGAGGAGATCTCCGTCCACCTCACGATCGACCCGTCCCAGACGCTCTTTGCGACGTTCGTCGAGTACCCGGCGAAGTGGACGTTCCGCGACGTGTTCGACTTCGGGGCCGTCAAGACGATCGAGCTGCACGACCGCACCCCCGGCTGGCTCGGCGAGACGCTCCGGTTCTGGTACTACAAGACGCCCGAGGGCAAGCCCCACCTGCGCGCGATCTTCGAGTGGAGCGACGGGGAGAGCTACCACCGCTACACGGGCTGGATGCGGATGATGAGCCAGGCCGTCCTCTACGACGCCCCCGAGACCGCGGTGAGCCTCCACGAGCTCCACCAGGTGCTCAAGGACGTCGTGGTGAAGTGGTACGCCTCGCACATCGACCGGTCGCCCGACGCGTTCGTCGCCCACCTCAAGGAGAAGTACCCGAAGGGCGCGAGCTACGCGAAGGAGACCTACCGCTCGTAGCGCCCACGGGCTCGCCCGGCCCAACCCTTGAAATAGCGCGCGCCCCCTCGTCCCGCGCCGGGCGCGCCGGGGCCCCCGGGGCGGGCGCGCCCCGAGGACCGCGCGGGCCGCCCGGGGAACGGAGCGTTGCGCGAGCACCTCGCGGCCTACTTCGAATCGCACCGCAAGCTCGTGGAGGCCGGAGCCCTTCAGCGGATCCTCGACACCGCCCAGCCGCTCGACCTGTCGCGGCGACTGATCGAGGCGGCCGGTCCCTCCTCCCCCATCGTGACCCTCGAGATGGTCGAGAGCGCCCTCCGGCGCGAGCACGGGGGGGCCGTCAGCGTCCCGCCCCCCGGCCTCCGGCCGACCGGGGGGCCGCCCCCCGCCGCGGGACCCCCGGGGACCGGTCCGACGTCGGCGACCGCGCATCCTCCCCCGTCGTTCACGCTCCTTGCCGAGGGGTTCATCGAGCCGGCGTCCACGCGCCCCCCGCTCGAGGCGTACGAGGGCCTCTTCGCCTCCCGCTACCGGGCCCTCGCCCGGATGCTCCGCGGGCGCCCCGAGCTCACCGGCGCCGTCCCGGTCGCGGAGCTCAAGCGCGCCGAGCGGGAGACCGCGATCATCGGGATGGTCGGCGAGGTCCGGCAGACCGCCGAGAAGCACCACCTCATCCTCACGGTCGAGGACGAGAGCGGTTCGGTCGAGGTCCTCGTCCCACGCGATTCCCCCGCCGCCCGTCAGACCTACCTGCCCGACGAGGTGGTCGGCCTCACGCTCCAGCTCGGCCGGGAGCGCGCCCGCCTGCCGCGGGTCGTTTCCGTGCACCGGCCCGAGATACCGGTGTCCCGGGCCCTCGGCCGTGCCCCCCGGCCGACTCGGGCGCTGTTCCTCTCCGACCTGCACATCGGCAGCCGGTCGTTCCTCACGGACGCCTGGGGCGAGCTCATCGGCTTTCTTCGGGGCGAGGGACCCCGCGAAGGAATCGCCCGGTCGATCGGGCACGTCGTCGTGGCCGGTGATCTCGTCGACGGGATCGGGATCTATCCGAACCAGGAAAGGGACCTTGCGATCGGGGACGTCTTCGAGCAGTATGCGGAGCTGGCTCGGCGCCTCGCGGAGCTTCCGCCGCACCTGAACGTCGTCGTCCTGCCGGGGAACCACGACGCGGTCTGCCCGGCCGAGCCGCAGCCCGCCCTGCCCGCCGAGCTCGCCCGGGGCCTCCCGCCGAACGTTCGGGCGGTCGGCAACCCGGCCACGTTCGCCCTCGACGGGGTCATCGTGGAGGCGTACCACGGCCGAAGCTTCGACGACCTCATCCCCGCGCTTCCGGGGCTCACGTACGCCCGTCCCACGGAGGTGATGAAGCGCATGCTCGCGATGCGGCACCTCGCGCCGATCTACGGGGGCCGCACCCCGCTCGCCCCGCTCGCGCGGGACGGGCTCGTCGTGGACCCGGCGCCGGACATCCTCGTGACGGGCCACGCCCACACGTACGGCATCGACCAGTACCGGGGGATCCTCCTGCTCAACGCGTCCACGTGGCAGGCCGAGACCGAGTACCAGCGGATGCGCAACATCTCGCCGGTGCCCGCGCACGCCGCCGTCGTCGCCCTGAACGACCTGTCCGTCGAGACGCTCGACTTCGAGGACGGCGCCCCCGCGAACGGGGCCGCGTCGTGACCCCGTACCCGATGGACCCCGTCGACGCGACGGGGCCGATGCGCCTCGTGCTCTGCGCCTTCCCCGGGCCGGCGGAGGCCGACCGGGTCATCGACCGGGTCCTCGCGGCGCGCCTCGCGGCGTGCGCGAACGCCCTCCCCATCCGTTCCCGTTATTGGTGGAAAGGGCGCGTCGAGGCCGCCGAGGAGACCCTGGTCCTGTTCAAGACCGTCCCGAAGCGGGTCGGGGCGCTCTTCCGCCTGCTCGCCTCCGACCACCGCTACGAGGTCCCCGAGATCCTCGAGCTCGATGTTCCCCGGGTCCACCCGCCGTACCTCGCCTACCTCGCGGCGACGATCGACGCCGACGCCCCGCCGCTTCCCTTGGGCGGGGGACGACCTTCGCCTAGGCGGAGGGGATCACCGCGAGGCCGGGGAGCTCGGCGCCCTGGACGAACTCGAGCGCGGCCCCGCCGCCCGTAGAGATGTACTGGAACGCCCCGTCGACCCCGAGGTCGGCGGCGACGCGGGCGCTGTCCCCGCCCGCGCAGACGTGGTACCCGGCGAGCCCCTGGAGGCCGGCGAGGACCTCCCGGGTCCCCGCGGCGAACCGCCGGTCCTCGGCCCGGCCGAGCGGGCCGTTCCAGAACACGGTGCGCGAGCCGGTGAGCTCCGCGTAGAAGCGGTCCCGGGTCCGCGGGCCGATGTCCCGGGCGATCGCCCCGTCCGGGACCTCCCGCGCCCCGCACGCCTGCGCGTCCGCGGAGCCGGGGACCTCGATGAGCCAATCGTCGGGGAGGACGACCTTCGTCCCGGCCGCCGCGGCGCGCTCGGCGAACCGGGCGAGCGCGGACTCGAGCCCCCCCTCCACGGCCGTGGCGCCCAGGCGGGCGCCGGCGCGGGCGAGGAACGGAAAGGCCAGGGCCCCTCCGATGAGGAGGGAGTCGGCCCGGCCGAGGAAGCTCTCGAGCAGCGGGAGCTTGTCGGCGACCTTCGCCCCGCCGAGCAGGACGACGTACGGCCGCTCGACGCCCTCGCGCAGGCGGCCGAGCTCACGGATCTCCCGCTCGACCAGGAAGCCGACGCACGAGGGGAGCCGCTGCGGGACCCCCACCGTGGAGGCGTGGGCGCGATGCACGGTGCCGAAGGCCTCCTCGACGAAGACCTCGCCGAGCTGGGCGAGCTGGGTCGCGAACGCCGGGTCGTTCGCCTCCTCCCCCGGGTGGAAACGGAGGTTCTCGAGGAGGAGGAACTCGCCGTTCTGGAGCCGGGCGGAGGCCTCGAGGGCGTGGACCCCCACCGCGTCCTCGGCCATCGGCACGGGCCGGCCAAGGAGGCTCGAGAGGCGTCGAGCGACGGGGCGCAGCGAGAAGCGGCTGTCGCGGCGGCCGTCCGGCCGGCCGAGGTGCGACATGAGGATCGTCCGCGCCCCGGCCGCCTCGAGGTGCCGCAGGGTCGGGAGCGCCTCGACGATCCGCCGGTCGTCGGCGATGGCGCCCTCGGGGGTGAGCGGTACGTTGAAGTCCACCCGGACCAGGACACGTCGGCCGTGGACGGCCGCGTCCCCCACGCTGCGCAGCGGCGTCATCGGCGGGCGGGAGCTGCGGGGCGGTAAGAACGTTGTGCCGGGGATCGGTCCGGTCGGCGCCGGGAGCGGCGGGCGGCCCGCTCCCGCTCTCGGAGGCGAGCGACCGCCGCGCGGGTGGCGGGAAGGTCGAGCCCGTGGAGCGTTCCGAGGCGGAGCAGCGCCCCCGAGATCGATCCGATCTCGGTGGGGCGTCCCCGGTCGAGGTCCTGGAGCATGCTCGAGCGGTTCCGGGCCGTGGCGCGGAGGACCCGGGCGAGGTCGCGGTCCGCTTCCTCGTCGGAGAACGGGTAGCCTTCCGCACCCGCGACCCGCTGCGCCTCGCGCAGGAGCGCCCGGGCCGGTCCGGCGAGCGGCGCGCGGAGGAGCGCGCCGTTGACGACCCCGTGCGCGGCGGTCACCGGGTTCACGGCCGCGTTCACGAGGACCTTCCTCCAGACCTCCCGGGGAAAGCCGCGGGCCCGTCGGTGGGGGATCCCGGCGTCGGCGATGAGCCGCTCGAGGAGGCGAAGCGCCCCCGCACGGGCCGGTCGCGGATCGGCGGGGAGGACGATCTCGCCCTCCCCCGCGTGCGTGACGCGCCCGGGGGCGACGAGCGTGACCCCCACGGTGTTGATCCCGCGGATCAGCCAGCGCTCCGGATGTCGCCAGCCGCCGGCCCGTAATCCCGCGACGGCCGCCGGCTCGACCCCCAGACCGTTCTGGACCACGAGGACCGGTGCGGGCGAGGCGAGCCGGCGCGCGACGGTGCGGGCCGCGCGTCGGAGCGAGCGGGACTTCACGGTGAGGAGCACGGCGTCGGCCCGCGTGGCCGCCGGCAGCCGCACCACGGACCGCAGGCGGAA
Source organism: Thermoplasmata archaeon (assembly GCA_021812305.1). Lineage (GTDB taxonomy): Archaea > Thermoplasmatota > Thermoplasmata > Lutacidiplasmatales > UBA184 > Lutacidiplasma. The sequence goes on from JAKAOB010000109.1 coordinate 4,970, forward strand.
CCGGCCCACGGTTCGCCCGCGGACATACAGGCCCTTAGCCGAGATCGCCCGGGCGTGGGGCGGCCGGGCGACCAGCAGCACGTCGTGCCCGGCGGCAGATCG
>JAKAOB010000110.1 GCA_021812305.1 Thermoplasmata archaeon
ACCGGGAGACCGCCCGCATCCGCGTCCGCGCCGAGCCCCGACGATACAACAAGCCCGCGACGGTCATCTCCGGCTTTCCCCCCGGGGTCGACCTCGAGGAGATCACCCGCTCGCTGAAGAACCGCCTCGCGACCGGCGGAAGCGTGGTCGAGGGCGAGGTCTATCTCCAGGGGGACCACCGGGCCCGTATCCGCGACGAGCTCTCCCGGCTCGGGTTCGATGCCGAGACCGTGGAGGTCTCGAACGCCCAGCTGCCGAAGCGCGGCCGCCGCGGCTAGGCGCCGGGTCCCCCCCCCGCACCCCTTTTTAGTCCGCTCGCCCCGACCGGGGGCATGTCCGACGCGTATGCCCACCCCGAGGTCCTCGTGGACACCGAATGGGTGGCGGGGCACCTGCGCGACCCCACCGTCCGCATCGCCGAGGTCGACTACGACCCCCAGGCGAACTACGCCATGGGCCACCTTCCCGGCGCGGTCCTGTTCGACTGGCGTCGGGACATCAACGACCCGGTCCGACGCGACATCTTGAGCGGCGAGCAGCTCACGCAGCTGTTCCGGCGGGCCGGCGTGCACGACGACACGACCCTCGTCCTGTACGGCGACTTCAACAACTGGTTCGCCGCGTTCGCGTTCTGGGCCTTCACCTACTACGGGTTCCCGAAGATCCGCCTCATGAACGGCGGCCGCAAGAAGTGGATCGCCGAGGACCGTCCCCTCAACCGGGAGGCGCCGACGGTCGCCGCCGGCTCGTTCGTGGCGCGGCCGCCGGACGAGCGGCTGCGCGCCTACCTCGCCGACGTCCTCGGTGCGCTTCCCGAGGTCCGGTCGCACCGCCTCGCCCTCGTCGATGTGCGGGGGCCCAAGGAGTTCTCCGGGGAGATCACCGCACCGCCGGAGTATCCGAACGAGCATGCCCAGCGGGGCGGCCATGTCCCCGGGGCCGTCAACGTGCCCTGGGCCCAGGCGGTCAACGACGACGGCACGTTCAAGAGCCGGGCCGAGCTCGAAGCGCTCTACCAGGGCAAGGGGGTCCGACCGGGCGCGCCGGTGATCACGTACTGCCGGATCGGGGAACGGTCGAGCCACACGTGGTTCGTCCTCCGCTATCTGCTCGGGTACGCGGACGTCCGCAACTACGATGGATCCTGGACCGAGTGGGGCAACCTCGTCCGCACGCCCATCGAGAAGGGGTAGCGACCTAGCGTCGACGCGGGTGCGGGTCGGCCTCGCGCCGGACGAGGAATTCGAACAGGTCCTGGTTCCGCGCCTGGTGCACCACCGCGTGGCCGGTGCGATCGCTCCAGCGGACCATCTCGATCGGACTGGTGGGGTCGTCGGTGACGAGCAGGACGACCTCCCCCGGGGCCCGGCGGTCGATCGCCTCGCCGAGACGGACCAGGATCGCCGCGCACTCGGCCCCGACCTCGATGAGCTCCTCGTCGGGCACGGCCGGTCGGCAGCGGACACCGAGCTCGGCCCGCCGGGCGGCGAAGGCCTCCCGGGCCGCCGCGGCCGTCGGGAGCGTACGCCGGGCGTCCGCGGGGTCCTCCGGCTCGATCCGGACCACCCATCCCGCCCCGTAGGGATCGTCGTTGAGCAGCTTGGGCCGGTCGGAGATCGCCCGGTTGCGGCCCACGATCCGCCCCCGGACGGGAAGCCGCACCGCCCCGGTGAAGCGGACCGACTCGACGGTGGCCACGCTCCGGCCCGCGTCGATCAGTCCCTCCACCGGGCGGAACGTCACGGCATGGAACCGGCCGGCGAAGGAGGCCAGGAGGCTCGTCAGCCCGACGGTCGCGCTCGCCCCGTCGTTCTCCTCCCGGTACCAGACGTCGTCCGCGGTCGCATAGCGCCGGTCCTCCGGGAGCGGACAGCCGTCGACATCCACGGCCCCGGGGAGCCGCGGGCGGATTTACGCCGTCGCCCTCCGGCGCGCATCCAAGAGCTTTTCTCCCGGGGGCCCTGCGAAGGGCCGTGGGAGCCCGTGCGGAGCGGCCGTCCGGAGGCGATCCGGCGCCCAACCGCTGCCGATGCGGGCACTTCCCGACCACCCACATGCGTGTGGTGCCGATCGCCGAACCCGGCGGGATGGGCTACCGTCTCGAGCCGACGGGTCCCTGCGCGCGGTGCGGGGAGGCGACCTGCCCCCGGTACGCCCGTGCGGCGTGACGGCGTCGGAATACCTACTTGAAGGGCGCCCCCCTCGGGAGCGCGATGCGACGCCCCCGTTCGCTCTGGACCGCGAGGGTCGCATTGATCTCGGTCCTGTTGGCCGCGACCGTCCTGGCCGTCCCCCCGGGGTCCCCCCGGTCCCCGGGGGCGTCATCGGCCCTCCCCGTGCCGGCGGGCTCGGCGGCGCCCCGGGCGCTGGCCGCCCCGCTCGCCACCGGGGCGCAGGGCCAGCTCGTCGTCAACACCTCCGACGCGTTGAGCGCGCCGAACGACGGGCTGGAGATGAACGTGACCGCGTACCCCGGAGTCCCCCTCGCCGCGGACTCGTCCTTCCAGGTGGCCGCGACCGAGGTGGTCGGCGCGCACGATGCCGTCTTCGGGATCTTCGCGAACACGGTCATGGCCCCGACGGCGTTCTTCGCGGTCTACTCGAACTCGAGCGACGCGAACGAGCACTTGGCCTACTGGCCCGGATTCCTTCTCGTACCGGGCAGCGGCTACCTCTTCACCCTGGCCGATGTGAACGGCTCGACCGTCTGGTCGCTCACGGTCAACGGCCAGCTGTTCGGGGGAAACTCCTCTGCGGCCGACTTCGACTTTGGCGCGAACCGGTCGACGTGGGTGGGGGGGATCTCGTTCTCGGAGACCGCCCTCTATCCGACCACCCCGACGGCCCCGATGGTCCTCACCGTCCCCCTCGCCTTCGCCGTCCACCGCCCGTCCGGCTGGTACCTTCCGGACGAGGGTCGCACCTACTTCCGAGGGAGCGGGGGCCCCCCGTGGGGGGTCGAGGGCCGGCTCCAGCATCCCTCGCTCGCGCCGGGCGAGATCGTCAGCGGCACCTCGATCCCGTTGGCCGGCAACGGCACCCCGCTCTGGCTCGGCGGACCGGTGCCGGTCCGCGCCGCGATCTCGGTCGCCGGCCCGTCGTCCGTCGGCCTCAGCAACGTGGCGGTCGGGGCGACCGTCACCGCACCGAACGGGGTCCCGATCCCCGGGGTCGCCCTGACCTTCACCGACCGGTACAATGGCTCCTTCACGCCCGCGACGACCCTGACGAACACCACGGGGGCCGCCTTCGTCTCGTTCGCGACACCGAACGTCTCGGTGAACGTCACGGACCTCGTGACGGTCCAGGTCACGACCTTCGGGTACCTCGGATCGGCGGGGGCGACGATCGCGATCTCGCCGGCTCCCGAGGTGACGATCCGGGCGCCGGCCCGGGTGCCGCTCTCCCCGACCGGGTCCGCCTCGATCACGTTCGGGACGTGGGCGGCCGACGGCGCACCGCTTGCCGGGGTGGGTCTCGTGTTCGACCTCGTCGGCCTCGGCAGTATCCTTCCCTCGCAGGGCGTTACGGACGCCACGGGGTCGATCACCGTCGGTCTCGCCCTTCCCCCCGGAACGCCGTCGGCCACCGTGGTGGTCCGCGTCGTCGGGAACGGAGTCTGGGGCCAGGGAACGTTCACGTTCACCTTCGGGGCCCCGCCCACGCCGAGCCTCCTCGAGCGCTACGGCACCCCCCTCGCCGAAGTGGCGCTCGCCGCGATCGCCGTCACCGTGGCCGGCGTCGCCTACCGGCGCTACCGGCGCGGGCGCCGGGCACTTCCCGCCATGCCGGTGCGCCGCTACTGGAAGGAGATCCGGCCCCCGCGGGGCCCGCCCCCTCCTCCGATCAGCCGTACGCCGCCTTGAGCAGGTAGTCTTTGAGCGCGGCCAGCCGCTCATCCCAGAGGTGGAAGTGCCAGGAGCGGGCCTCCTCCCACCGGTCCCCCGAGCCCCAGCCGGCGTGCTCGAGGGTGACGTCGATGCCTTCCGGGGACTCCTGGAGCCGGACATAGACGTGGGTGCGCGGGGCGGGCTCGTTCATCAGATCGGCAAAGGCCGGCGGCGCCTCCCAGGAGAAGTCGAGGTCGACATCGGGCGTCAGCTGGAGGATCCGCCCGCGGCTCGCGAAGGCCGGTGGCCCCGGGAACGTGACCTCGTAGCGGCCGCCGACGGTCGGTTCGACCTCCGCCTTCGCCGCCAGCCAGCCGACCATCTGGGCGGGCTCGGTGAAGGCGGCGTAGATCATCCCGATGGGCAGCGGGATCGTGACCTGGATGAGGATCGGGTCGAGCTCTTCGCCGGTCACGGCGCGCGCCATCGGCACCGGCGCGCTATAGGGTTTGCGCGCGCCCGGCGTGCGACGAACGCTTAGATAGCCGCTCCGCTACGCGCCGCCGGGAGCCGCTCCGATGGCCGGTGGGACGGGGCCGGATGACCTCATCACGGCATTGCGCCGCTTCTGGGACGACGCCGAGGCGCCCGCGGATCGCCGGGCGTATCTCGAGTTCCAGGCCCGGCGGTACCGGACGATCATCGATTTCCTGGGTGGCCCCGGCGCCCTCGAGGGGCGCCGGGTCCTCGACCTCGGGGGCGGGGTCGGGAGCCTGGCCGTGGCGCTCCGAGCGACCCTGGGGGGTACGTACCATCTGGCGGAGTACGCGCCGCCGACCGAGCGGCTCGCCGCCGCGCTGGCCCGCGCCGGCGTGAGCGCCACGTTCCGCTGCGACCTCGCTCAGCCCGACCCGCTCGCCGGTCTTCCGGTCGACTACGACCTCATCCTTTTCGTCGAGGTGCTCGAACACCTGCTCGTCAACCCCCTCGTGCTGTTCCGCGGCATGTACGATCACCTCGTGCCGACGGGAGCGCTCTTCCTCACTACGCCGAACCTGACCCGCCTGACGAACCGGGCCAAGCTGCTCGCGGGCCGGTCGATCCGCGAGCGCGGCCGCTTCCCGCCCGACGGTCGAGGGGTCCTGGGCCACGTCCAGGAGTACTCCCGGCCCGAGCTCGACTACCTCC
>JAKAOB010000111.1 GCA_021812305.1 Thermoplasmata archaeon
GGGCGATCGGGAGGCGTTCGGCGCACCGGGGATCGAGCCGCGGTGGACCCACGGCAACAAGGACGGGGTGGGAACGGCCTATTCGCAGGACAGCAAGGTCTGGTACACCCTCTTCCGCGGCACGGTGACCGAGGTCTACTACCCGCTCATCGACCACCCCCAGGTCCGCGATCTCCAGTTCCTCGTCACCGACGGGCGGACGTTCTTCCACGAGGAGAAGCGCCACCTGCGCGCGCGCATCGAACGGATGAACGACCACACCCTCGGCTACCGGCTGCGGACGGCCGACCCCGAAGGGCGCTACTCCATCTCGAAGGAGGTGATCGCCGACCCGCACCTCCCCTGCCTGCTCCAGCGCACGCAGCTGCACCGGTCCCGGAGCTACGACGGCCCGCTCGCGTTCCACCTGATCTGCGCCCCGCACCTGGACGTGGGCGGGTGGGGCAACAGCGGCTACGTGGTCGAGCTGCCGGGCCGCACGATCCTCGCGGCCGAGCGGGCCGGTACCTGGCTCGCCCTCGGCGCGACCGTGCCCTTTCGCCGGGCCAGCGTCGGCTACGTGGGCCGCAGCGACGCCTGGACGGACCTGCACGACGACCTCCGGCTCGACTGGGAGTTCGACCGGGCGCCGGACGGCAACATCTCCGTCGTCGGCGAGATCGCCGAGACCGCTGCCCCGTTCACCGTCGCGCTGGGCTTCGGGCGGGGGCTGGCCCACGCGGTCGCCACGGTCCTCCAGGCCCTCGGGACCCCCTACGACGACAAGCTCGCCCGCTTTCGGGAGCAGTGGGAGCGGGCGACCCGCGGGCTCCGGCCGCTCGGTCCTAACGCCTCCGACCGGGGCAATCTCTACCACGCGAGCTACAGCCTGCTCCTCGCCCACGAGGACAAGACCTTCCCCGGGGCCTTCATCGCCTCCCTGTCGATCCCGTGGGGCTACGCCAAGGGCGACCGCGACCGGGGCGGCTACCACCTCGTGTGGACCCGCGACCTCGTCCAGATCGCCCTCGGCCTCCTCGCCGCGGGCGACGCCGAGACGCCGCTGCGCACCCTCCTCTACCTCGCCGCCATCCAGGCCGATGACGGCGGCTTCGCCCAGAACTCCTGGCTCAACGGCGACCCGTACTGGACCGGGCGCCAACTGGACGAGGTCTCCTTCCCGATCCTGCTCGCGGCCCGCCTTCGGGAGGCGAAGGCCCTCGGCGAGTTCGACCCGTACCCGATGGTCCTCGCCGCCGCGCGCTACCTCCTGGAGAACGGGCCGTCGACCCAGCAGGAGCGCTGGGAGGAGGCGAGCGGCTACTCCCCGTCGACCCTCGCCGTGAACGTCACGGCCCTGGTGCTCGCCGGGACGTTCGCGCGCGAGCGCGGCGACGCGGAGACGGCCGGGGTGTTCGAGACCTACGCCGACTTCCTCGAGTCGCACATCGAGCGCTGGACCGTCACCCGGACCGGCACCGTCGTTCCGGGGCATCCGCACCATTTCGTGCGCATCCTGCCGGTCTCCGTGGACGACCCGACCCCGTCGGAGTCGCTCGACACGGCGGTCCTGCACCTGCAGAACGAGGCCCCCGGTTCCCGCGCGGACTGGCCCGCGCGGGACATCGTCGACCCGGGGTTCCTGGAGCTCGTCCGGTACGGCGTCCGAGCGGCCACCGACCCCTCGGTCGCCGACTCCCTGCCGGTCGTCGACGCGCTGCTCAAGGTCGGGACCCCGTTCGGGCCGGTGTGGCACCGCTACAACCACGACGGCTACGGCCAGCGCTCGGACGGCGGCGCCTACGCCGACTGGGGGGTCGGGCGCGCCTGGCCGCTGCTCACCGGCGAGCGCGGCCACTACGAGCTCGCCGCCGGCCGGGACGCGACGCCCTACCTCCATGCCCTCGAGCGGTTCGCCTCGGGGACGGGCCTGCTTCCCGAGCAGGTCTGGGACGCGGCGGACCTCGCCGCCGAGCACCTGTTCCTCGGCCGCCCGACCGGCGCGGCGATGCCCCTCATGTGGGCGCACGCCGAGTACCTCAAGCTGCTGCGGTCGATCCACGACGGCCGCGTCTTCGACCGGTTCGACGAGGTCGCGCGCCGGTACGCGGGGGGCGGACGCGGCCCGCCCCGGGAGATCTGGACGTTCCGCCGGCGGCCCGCGACGGCACGGGCCGGCGAGGGGCTCCGCGTCCAGGCGGGGGCGGCGTTCTCCCTGCACTGGTCCCGGGACGGCTGGACGAGCGCGGAGGATACGGCGGCGACGGCGACAGCGCCCGGCATCCATTTCGTCGACCTCCCCCCGCTCGGGGCCGGCGCGGGCTGGACCTTCACCTTCCATTGGACCGACCCGGATCGTTGGGAGGGCCAGGACTTTCACGTCGCGGTCCGCTGATCGTTCGGACCCCGCGGGTTTGGGCCCGTGACCCGGCGGTGGCCGGCGGCCGCCGGGCTCGATCCCGCGGCGCGACGGGCCAGCGTCAGTTCGCCGGCGGTGGACCCCGTGGGGCCGCCGTCCCGTCCCGAGCGGAACCTTCGGGAGGGGGCGCGGCCGGTTCCGGGGTTCGGGCGGGGGGCGTGCGCGTCTGGCGCCAGAGGAAGAGCGCGAGGAGCTCGAGGATGATGAGCACGCCGATCGCCCCCGCGACGTAGAAGTACGGAATGCCGAAGACCGGCGCCGGCCCGCGGTGGAGCGGGGTCGGGTTCGTGCCGTTCGGGTTCGGGGCCGGCTCGACGGTCACGTTCACCTGGTCGACGCGGGACGTCCCCCCGACCCAGGCCGTGACCAGGATCCACCCCTGGGCCGGGTCGGCCCCGGCGTAGAACGTGGCCTCGTCGGTGTGGTTCGCCGCCAGCGTTCCGAGGTACGCCGAGGAGATGCCCCAGGTGTAGAACGCCGCGTCGGTGAGGTTCGTCCCGTCCAGGGCGAAGGCGTCGGCCGAGACCGCCACCCGGGCGTCCACGAATGCGCTGACCGCGGACGGGCCGACGACGAGCCGGGCCAGCGGGGACGGCGCCGACGGGCTCACGGTCACCGTCGCGGTAGCGACGAGCGTCGAGGTCCCGTCGGTGGCGCTGACGGTAAGGGAGCCCGAACCGGCCGCCTCGCCGGTCAGGGTGACCAGGGCACCGGTCGACGTGTTGAGCGTTCCGAGGCTGGCGGGGCTCAGGCTCCAACGGTAGACCGTCGCGGGGGGCGCGGGGGCACCGGTGAGGTTGAGGGCCGCCGCCGCGACCGGCTGGGACTGCAGCAGACCCAGGTCGATCACGGCCGGGGTCACCGTGAGCGCGCCGAGTCCGCCTCCGTTCGGTCCGCCCGACACCGTCAGGTAGGCGACGGCGCCGACCGTGGTCCCGCCCTCCGACGCGTTGACGTAGAGGATGCCGCTGCCGCTCACCGGGCCCGCGGTGAGCTGGACGGAGGGCCCCGCGCTCACGTTGAGCCCGCCGATCCCGGCGGGGGAGAGGGTCCAGTCGAAGGTGACGCCGGAGCTTTCGGGATAGCCGAAGTTGTTCACGGCCGACGCACGGAACGTCCGGACGGCCCCCGGGGTCAAGGTCGCCGCGGTGGGGGACACGCTCACCGAAGCGACGGTGGGAAGGGGCACGGACGGGTTCACGAAGCCGACGGCCCCGTTCGTCGTCTCCGCGACGTAGACCATCCGGGAGACGGGGTCGTAGCTGAGCCCGCTCGGTCCGAGCCCGACCGAGAGGTTGTCCAGGATGCTGAGGGAGGCCGGGTCGACGACCGTGACGTTGTCCGTGGCCGGGTTCGAGACGAAGAGGTCGCCGTTGTCCGTATCCACCGCGAGGCCGTCCGGCGTCCCGCCCATGGGGAACGACGCGAGGGCCGCCAACGTCGTGCCGTTGAGCACGCTCAGGTTGCCGCCCAGGTAGTTCGCGGCGAAGACCCGGCCGCTCGCGGGATCGCAGGCGATGCTCGCGACCCCCGCGCCGGCGGCCCCCGTCGCGTTGACCGTGAAGTTGACCGGGTCGACCGCCTCGATGCTGCCGGTTCGCACCCCGCCGAAGGAGAGGTAGAGGTCCCCCGTCGCGGCGCAGTAGTCGATGGCGGAGGGTCCCGGCACCGAGAACGATCCGATCGTCTGGTCGGAGAGCGTCGAGTAGGCGACGACCGACGGACCGGACACGACCCCGTTCTCGGTCACGAACAGCCGGTGCTGCGCGGGATCGAGCGCCAGGCCACTGGGGGCCGGTCCGGTCGCGAGGGTGCTCGTCACCCGTCCCGAGGCGAGGTCGACCACGGCCACCGCGTTGCCGACGTACTCCGCGACGTAGAGCTGGTCCGACGAGGGGTCGAACGCCTCGGCCGTCGGGTAGCCGGGCACCGGGATCGGGGCGAGCGTGGTATTGGAGCTGCGGTTCAGCCACCGGACCGCGTCGGAGTACGCGTCGACCGTCGTGAGCGGGCCCGAGGCGCCGGCGGCCTGGGTCGCCAGGGGGGCGAACTGCGTCGCGACGCTCGAACCGATGAGGTCGGTCGATGAGTTCACGAACGTGATCTCGTCGCTGGCGTCCACCACCTCGCTCGTCGTGGGGTCGACGAGCACGCCGTTGCCCGGGCCCGGCAGCGTGATCGACAGCCGGTTGGACGGCGCCGTGGTGTTGATCACGGTCAGGTTGTCCCCGGTCTGGCCGCTCGCGTAGAGTCGACGGCCCGCGCTGCTGACCGCGAGCCCGACGACCGTGGTCCCCAGCCCGAGGGCCCCGGCGACCTTCTCGGTCGCCGCATCGATGACCGAGATGTTCATCGAGCTCAGGGTGCCCACGTAGAACCGGTCCGTCAGCGGGTCAAAGACGGCGCTGGCCGGCCCGTTCCCCACGGTGAGATTGGCGCTGGGGACCCCGGTGGACGCGTTCAGGATCTCGACCGAGTCGCTCCCCCCCGCGACGAGCAGCCGGTTCTGCGTCGGATCGAAGGCCAGGGCTTGGGGAACGAACCGGGTCGTGAACGTGCCGGCCACGCTCTGATTAGATC
>JAKAOB010000112.1 GCA_021812305.1 Thermoplasmata archaeon
TCTGGCGGCGCGTCCGGCGCGCTCGCGCTGCACCAGGGCTACCTCGCCGTCGCGAGCGGCGCCTACGACTTCGTCGTCGTCGGCGGGGCCGAGAAGCTCACCGACGTCGCCGACACCGAGGCGAACCGCATCGTGAACTCGACGGCGGACCACGAGTGGGAGGAGGTCTTCGGCGCGACCCTGCCCGCGCTCTGGGCGATGATGGCCCGGCGTCACATGCACGACTACGGGACGACCCGGGAGGCCCTGGCGAGCGTGGCGGTCCAGGCCCACGAGATGGGCGCGAAGAACCCGAACGCCCACTATCGGAACCGCCTCACCCTGGACCAGGTCCTCCGGGCGACCCCGGTCGCGGAGCCGCTCGGGATGCTCGACTGCGCCCCGCTCTCCGACGGCGCGGCGGCCGTCGTGCTCGGCCCGCTCGAGCGCGCGCGCAAGTTCACCGACACCCCGATCCGGATCGCCGCGAGCCAGGTCGCCTGCGACACGATGGCCCTCCACCACCGTCGGGACTTCACGACCGTCGACTCCACCGTCGTCGCGGCGAAGCGGGCGTTCGCCCAGGCGCGACGCGCCCCGGCGGACGTCGGGGTCGCCGAGCTCCACGACGGCTACACGATCTCCGCCCTGATGGCGCTCGAGGACCTCGGGTTCGTCCCCAAGGGCCGCAGCGGTCCCGCGTTCGCGGCCGGTGAGTTCGCCGTCGGCCAGAAGCTCGCGGTCAACCCCTCCGGCGGCCTCAAGGCCCAGGGACGGCCCTTCGGGGCCGTGGGGGTCGCGCAGGCCGTCGAGGTCGTCCGCCAGCTGCGCGGCGAGGCGAAGGAGCGGCAGGTCGCGGCGACCGGCCTCGGGCTCACCCACGATGTCGGGGGCACGGGGGCGACGAGCGTCGTCCACCTGCTCGAGAGGGTCAACTGAACGGAGGAAACGATGGCGATCGCACGGTTCTGGAGAGAGACGCCCCGACGCTACAATCTCGGCGGGTCGCGCTGCACGAACTGCCGGACGGTCTACTTCCCCCCCCGGTCGGTCTGCCCGACCTGCTCGAAGCACCGGCAGTCCATCGGGAAGCTCGAGCCGTTCCAGCTCTCGGGGGAGGGCGAGGTGGTCTCGTACTCCGTCGTCCACGACGCGGCCGAGGGCTTCGAGATGCAGGTCCCGTACGTCGTCGCCCTGGTCCGCACCCGCGAGGGGCCGACCCTGACGGGCCAGGTCGTGGACATCGACCCGCACACCGTCCAGATCGGCCTCAAGGTCCGGGCCACGTTCCGCAAGCTGCGCGAGGACGGGCGGGCCGGGGTCATCCACTACGGATACAAGTTCGCCCCGGCGGAGGACGCGGGCGGCCCCGCCGCGTCCCGCGGGCCCCGGGCGATGGCCCCGGCGTCGCCGCCGTCCGAGGGCGGGGCCGCGCGCGCGTGAGCGGCCCGTCCCCGTCGAACGGGAACGGACCGCGCCGACCCGACCCGGGCGCGGACGACGAGTTCGCGCGGGCGTACGCCGACGGCTACGGGGAGGGACTGCGCGAGGCGTTCCGCGAGGTCCTCGGCCACGCGGCCCGCGGCCACACGGTCCAGGAGCTACGGATGCTCATCGAGAGCCGGCTCGCCCGCCTGCGCGAGGACGTCGACCTCAAGCGGCGCAGCCTCACCGGACCTCCGCGGCAGCCGAGCTGGAGCGCGCTGCTGCGGCCGCCGTCCCCCGTCCCCCTCGCGCCGCCGGCGGCCCGCCCGGCTCCCGGCGAGCGGCTCTTCCCCGTGCTGGTGCCGGGGGAGAGCTATCTGTTCCGGGAGGAGCGGCCGGCACGGGCGAGCGCGTTCGTCGCGGCGAACGCGGCGGCCTTTCCCCGCGTCGTCGTGGCCAGCTTCCGGCCCCCGGATCTCGCCGCGGTGGGCCCGGAGCGCCTGACGGTACTCCGGGTCGGCCCCGGGGGAGGCGGCCCGTCCTCGCCGACGGAGCTCTCCGGGCGCCTGCGCGCGGCGATGGAGGGCCCCGGCGGCGCCCTGGTCTACCTCGACGTCTTCGAGATGATGGCGACGGAGCACGGCGTCGACCCCATGCTCCGCTTCGTCGCGTGGGCCACCCAGAGCGCGCAGTCGACCGGTTCGACGGTCGTCCTATCCGTCGATCCGAAAGGGGTCGACGACCGCACGATGAGCCTGCTCAAGCGCTCCTTCGCCGGCCTCGTCTGACCCGGCGGTCGGCGATGGAGATCGCGTTCTTCTCCGAGACCTACCCGCCGACGCACGACGGCGTCGCCGTCGAGGTGAGCGATCTCGCCCGCGCGCTGGTCCGCCTCGGCCACGGGGTCCGCGTCTTCACCACCCACCCGACGGTCGGGGCACCGAGCGAGCGGGACGTCGTCGACGGGGTCCCCGTCGTCCGCGTCCGCTCGCTGCCGGTCCCCCTCTACTCCGAGTACCGCTGGGCGCTGTTCCCGTTCCCCCGCCTGCGCGGCGAACGGCTCGCGGACGTCGACGTCGTCCACGTCCACACCCCGGGCATGATGGGCAGCGCCGGGTTCCTGGCCGCCCGCCACTTCGGCAAGCCGCTGATCGGGACGTTCCACACGAACGTCTGGGAGATGCGGTCGAGCTTCCCGGCCAATCCGCTCGTCGGACTGTTCTTCTCCGCCGCGCGGTGGTACACGCTCGGGACCTACTGGCGGTGCGACCTCGCCACCGCCCCGACGGAGTCCGCGCGCCTCGCCCTGGTCGGGAGCGCCCGCAAGCCGTTCCGCCGGAGCGTCGAGGTGGTGCCGAACGGGATCGAGGTCACGCGCTTTCGTCCCGGGGTCGCGGTCCCCGACTGGCGGGAGCGCTGCGGCCTGCCCGACGTCCCGCTCATCACGTACCTCGGTCGCCTGACCGCGGACAAGGGCATCCACCGGTTCTTGGACGCCATCGCGGCCCTTCCCGCGCGGCCGGAGTTCCGGGCGATCGTCGCCGGCGGCGGACCCGAGGCGGACCGCGTCCGGGCCCGGCTCCAGCGCGAACCGGGGCTCGCCGCACGGGCCCGCTACGTCGGCCCGATCGCGGAGGAGGAGAAGCCCGCCCTGCTCGCCCAGACCTCGGTCTTCGTCCTGCCCTCGACCTCGGACACCTCGTCCGTGGCGCTGCTCGAGGCGATGGCCGCGGGCGCGGCGTGCGTCGTCTCGCGCCTCGGCGGGCCCGGCGATCTCATCGAGGACGGGACGACCGGCCTCGCCGTCGACCCCCGCTCCCCCCCCGAGCTGCTCGGGTCGATCGGCCGCCTCCTGGCGGAACCCCCGCTCCGCCGGCGGCTCGGCGAGGCCGCCCGCCGGTACGTCGGCCGCTCGGCGTCGATCGAGGCGACCGCCCGCCGGTTTATCTCTCTCTACGAGTTGCTGATCGCGGAGCGGTTCAGCGGTGCCCGGCGCGTCGCTCGATGAGCTGCAGGCGTTCGCCCGCCGCCGCAGTCCCGGTAGCCACGACGCCTACTCCGAAGCCGCCCTCGAGCGGACGGTCCAGGAGTACCTCGGGCATCGGCCCGCGCCAATCGCCGAGCTCTCGCTCGAGTTCGACGGGCGGCCGGTCTGGTCCGTCTTCGACGCCCTCGGCGACGACGCCGCCCCGTTCGTCCGGGGGAGGATCTCCCTCGCGACCCCTCCCCCGGACGGGACCGCGTGGGAGTGGCTCGTCCCGTTCCGGTCGATCGACCTCAACGCGGACGGCAGCGTCGATCTCGCCCCGCTCGAGCCGGGTCCGGCCCGCCGCGCCATCGGACGGTTCGCGCTCCGGGAGCTGTACGTGCCCCGCTCCCGCCTCGAGGAGGAGGCGGGGGACCCCGTCGCGGCGGCCCGGGGACGGATCGACCGCCTGCTCACCCTGCCCGAGGTCGCCGAGCTCGTCCGCACGGCCGGGGTCGTCCCGCTCTCGGCCACGCTCCTCGTCTACCGCTCGGACGATCGCGTGCGCTTCGACCTCGATCTCGTCAGCGGCAGCCTCCTGCGCGACCGGCGCGCCGGTCGGCTCGCCCTCTCCCGGCGCGTCCGCCGCCCCCCGCGCCTCGCCTACGCCCTCGACGGGCTCGTCGCCCGGGGCGAGCTCTCGGCGTACAATGCGCGGGCCCTCGAGGTGCTCAGCGAGACCCACGGGCTGAGCCCCCTCGAGCTCGGCCAGGTGCTGGGAAGCGTGCGCGAGTTCGCGGCCTCGGCGCTCGACGCCCTGGCGGCCCGCGGGCTCGCGAGCCTCGACCGCCGGACCGGCGTCTACCGACCCCGGTTCGACCCGATCCTGCCCCGCGCCACCGCGCCCCGCGACGAGGCGCTCCCCCCGTTGCCGAACCCCCAGCTGCGGACGAGCGTCCTCGAGCTCATCGCCGCGGCCGACGCGCGCGCCACCTGCCCGCTCTGCGGCGATTCCCTCCCTCCGAACTGGCGGGGGATCGTCTGCGCCCGGTGCGACGCGGAGGTCCGGGACCACCCCGAGGGCGCCGGCCCGGCGTAGACGGGCCTGTCGGGAGTTCCCCCCGCGGGGGGGCGGCCCCCGCGGCCTTTGAACCCGAGATTGCTGGCTTAGAAGGCCAGTACTTTGTCCAAGCTAAGCTACAGGCCCGAGGGGCCCATCCTCGGCCCGCCCCTTAAGCGTTCGTCCGGCGGCGGGCGGAGCGGGCGGCGCCGGCGGCGCTCGCCACGAGGTGCGCGACCTTGAGCGGCTCCGGCCAGAAGCCGCGCAGGGTCGTCCGGCGCACGAGCGCGACGGCCTCGGCGCGGGTGCACCCCGCGCACGCGGCGAAGATCGGCGCTCCCGGCGTCGGGACAAGAAAGAGCGGGCGGGCCGTCAGCCGCCGCCACCGGCGGGCCGCGTCGCGGGGGAAGTATTTCCGCAGCGCGGCCCGGATCGCCGGGAGATCCGGGCGTCGGCGCGTGACCGCGACCAGAGGCCGTTTTAGCCGCCGGGAGAGGGCGGCGAGGTCGATGACGTTGAGCCCGCCCACGACGA
>JAKAOB010000021.1 GCA_021812305.1 Thermoplasmata archaeon
GGCGGGTGGGGGACCGAGTTCGCGCCGGACTCGCCGTTCCGGTCGCGGTCGAGGGTGAAGGAGCCTCTCAGGGATGGGGCCCGGACGGGGGAACCTCGCCCGCCGCAACGCATCTCTCCCCCCCCGAAAGAAGCCATAGCGAAGCAGCGGTTCCCGCCCCCATGGCCATGCTTCGGGCAAGGGCGCCCTCGCGGTCGCGCGACGCGCCGGCCCTGCCGGAGGAGCACCGTCTCCGCTGGAACGAGACCTACCGCTCGACGCAGTATCGGGACCTTCCCTGGTTCTCGCCGCGCGCCTCGGCGTGGATCGCCGAGGCCGCCCGGTGGGGACACTGGCGACGAGGGGCCAGGATCCTCGACGTCGGATGTGGCGCAGGATCGAATGCCCTGTTCCTGGCCCGTCGCGGCTTCCGCGTCTCGGGGATCGACATCGCGGAGGGCGCGATCGAGGCGGCGCGTCGGCGGGCGCGGACCGCTCGGCTCGCGGTGGACTTCCGGGTGAGCGATGCCCTCCGGCTTCCGTATGCGAGGGGAGAGTTCGGGGGTGCGGTGGACATCGGTTGCTTCCACACCCTTCCGATCCCCCTGCGCCGGGCCTACGCGAAGGAGCTGGCCCGTGTCCTTCGCCCCGGGGCGAGGTTCGCTCTCTCCTGGTTCGCCCGGGAGAACACCGGTCGCCCGGGCCCTCCCCATCGCCCGTCCCTTGCGGAGGCCGCGACGGCGCTCGAACCGGAGTTCCTCTTTCTGGAGGTCCGATACCGGGCCGTGCATCGCGGTCCGGCCCCCCGTGGTGGAGCGGCGGTCGATCTGGCGATACTGGAGCGGCGATTCGGGGCGCAGCCCCCGGTGATGTAGAGGTCGGACCGGCCGGTCGGTCCGTATCGGCGCGGTCGGGCTTCGATGGGGGCTCACCCACGGCGGCGCGGGCAGGGGGGCGCCCCGATCGGGACACGCCCCGGGCCCCCGCCCGAGCCGGTCGCCCCGGCCGTACAGATGGTCTCCGTCCTCCGGTCGTTCGCCGCGGGTTTCCCTGCTCGGCAGGGTCCGCCCCTCCACCGGTCGGCGCGAACGGCGGGCGGTCCCAACGAACTCCCTGCCGGCGAGGTCGTCCCGTCGGGCGGCGGGCAGGCAGGGCAGTCATCTTACTCACGAACAGTATCCGGGGGAACGTGACTACCGAGCCCCGGTCGTGCCGGTTCTCGCCCTCCGCTGCCTCGGGAATGCGCGCCCTCCACGAGGACGGGTTCTGCCTGCCGGCGTTCCCCGTGACCCGAACCGAGGAGCGTCGGGGACCTGTCCTTCCCGGGAAGCTTGATCCGACCGCGCCCTGGGACCACCTAGGGGCCCAACAGCCCAGCCGCCCCCCGTGGAAGGATCGTTCGATGCTCTCCTCGTCCTCTCGGTTCGTCGGCGAGGCTCCGGTCGGGGCCGCGCGTCGGATCCTGGACGAGCAGACCGACCTCACGGGCCGCACGCATGAGGACGTGGTCGTCCGATCGAGCGTCGATGCCGCCGCGGGGGTGCCCGCTCAACGACACTGGCACCTCGAGCTCCTGTATCCCGGCACGGCGAGGGAGGGGGAGCGGACCTCCCGCGGGGCCGGGACCGAACGTGCGCTCGTTGGGGTGCGGACGCCTCGGCCCGAGACGGTGTCCCGCGCCGAGGCAGATCTCCGGGCGTTCGCGGGCGCCGGGACCGCCTGAGCCCAGCTCCATGGATCCCCCGACCCCCATTGAAGGGTTCGCCGCTTGGTACGACGACAAGCAGGGAGACACCGGCGACCTCTGGCATCGGACGCTCATCGACCCGGGCCTGTTCGCCGCGCTCGGGGAGGTCCCGCCGGGGCAGCGGGTCCTCGACGTGGGCTGCGGGAACGGCTACATCGCCCGCCGGCTCGCCCGGGCCGGCGCCCGGGTCACGGCCATCGACGTGTCGGCCGAGCTCATCTCCCGCGCGCGCGAGCGGGAGCGCGCGGAGCCGCTCGGGATCGTCTACCTGGAAGGGGACGCTGCCCGCCTGACCGGCGTACCGGAAGCGAGCTTCGATCTGGCCGTCGCGAACATGTCGCTGATCGACATCGAGGACGCGGCCGGGGCGATCCGCGCCGTGGCCCGGGCCGTCGTCGACGGGGGTCGGTTCGTCTTCAGCTTGAGCCATCCGTGCTTCGACGTCGACACCCGGTCGGCGTGGGTCGTCGAGCCGCCCGGCGAAGGTCGCTCCGCCCCGGTGGTCTATCGCAAGGTCACCGGATACCGGACACCGCACGAGGACCTGTACCTATGGGACCTCGGGGACGGGGGCACGGCGACGACGCGTGGCTTCCACCGGCCGCTGGGCTGGTATGCCCGCACCCTCAAGGAGGCCGGCTGGGTGATCGTCGACCTGGGTGAGCCGGCGCCCGCCCCCGAGTTCGAGGGGAGGCGAATCCGGAAAGAGTGGCTCGAGGAGATCCCGCTGCACCTCGTGGTGACCGCCCGTCGCGAGCCGCGCCGCGTCGGGCGCGTGGCGCCGCCCTAGGCCCGAGTGGGTCCGCGGCGGAGCCGGGCCGGTGGGGCACGACGCCGAGAGCCCGGCCGAGCCGGTAGCCGTGCGGGCCGGCCCGTAGACGTCGGGGATCGCCCATCGAACGCCGGGATCTTCCCTTTCGAACACAGGTCTACGACGCCGATGGGGAGGTCTTCTGTCTAGAACGCCGACTTGGCGACGTATCGGCTAACGGTCGGGTCGGTCCGGGCCTCCGGGGGGCCTCGACCCGGCCCCGATGCTCCTCGTCCCCCGCGGGGAACCTCCCGCCGGCCCGACCCTCCCGTGAAGAGCGCCGCGCCGGTGCCGGCCGGGGCCGGCCGGGGCCGGACGGTTTGGCCCCCCCGTCCCGTCGTGCCGGCCCAAACGGGCCCCCGTGGGCTCGCCGGGACCTGGGGCAGCAAGTACGGCGACTATTTGGGACCCCGCGGAGTCGAACCGCCGGTGGAGTGGCTACCTCCCCTGGGAGTGACCCCGGCGCTCGAGGCGTACGCCATCGTGGCCGTCGCGATGGTCGCGGTCGAGGTCTATCTCCTCTACCAGATCCTGCCTCGGACCGGGCGCCCCCCGACGATGAGCCACATGGTGATCGGCTCGTCGGCGCTCTTGGGGTCGGCGGCCTTCCTCCTCGCGCTCCTCGACTTCGTCTTCTTCCCCGACAGCTACAGCGCCGCGACCGTCGTGCTCTGGGGGCTCAATTTCATGATGTTCGCCCCCCCCGGGCTCTGGGTGGTCGCGGTGATCGTCTACCACGACCGCCTGGTCGACGGGAGGGGCTGGTGGTGGCCCGCGCTCATCGCCTCCGCCGCGACCGGCGCGGAGATCATCATGGGCCTGCTCTTCTCGGTATCGAACCCGGTCCCGGTGCTGACGTCGTGGACCGTGGGACAGTCGCTCGTCTCGCCCTGGTTCGACTGGTCGATGGCCGCGGCGATGGCCGCCCTGGTCCTGTGGGTGCCGCTCTCCCGGGTCGAGCGGGAAGGGCTCGCGACGCTGATCGGCGCGGCCGCGGTCGCTCCGTGGATCGGCGCCTCGCCGCTCCTGGGCGCGGTCCTGATGACCGCGGTCATGGCGCTCGCCTTCGCCCTGCTCTACCGCCGCTTCGAGGGCACGGCGGGCCTCTCCGTCCGGGAGACGCGGGTCCTCCTGGCGGTCGGCGTGGCCTTCCTCGTCATGACCATCTCGGAATGGGGTAACCTCGCCGTCGGTGGGGCCGTGGGATTGCTCGTCTTCGGGATCCTCTCCACCCTGGTCATGGCCACCGATCTCGCCTATCTCGCCCATCGGGCCCTGTCGGCCCGGGCCAGCGATCCCGGGGTCCACGCGCCGGAGGACCCGGACCTGCCCGCCGCGTCCCCCGCCTCCGCCGCGGGGGGCGGGAGCCGGACCCCCGGGGGGGAGCGCGGGGCGGGCGATGCGATCCCCGCGGCGAGCGCCGCTCCCCTCGTCGCTTCGACCGCCGCCGCTCCGCGGGGACTTCCGGACCCCTAGTCGGCGCGCGCGGGGGTCGCGGTATGGCGGGGTACGTCCTGGGGGTCCTCGCGGCGCTGGCCGTCGCGATGGCCTACCTGACCGCCACGCTGGTCCGGTGGACGGCGGAGAGCCGGAGCCGGACCCGCTCGGCGACGGTCCTCTTCCTCCTCGCGATGATGGCCGAGATGCTCGCGGGCGGACTCTACTACACGAGGAACCCCGACGCGGGCGGCCTCGTCGTCGGCCTCTGGGTCTCGGGGGGCGCGATGGCCGCCACCGCCCTCCCCCTCTTCGCGCTTCTCGCGGGAGAGGCGCGGCGCCGGGCGCAGGAGGGAAGGGGGGCTCCCGCCCGTCCGATCCAACGCGAACGCAGTTTCCTGGTGGCCGTCGTCGGGCTCGTCCTCGTCAACGAGCTCCTCATGGGGCTCGTCTTCACGGCGGCCGCGGGCCTCGCCGGGACCGGTCCCTCCCTACCGGCCGGCCCGGCGTGGGGCGGCCTCCTGGTGGCCGCCGTCAACTCCCCGTGGTTCCTGCTCACCATGGCGGCCGAGATGGCCGCGTCGACGCTCTTGCTCCGGTCGCGGCTGCCCCGAGCCGTCGCCACCGTCCTCCTGCTGCAGGGGGCGATCATGGCGCTCTCGCCACCGGCGCTCGCCGTTCCCGGATGGGCCGCCGTTACCGTCCCAGCCTCGAGCCTGCTCATGATCGTCCTGATCATCTACCTGCTCGAGCACCTCTACCGCCATCCGCAGCTCCCGCCGGGATTCGCGCGGTACCTCGTCGAGCTGCTGGGAGCCTACGCCGTGATGATGGCCGGGCTCTTCCTGTGGCTCGGCACGGGCGACGGCAGCCTCTTCGCGATCTCCGTGGTCCTGGAGATGGTCATCTTCTTTCCGGCGATCGTCCGGCCCGAGCGCCTGGCGGACGGCCGCGGCCCCGCCTGGCTCGACCGACCGAACTGGACGTTCTCGCTCCTCGCCTCGATCTTCGTCGCCGAGCTGTTCATGGGGGCGGCGCTGGACCTCGCCCTCGAGCCGTCGGTCTACCCCGCCGGCTTCCCTGCCCTCGGCCTGAGCGGGCCGGTCGGCGTGGTCGTGCTCCACGCGATCTCGAACGGCTTCTGGTTCGTCGCGACGGTCACCGCCTCGACCTGGTTCCTCGCGATGATGGGGGCCGAGATGGGCGTGCTGGCGGCCCTCAAGCTCCGGGAGAGCCGCCACCGGGAGAACCGCATCCGCCTCGGGGCGATGATCGCCTCGTACGCCGCCTTCCTCGTCTTCTACCCGAGCATCTACTTCGCCGCGATCGCCCCGGGCGCCCCGGATCCCCGCGCGGTGCCGGTGCTCGGATGGAGCATGGGGCTCGGCTCGTTCCCGGTCGCCCCGACGGTCTTCGGGGCGATCGCGTTGACCTACGTGATCACGGGCGTCCTCGCTGCCCTCTTCGGCCGCCGGGTCGTCTGCTCGGTCTTCTGCTCGGCCCCGCTCATGTACCAGGGGACGACGATCGACGCGATGAAGGCGTTCAACCGCTCGAGCCCGGCCGCCCGCCACTACCTTTCGAGCCGGCTCGGCCGGCTCTACTCCGTGACCAACGGCCTCACGATGGGGGCGCTCGTCGTCGTCACCACGGCGTCGTACCTCGACGCGACGGGTCGACTCCACCTCACGATCCTCGGCGCGGACCCCTCGGTGTTCTTCTTCGCGCTCTCCTTCTCCGTCCTCTGGTACCTGATGTTCGTCGCCATTCCCTATGTCGGCGACTACAGCTGCGTCCGGATGGGCTACTGCTACACCGGCACCATCGTCCAGGCGTTCCAGAAGGTCGGGGTCTTCAAGCTCAAGGTCCGCGACCGTGACGTCTGCCGCGCCTGCACCACCCTGGACTGCGCCCAGGGATGTCCGATCGGCCTCGTCGACATGCCCGGCCACTTCCGCACGACGGGGGAGTTCCGCAGCTCGAAGTGCTGCGGCGTGGGGGAGTGCATCGAGGCCTGTCCCTACGACAATCTCTACATCTCCGACATCCGCCATTGGGTCCGGCGCCGGCGCGGGCGCCCCGATCTCCCGGCGGGCTCCGGCCCGCGCGCCCGTCCCGACCTTCAACGGGCCGCCGCGCGGCGTGGGGCTCCCCTCGCCTTCGTTCCCTCCTCGGACGCGATCCCGCTCCCGATGGTCCCGGCGACGACGGACGGCCCGGCGTCGCTCCCCCGGGCCGGGAGCCCGCCGTCCTAGGGCGGCGGGGCCGCCCGTGCGCGCGACCGCACCGCGAGGACCGCCATCGCGAACGTGACGGCGCCGGCGAGACCGATGATGCCGAGCGATTCGGGCGTCCACAGCCAGGCCGGCAGGGGGAGCGGAGGGGACAGGGCCGAGAGGTTGAGCTGGATGTAGGGGTCGAACGACAGGGCGGAGTAGCCGCCCGTCACGGCGCCGAACTCGAGATGCACGGTCGAGTTGGTGCCGTTCGCCGCGATCGCACGGTACGTGCCCACCAGGCTGCTGCCGTCGCCTCCGGTGCGATAGTGCACGGTCGCCTGCGAGGCCCAGGTCAGGGTCGACAGGGTCGCGGCGTCCTGGGTGCGCACTTCGAGGAGCGTGTTCGGGCTCGCTCCGGGCCGGATGAGCGCGCCCGGCACGGCGACGTCCACGAAGCCGAAGCCGATCGAATCGGAGGCGTTGGCCCAGGGCCAGTGGGTGACGTTCACGGCGAAGCGGACGGACGAAGGGTCGGGGCCCGTCGAGGCGTTCAGGTAGAAGCTGAGGGCGACCTGGGCCGTGCCGTAGCCGCCCTCCTGCTCGGAGACGTCGTCCAGCGATTCCCACGCACCGGCGGCCCCCAGCACCTGGAGCGTCGCGTTCATCCAGATCGTCGTGGCGCTCGCGTTCTGGACGGAGGCGAAACGCCAGTTGGCCCCGGACTGGTCGAACGGGGCGAACGCGGTCGCGTTGTCGCTGGGGCTGATCTCCGCCACCCCGGTGAGGATGTGCCTCGTGGAGAGGCTGGCGTTGAGGTCCGACTGGATCGAGAACGAGGGGACCGGGTTCGGGAAGGTCAGTCGGACGACCCCGTTGTCCCACACCCACGGCGAAGCGCCCGACGAAGCGACGGTGACCGGCACGGCCGACGCGGCCGGGCGGCTCCCGGTCCTCCCCCCGCCCCCGGACGGTCCGACGGCGGCGGTAAGGAGCACGGCGACCGCGACGACGACGACGATCCGGGCAGGGGTCCACCCGGAGCCCCGGGACGACATTGGCCGAACGGGGGAAGCCGGGGAGGGGCTCATCCCTTTTGGCGCAAACCCCGTAGCCGTTGGTGCGTGGGCCGCTGCCGTGCCCCCACAGAGGCTCCCGCGCGCCCTCATCGGATGAGCGAGCTCCACGTCTCGACGAAGCGGTCGACGAGGCGGTCCTGGAAGGATTCCCGGTAGGTGCGCAGGAGGTCGACGAACCGCTCCGGCCGCGCGAGACGGTAGCTTCGCGAGTTCCCGTCCCGAACCCCCTCGACCAGACCCGACCCGACGAGACCTCGCAGATGGAACGCCGTGGTCGAAAGGCTGAGGTCGCACTCGGCGGTCAACTGGGCGATCGTCCGCCCCGGGCGATCCTTCAGCGCGAGGAGGAGCCGCCGCTGGGTCTCGCTCCGCAACGCGCGGAGCAGGCGTCGGTCCTCCCAGGTCATGTCGGGCCGGAAGTAGTAGTCGCGGCGGCCGCCGCGCTCCCGCCTCAGTGCGCCCGAGCGGGTCAGCTGGTCGAGGTGGTAGGCGGTCTCCCCCCAGGCGAGCCCGGCGATGCGCTGGATGTCCCGCGCGCTCGCGCCAGGGTGACGCTCGACGACCTCGTAGATGCGCTTGCGCGTCGGCTGGCGGAGGAGGTCGTCCATGCTAGCGCGTCGGCGGCGCGGACGGGCGACGCACGAGCGCCACGTAGAGGAGGGCCACCGCCGCGACGGCCAGTCCGAGCGGGACCGGATCGATCTGGAACGGGGCACCGTACCGAGGCGACAACTCGTGGAGCAGGGAGAGCGCGCCGATGACCACGAACAGGCCGAGGGCCCCACCGACCATCGCGAGACGCGGGTCACGGTAGCGGACGGCGGCGGCGGTCGCGATCCCGAACAGGATCGCGCTGAGCCCGGCCAGCACGGCCGACAGAAGCTCGGTGACCGCGTCCACGGCCAAGGAGCCCCCGGTGCGGTATATGGCACTTCCTTCGGGTTCCGCACCAACTATTGCGGAACGCGCACCAAAAAGAAGGTGTAAGCACCCCTTCCTCGGCGCCAGCCATGGCGTCTTCGGACGCGGTCCGCCCGCGGCGCGTCGGCCGCGGTGCGCGCCGGCTCAGGTGGGCCGTGATCGCCGGGCTCGTGGCCATGCTCGCGTTCTCGACGTACGGCACCGTGCCGCCGTCGAGCGTGCGCTGCGGACTGCCCGGGGCCGTGGACTGCCCCGGCGGCCTCTTCGGCCCGGCCATGGTCCCGGCGACGGGCGGCACCCAGTGGTTCACCGTGACGATGAGCGACTGGGGCTTCTACATCGTCAACTCCCAGACCGGCGCGAACGAGACGAACGCCTGGAACGTCTTCGAGGGATGGACGGTCCACGTCAACGCGACAAGCCTCCCCGCCAACGTCGCCCTCGGGGGCACGGCGTACCACGGGCTGGGCGTGGAGATCAACGCCACGGGCCAGCAGCTCCTGTCGCTCGCCGCCCCGGTCGGTCAATGGAGCCAGGGGTCGTTCATCGCCCCGACCTCGGAGTACCACGACCAGCACATCTGGTGCACGATCCAGTGCGGTCCCGGCCACAGCAGCCAGCAGCGGTGGATCCTCAACGTCATCCCGCCGGTCCCGTCCCCCACGGCGACCGCGAGCGCGAACCTCACGTCCGGACCGGCACCGCTCGCCGTCGCGTTCAACGGGTCGGCCGGGGCGGGCACGCCCCCGTACACGGAGACCTGGAACTTCGGCGACGGCAGCCCGACGGCCTCCGGGCTGTCGGCCCAGCACACCTACACGCTCGGCGGGGAGTACGGAGCCGAGCTCACGGTCACCGACTCGAAGGGGATGGTCGCGACCGCGACCGTGACGATCATCGTGAACTCCACGGCCGCCCTATCGGCCCAGGCGTTCGCCGCACCGGATTCGGGCGTGGCCCCGTTCACGGTGGGGCTGAGCGGGCTCGCGCACGGGGGCGTGCCCCCGTACGCCTTCCTCTGGAGCTTCGGCGACGGAGCGAGCGAGAACGGCCCGAACCTCACGACCCACCTCTTCTCCGCCCCCGGGGTGTACGCCGTGGCGGTGACCGTCGTCGACTCCACGGGCGCGAGCGCCCGGGGTCTCGCGGCCGTGACCGTTCTGCCCCCCTCGGGCACGTTCCCCGTCACCGCGACGGCCAACCCGCCGAACGGCAGCGCCCCGACGCAGGTCCAGTTCAACGCGACCCCGGGCGGCGGAACGGGCCCGTACACCTACCTCTGGGTGTTCGGCGACGGAACGTCGGCGTCGGTGCCCTCGATCAACCACCAGTACAACGTTACGGGCTCCTACGTCGCGAACCTGTTCGTGACGGACAGCCGCGGGGCCGTCGGCCACGCGGCGCTCACGATCCCGGTCCTGACGGCCAGCACTTCGGGGGGCGGCGACGGGGGCGGCGGCGACTCGGTCCCCGTGACCGGAGCCACGGCGGCCCCGGCGGCGACGGGCCTGACGCTGTTCCTGCTCGCGAGCCCGAACGATGGGGGGGCTCCGCTCTCGGTCAACGTCTCCGCGTCGGCCGAAGGGGGCACGGGGACGAGCGTGACGGTCCAGTGGAGCTTTGGCGACGGCGCCACGGCGACCGGCCAGATCGTTTCCCACCAGTACGCGGCCGTCGGCAATTACACGATCACCGCGACCGCCACCGATTCCGGCGGCAACGGCGGGGTGAACAGCACCGTCGTGCGGGTGCTCGCCCTGGCAATGAACCTGACCCTCAACGAGACCGTCGGGGACGCTCCCCTGGCCCTCACGGCCGCTCCGACCATCTTGGGCGGGACGGGTACCTACGGACCGGTCCAATGGAACTGGGGCGATGGCTCGAGCTCCGTCGGCACCCTGGTGAACCACACGTACTCCTCGAACCTCACCGGATCGGTCACGATCACCGCCGCCACCACCGACTCGGCGGGCGCGTCGGTATCGGCATCGATCGTGGCGCACGTCGACCCGCTCCTGATCGCGACGATCCGCGTGGTCCTGCCGGCCGTGATGGCGCTGCCCGCGAACGTATCCTTCGCCCTCAACGTCTCCGGGGGCGACGGACACTACTCCTCGACCGCCCTCTGGAACTTCGGGGACAACGCGAGCACGCGGGCCGCCGGCCCGACCAACCACAGCTACGCGGCGTTCGGGACGTACCGGGTCACCGTGGAGACCAACGACTCGCTCGGTATGCAGGCGGTGGGCTACGTGCTGGTGAACCTGTCGAACGCCGGGGCCGCGGGCCCCACCACCCCGCTCCCCCGGGGCGGTCCCGCCCCCTGGACCCTGACCGGGGTCACCGATCCCAACCGAGCGGCGCTGATCCTCATGGGGCTGGTCGCCGTCTCCGGGCTCGGGTTGCTGTATCGCCGACGTCGCCGGGGAACCGGACCCACGCCGACCGGGGCCCCGAGGGCGCCGATGGCCGGCCGCCCGCCCGCGGCTGCGCGGAGTCCCGAGGTCGCGAAGTAGTCATGGCGGGGCCTCTCGCCGCTCCCCGCCCGGACCCTCCGCCCCTCGACCCCGGGACGGCCCCCGCCCTCTCGCCGGTCCCGGGGGCACGCGCCCGCCGCCTCCTCGCCTTCCTCTTCGTCGCGTTGGCGGAGTACTGGCTCGCCCCGCTGTTCCTTGGGATCACCAACTACGCCGGGCTCTGGTCCGAGATCGGGGTCGGGCTGTTCTTCGCCTTTGTCGGCGGCATCGTAGGACTGGTCCTCTGGCCGCTGCGGCGGCACCTTTCGGTCGTTCCCGCTCGGCCGCGGGACCGATTCGCGTTCCACGGCCTCTGGGCGGGAGCGCTGGTCGCCTCTCTCTTCGTCACGAACAGCCTCCAGCTGGGGGTCCCCGCGAGCGCTCCGGGCTACAGCCCCGGGCTCGGCGTCTCCACGGTCTACACGCCGTTCGGGGCGTGGCCGAGCCTCACGGTCTACGTACCGGCGGTCCACTTCTACGGCACCTTCGTCCCCGAGGAGCTCGTCGTCGTCGGTCTGCTCTCGCTGCTGGGCGCTTCGATCGTGCGCCTGGCCGCGCTCCGGCGCTCGGTCTCCTGCGAGACGGGTCCGGGGCCGGCGACCCGCCGCGGCCGCCTTGCCCGATTCGCATCGGTCGCGGTCTGGTCGCCGCTCGGCCTGGTCACGGGCTGCGCTTCCTGCACGCCGATCTACCTCTCCCTGATCGGGCTCGTCGCTCCGGCCGTGGCCGCGGGCGGCCTCTCGGCGGAGCCGCTCGTGCCGTGGATCGGCTTTACCGGCCTCGTTTACCTGGCCAGCTTCGGGATCGCGCTCGTGCTTCTTCAGAGGACGACGTCGCCCCCCCTTCCCTCCCCCGGCCCGGAGACCCCCGGATGATCGCGGAGCGGCCTCCGATCTACTGCCGACTGTGCGGCCATCGCATGCGATCGGCCGGCATCTGCCTCACCTGCGGCTGGATCGACCGTCCCTCCCTCGTCTCGGTCGGGCCCCCACCGATGCGGCCGACGGACGCATCTCCCCAGGACCCGATCGCGCCCCGGCCCACCGCCGACATCTCGACCGCCATCGGACCCTCGGCGCCCCGAACCGAAGTACCGGTCCGGATCCCGCCGGGGGCGTCGGGTTCGCGGGCGGCGACGTTCGGAGCGGTACCTCCGCACGAGACTCCGGCCCCGATGCTCCCCCTCGGGCCACGTGAGGTTCGCCCGATCCCCCGTCCGATCCACGCCGTCATCCCGGCGGACGCGTGGTCTCCGCCGACGATGGGACCTTTACCCCCACTTCCGGTGTCCGCCCCGGGCCACTCGGTTCTTCCCGCACCACGGCCGGTTCCGGCGGCGAGGGCGGTGGCGACCGTCGCTCCCCCCGTCCCACCTCCGTCCCCCCCGGGGGTGACGGCCCCGGCCATCCGGGCTCCGCCGGCCCGGCGGTCCGGCGGCTGGCGGAAGTTCCCGCTCGTGGTGCTGTGGAAGCGCTACCTGCCGCCGGTGCGCCTCGTCTGGATCTTCCTGCTCGTCCTGGTCTGGAACGGCCAGGGCTTCCTCAGCCGCAGCGTCGCCGAGCCCCTGCTCATCCTGCCGCTCGTCACGGCGGGCGTCGACCTCGCCTTCCAGTTCGTCCGTTTCCCGCGGCTGCGCTTCCCCGACGCCGCCGTCGCGAACGGCCTGTTCCTGTCCATCATCCTCTGGCCGACGACGATCACCCTCGCCCTCGTCTCCGTGGCGGTCGCCACCGTCGGCCTACGGCATGTCGCCCGGGTCTCGAGCCACCCCATCTTCAACCCGGCCGCCGCCGGGGTGCTGCTGGCCGCGACGGTGTTCGCGATGCCGCAGCCCTGGCACCTGGGGACGACGCTGACCGACACCGCGCTCGTCGCGGCGCTCGGGCTCGTCCTCTGGTCGCGGGCCTTCCACACCTGGCGGCTCTGGGTGCCGTACTTCGCGTTCAATTTGGGCGCGACCGCGGTGATCGCCGAGGTGCTCGCCGGGCCGGCGGTCGTGACCCTGTCGATCCAGATCGCGCTGATGACCGCGGAGACGTTCTTCTTCGGCCTGTTCATGGTCACCGAGCCGAGGACCGCGCCCACGTCCCGTCGGGCGATGATCGTCTTCGGCGCCACCGTGGGCCTCGCGGCCGCGCTGCTCCCGGTGCTCTTCAACGAGTATCCGATCCTGTCGGCCCTCGGGGTGCTCGCCCCGTACCTCGCGCTGTTCGTCGGCAACCTGCTGACCGCCGCCGTCCCGTCGGCCCGCGGCGCTCGGAGGCCGGCCCGGGCCCCGGCTCCGCGCCGTGGGATCGCCGGAGCCGGTCGACCGGAGCCGGAGCAGGGATGACCGAGGACCGTGCCGCCGCGTTCGGTTTCCGTCTGCGCCGTCGGCTCGCGGTCCTGACCCTGAAGGAGACGCGGGCGAGCGTGCGCACCCGCCGCCAGTGGGGGCTCGCGGCGGCGGTGGCCGTCCTGGTCGGACTGGTCGCGCTGTGGGTCGGCGGGATGCTCACCGTGGTCCCAACGCAGGGGACCTACACCGTCGAGATCATCTGGTGGGGGCCGAACGCCGGGTGGTTCTACCCGGAGCTGCTCATCGTACAGTCCTTCGGGATCGTCCAGCTCCCGTGGTTCCCGACGCTCGCAATGCTCGTCGTCGCGGGAGGAGCCGGGCTCGGCACCACGGCCTCCGTGGGGTTGCTGCGTCGCGCGCTCGCCGCCCGCCGGCAACGTCGTGCCTCCGGCGAGGTCGGGGGTGTGGCGGCCGGCGCCGGCCCCGGCGTGGTCGCCCTCGCCACCCTCGGCGCCTGCTGCTGCACCGGCTGCACGGCGACGGGGGGGTTGGCGCTCGTGGCCGCCGTGAGCGGGTCGAGCGCCGGCCAGCTCGTGGAGCTCGGGTGGTTCCTCCCGCTCTATCAGTTGGCGATCGTCTATGTCGCCCTGCTCGCCCAGGAGCGCGCCGTTCGCCGCTCCCGCGAAGCGTCGCTCGTGCCCGCTCCGCTCGGCGCCCGCTCGCTCGCGGGCGTCGCCCTGCGGATCGGGCTCCTCATCGCCGGGATCACGTGGTCGCTCGCGATGTTCGTCGAGTGGGGGTCGACCGACATCTGGACGGCCCCGGCGGGCCTCTGGTATCACTGGCTGTTCGAACACCAGCTGCTGGCCGGCCTCGCGCTGGCCGCCGCCCTCTTCCCGGACGAGCTCGCGTCGTTCGCGGTTCGGTCGGCGCGCGGGATCGGGGGCAGGGCGGTCCGCGCCGGGTGGGCGCTCGCGGCCTTCACCTGGGGGGTCGGTGTGCCCCCGGCGCTCGTCGCGCTGGGACTGGGCGGGCTCGTCAATGAGCTGCTGGGGGGCCCGGGGGCCGGCGGCTGGACCGCCGCCCTCGCGTTCCATTATGCCTTCCAGCACGCGCTGCTCTCCGCGTTCGCGATGGTCTTCGCGGTGCGCCCGGAACTCGCCGTGCGCCCGCTGCTCTGGAGCACCGCCCGACCGGAGGGACGCCCGGTCGCCGGCAGCGTGGTAGCCCCCGGCGCGCGTGGATCGCACCGAGCCGGCGTGGGATCATCGGCGTTCCCGCGCCCGGGGGTTCTACGTGGGCCGGCCGCCTCCGAGAGCACGGCCCCGCCGGACGCTCCGCCGCCGGTCTTCCTGGATCCCCCGGCATCGGGGTGACGCCCGCGACGGACCCCCGTGGGGACGTTGTTGCGTGTCGACGGATCCCGCGGTGCGGAACCCTCATCGGCGACCGCGGACCCGCGATCGTCACCGACCGGTCGCCGACGCGGCGTAAGCGAACCCCCGCCCCGCGCGGGACGGCCCGGTACGCACCGGATGTCCCGCGTCGCTCATCGCGGATCCCCCGGCGCGCGGCGAGGCCTTCTTCCGATCGACGGGCCCTACCAGCGCAGGTAGCGGCTCACGAAGGCGAGCGAGGCCGCCAGCGCGACCACGACCGCGCCGATCGCCACGTCGGCCCACCAGACAAGGTTGCCGAAGAGATCGGTCGCCACGTTGAGGTAGCTTGGCAGGCCGCTCACGGTCGCATACTCTAGGAGTCCGTCCGCAAGGACCAAGGCGCCGACCACGATCCCCACCACGCGGAAGGCGAACCCGGTCACCCTGGCCCATCCGCCGAACCCGAGATACCCCGGTCGGGTTCCGAACCCTACGGTCGACATGTCCCACGTACCCCGCCGGCGACAAGGATCTCCCCGTGAAGCGGTGCTTACGCGCGCGGAGCGGTGGCCCCTTGCGGGAACCGCGCGGGCGGCCCGTTCGACGCGCGCGCCACCGAGGGCCCGCCGGGCCGGCGCGGGGAGGATCGGAGTCCGATCGCACGCGGCCTCGCCTCCCCGATCCCGTCGGGGCTCCGATCGGCCGGCCCCGACGGCGGCGCTCCCGACGCCCGGCCGTCCGGTGACGGCGACACCCGGGACGAAGGTGTCGCGGAAAACTCCCCACCCGCGTCCGGGGCGGGAGAGCCGCGTCCCTCATTCGGCGGAGGGAGGTGGGCTCTGCGCTCGCGGCGCACCCCCTCGTAGGTCGGGGCGGCGATCAGGAGGAACGCGCCCACCTTGAGCCCGATATTGAACGCGTACGCGAGCGGTACCTGGGTCAGGCTCCCCCACGTCACCTGGGGATAGCCGATCGACGCCCACGCGACGAACCCGATCGCTTCGATCGCGAGGAGCAAGCCGAACCAGCGACCGACCTTCCACCACGGGGCCGTGGCCACGCCGGGCAGGGTCCACAGGACGATGCCCACCCAGGCGACCGTCGACATGCCGAAACCCCACGGCTGGACCCGGTCGCCGACGAGCTGGTAGACGATCTCGAATCCCCCCGTCGCCCCGAACGGAACGGCGGCTCCGAGGAAGACCGCCCGCAAGGGGTACAGGCCCGCCCAACGCCACGCGAGCGCGGCGATGATCCCGAACGACCCCCAGCTCGCGGCCCACGTCACCGGAAAGATCACGGGCTGGGCCGGCGACGAGAGAAAGGTGAGAAACCGGACCCCCCACTCGGTCCCGAACGCGAACGGGGCGATGCTGAACGCGACCATGACCGTCGCGAGCGGGACGAAGAGTCGCTCCGGATGCTGGCGAAGGCCCGGAACGATCCCGCGTCGCGCCCGTGAACGGTCCGGGGTCGGCGTGTCTCCAAGTCCCCCCCGAACGGCCGAGGACACCCGAGCCCTGAGGGGCCGCCGGCCCATACGTCTATCGAACGTGGCCGATCCTGCGGACCCCGCCCGGGGTACCCGCACATGCCAGGGCGACCGTCGGGCGTGGCCCGGCCGCCCTCGATCGGGCGGGGGGCGGAGGTCCGGATCTCCGGACGGGTCACTGCGCGTCGGCCGTGCGCTTCAGGACGGTCAGCGCCTTCAGCGTGATCCATTTGCTGGGCCGGCCCGGCGCCTCGATCTGCAGCGGGCGTATCTTCCGCGGATCGGAGTAGACCTTGATGCCGGTCCCCACGTCGGGGTGGATCTTGTCCAGGAGCCAGGTCCCGTCGGGCCGTCGCCGGCCGCGCAGCAGCTCGAGCGCGGGACGCAGCCGACGATCGTCGGCGAACCCGAGCTGGGTGAGGACGTCGAGCCCGACCAGGATATCGTAGAAGTAGTGATTCGGGTAGTGGAGCCGGAACCACGGGGCATATCTCGCGCCCTCCTCGAAGAGCCGGCGCTCGAGGTAGAACGCCGCTCCTCGTTCGACGGCCCGATCCATCGCGGCGGGGCGTTTCGCCTTCGGCACGGTCGCGAACGCCGCGAGGGCCTCCCAGGCGTCCAGTGTTCCCGGCGTCCCCTGGGAGCAGTTCCAGCCTCCGTCCTCCCGCTGATCCTCGATGAGCCAGGCGAAGAGCCGCTGGACGCGCGGGTCGTCCCCGTACCCGAACCGGGTGAGCATGCGGGCGGCGTTACCGGAGATGCAGACCTCTTCGTGGTAGAAGTTGAACGGAGAGCTCAGACGGAGCTTGTACTCGAACAGGAGCTCCGCGATCTTCCGGACGCCGGGGTGGGACCGGTCGAGCCCCAGGTCCGCCAGGACAATGGCCCGCCAGTTCGTGGAGAGGTACGGCGGAAAGTAGAGGAAGTCCACGTACTCCGATACGTTCCGTGGCTCCCGCCGTTCCCACGATCCCCTCGGCCCTTGGGTGCGCAACTGCTCGGCCGCCCAGCCGACGCGAGCCCGGCTCGACCGCGCGGCCCTCACCTCGGGATCGTCCTCCCTCCGGTCGAGGAGGTCGACCAGCGCCTGGTGCCGGACGGCGGGCTGCTCTTTCTCGAGGAGCCAATCGAGAACTCTCGTTTCGACCGGGGGATCGCCGGGGGCGGACCGAACTGTCACGGTCGGGGACCTCTGAGGTCATGGGCGCCGCGGCTATATGAGACGGGGATCGAGATGGCGAAACGGTCGCCGGCGATCCGGGATCCAGCTCCTTTCCCTCCGAGGGCCGGGACTCCCACGTCTCGCGTCCCGGGATCGCGCACGGGGAACGGCGTCGGGAGCCCGCGCCGGCGGCCCGGTGACCCGACCGCCTCCGTGCAGGCCGTCCGATCACCCGCCGGGGGGATCGTCCATGCGCAGGAGCTGCTTTCCGATGTTGTCGCCGGAGTAGAGGCGCGCCAGTCCGCGGGGCGCTTCTCGCAAGCCCACCAGCACGTCCTCCTTCGGCCTGAGGCGGCCCGAACGCAATAGGGGGAGCAGCGCGGCATACGCCTCCGCGCGGCGGGGGAGGTAATCCCGGCCCAGGAGTCCTTCCATCCGGCCGTTCACCATCACGAGGGCGAGGTAGTTCACCGGCCCCGGCGGCGGAGGGCGGATCGCATAGCGGGAGGTCGCTCCGCAGAGGACCACGCGGCCGCCCGTGCGCAGTCGCTCCAGCGCGAGGTCGAGCGTGGGGCCGCCGTCATTGTCGAAGAAGATGTCGATGCCGTCCGGGCAGAGCTCGTTCAGCCGCTGCGGAACGTCCTCGCTCCGGTAGTTGATCACGCCGTCCGCTCCGGCCTCCCGCGTGAGCCAGTCGCACTTGGCCGCGCTACCGGCGATCCCGATGACGCGCAGCCCCTCGAACTTCGCCAGCTGGGTCGCGATGCTGCCCACCCCCCCCGCGGCACCGGAGATCACGAGGGTCTCTCCCCGCCGGGGACGCGCGACCTCGTGTACGCCGAAGTACGCGACGAGCCCCGTGAGCCCGAGCGCCCCGATGGCCCAGTTCGGCGGGACGTCGTCCGGTACACGATAGGCGGGCGTGAACCCTTGGCCGTCGGTGACCGTGTAGTCCTCCCAGCCCATGTGACCGTGGACGATCTCCCCGGGCGCGAACTCCCGGTGCCGCGAGGCCACGACCTGTGACACCGCGATGCTGTGCATCACCGATCCGAGGGGGATCCCGCCCTCGTCCGGGGCGGAGGGGTCACCGCGGGCCACGATCAGAAGTTGGGTCGGATCGAAGGAGAGCCAGAGGTTGCGGACCAGGAACTGTCCCTCTCCGGGCTCCGGGACGGGAGCCTCCTCCCAGCGGAAGTTCGACTCCGTGACAATGTCCTCCACCCGCCGGGCCAACACCCAGCGTCGGTTCACCATGCTCGTCATAACGGAGCCTCCCGGGGCGTTGCGCGTGGACGCAGCCGAAGGGGTCGGGATATATCTGACCCTTCGGCCGACCACCTCGCCGCCCCGGGTTCGGCCGCCCGGGCCGGGGCTCGAGGTCGTACTCCGAGGACGGGAGCCCGGTGCGCCACGACGCCGTGCGGAGCGGGTCCGGGGGCCGAGTCCGTTCGGCTCCCCGGGGACGTCCGGAACCGCCGGCACAACGGCCTACGGACCGGAGTCACCGGCCGACTCGGCGTCCACGATCGCGTTGGCGACCGCTTCCGCCAAGCCGGGTGCGTCGTTCAAGGACTCGGTGCGAGCGAACGCGACGCCCCGGCGCTGGGCCTCGGTGCGAAGCTCGATATCGACGTCGTAGAGGATCTCGAGATTGTCCGAGATGAATCCGTACGGGATGACGAGGACGCCCCTCTCCCCCGACCCGCCCAGCTCGGCCAGCACGGTGCCGACGTCCGGCCCCAGCCAGTCTCCCGCTCGGCGACCTACGCTCTGGAACGCCATCCGGGACCGGTGCGAAGGGAACTGGGCCTGCAAGGCCCGACGCGTTTCGGCGAGCTGGAGGACATACGGCTCCCGCTCGGGGTCGGTGACCCCGGGGAGACTGTGGGCGGTGAACAGGAGCACGGGGTCGGTCACTCCCTGCCCCGCGAGCGTCCGGAGCCCCTGGACGATCTTTTCTCGGAACGCCGCGATGAGGGCAGGGTCGCGGTTCCAGCTCTGGACCGGTCGCACACGGATACGGGGCTCGATCCGGTCCGCCGCGCGGTCGAGCGCCGCCAGGTATCCCCCCACGCTCCAGTCCGAGTAGTACGGGGAGAGGCAGACCCCGGTCACCTCCCGCGCCCCACCGGCCACCAGCTCGCGTAACGCCTCCTCGATCCTCGGGAGACCATGGCGCATGCCGACCGCGCAGCGCCGCGGAGAGCCCAGGGCGGCCAACCGGGACTCGACGGCCCGGGCTTGGGCACGGGACACGTCGAGCAACGGCGAACGCCCGCCAATGCGCCGGTACCGCTCCGCAAATTCGGCGACGAGGTCCGGTGGGGTCGTGCGCCCCCCGCGCACCTCTTTGAGGAAGTCGCCCACATCGTCCAGCCCCGTCGGCGCCCCCAGCGCCATCAGCAGGACGGCGCGATCGGGGGACGGCGGTGCCGAAGGCATGGGTCACGACCTCCCGAACCGGGGGGCGCTGTGGAGCAGCGGCCGGACGTCGTCGTTCCGGCTCGTTCGTGCCTCGGGGCGGACCCGCGCTTCGAGCACTCTGCTAGGGCCCCGGAACCGATCGTGCATCGAGGTCCTCGCCGTCCCATCCCCCTTCAGCCGGGAACCTGGAGGGCCACGGCCAAGGCGAGCACGGCGAGCATGAGCCCCAGGTTGGTATACGAGATCTTGCGGCTGATCCGACGTACACGACGCAGCTCGTCCAGGCGCCCCTCGCGGGCCAGCCGCATGATCCGGCGTCCGAAATAGAGGCCGTGGACGTAGATGAGCGCGACCAGGACCGCGACGGCGATCGCCTTGACCAGGAGAAGCCGGCCACCGATCGTCGTGAATAGAGCGCCGGGTGAGCCGAGGTACCAGCTGGCGTTGTAGATCCCCGTGAGTATCAGGACGACGAGCAGCGGCGTGGTCCACCTTCCGAAGTGCCGGGCCATGCGCCCGACCAGCGCGGTGCGGGCCGATTCGTCGCTCGTCAGTTCGTGCGAGGCCGGCTCCACGACGAGCCACATGAAGAACGAACCGCCCACGAACAGGACGGCCGCCACGAGATGGATGCCGAGGACGATGGCGGCCAGAAGATCCATCACCTCGCCCTCCGAGCCCATGTTCTAGGGCGCTGGCCTCTAAACGCGACGCTCCGCGTGGGTCCCGCACGCGGCACCGGTATCGGGCTCGCGGTGACGGTGGCTCCCCGTGCGGACTCCCTTGCAAGCGAAGTCTTCCGCACGGGCCCGACCTACGCGGTTCCGAGCATCGACTGGGCGTGCAGGCAGGCCGGATCGGAGGCGAGGGGGTCCCCCGAGCCGACGAACGCCCGGGCTCTGCTGCCGCCGCATACCCAGCGTTCGGGGCAGATGCCGCACGGGCCCCGGAGGTCCCGAGACCGGATCCGGTTCAGCAACCGGTCCGACCGATAGAGCGCAACGAGCGAATCCGTGCGGACGTCGCCCAGCTGCAGGGGGAGGAAACCACCGGGCTGCACGGCTCCGTCGTATCCGACGAAGACGATGCCGTCCCCGTCCAGGGTACCCCGGGGGGACAGCGAAGCCGGGTGCGTGAAGGGGCCCATCCGGGCGATCAGCTCGCGGCGAAGCCCCTGGTAGAGCGCGGTGGGCGGGGGGGGCATCGAGGCGGAACGCTCGCGGAGAACGCGGCGGAGGAACGGCATCTCCACCGGCCGTATCACGACCCCGTACTGGGACGCGTCGAACAGAAAATGGGCCACGTCCTCCATGGCTTCGGGAGACAGATCCTCAAGGTCCGACCCCCGGCCGGTTCGGATCAGGGAGAAGACCTCCCAGGTCCGGATGCCTCGGGACTGCAGGAGGTGGAACAGTTGGGGCAACTGCGCGACGTTCCGCGCCATCACCGTGGAGTTGACCTGGACCCGGAGGCCGGCGGCGCGAGCCGAGTCGAGGGCCTCGAGGGTCCGCGAGAAGTGTCCGGGGACGCCGCGGACCTGTTCGTGAACCGGCGCCGTCCCCCCGTCGAGGCTAATCGAGACGGAGGCGACGCCGGCGTCGTGCAGGGCTTGGAGAGTCGGTACCGCCAACCGGTCGGAGACGGCCGGAGATACGGCCACGTTGAGTCCGAGACCGCGGGCGTGCTCGATGAGAGGGAACAGATCGGTTCTGCCGAGCGGGTCCCCTCCCGTTAGGATCACCGTCGGCGTGGGCGTTCCGAAGCGGGCGATCTCCTCGAGCAGCTCCCGCCCCTCCTGCGTCGTGAGCTCACCGGGGAGCGGCTGCAGCATCGCGGAGGCGCGGCAGTGGGCGCAGGCGAGTGGGCAGGCCCGGGTCATCTCCCAGAAGACCAGGACCGGTCGGTCCGCGAACGTCACCCCCGGTCCCGACCCCCGCGCGGCCGCATTCGAACCGGTGAGTCCCCCCAAGGGAAAAGGACTGCGTCAGGATTTCCCCATTGCCCGGTCTCGCGGCGCACCGGATCGCTCACGCCGGGCCGGCTCGAATCGGCGGACTTATCTCTCCTCGACGTTGAACCGGGCTGTGTCGCCGGCCGCCCGGACCTCAGGTCGATGGCCCCCTCCGACCTACGTGGTGCGGGTCCGTTTCCGAGCTCCCATGGAGTACGTCTTTGACTGGTGTACGGACTACGGGGCCAAGGATGCCGCCCTCGAGGGGGACAAGTACGAGCGCCGGGTGATCTCGCGTACTCCTCGACAGGTCGTATACGAAGACCTGCAGGAAGAGAAGGACGGTTGGTTCTGGTCACGCCACGTCGTGCGTTTGGATCCCCCTCGGCACTGGCACTCCGATTCGATCGGGAGTCATCGGGCCTACTCGCTGGAGTACCGCCTAACGAGCCCCGCGGACGGCGAGACCGAGCTTGTGCTCACTGCACAGCGCCGACCGTATGGACGTGGGGAACCGAACCCCAGAAAGGCCGAATGGGAACGATCCGTCCTGAAGAGCTGGAAGCGGTTCGCGAAGGCGCTCGAGTCGGACTACAACCGCTCTCGGGCGTCGGTGGGCAAGCCCCGCTGATCGGGCGCTCGGTCCGTTGCCAACCCCCAAGAGTCCTCCCCCCGGGGTCAGATCCATCGTTGGCCCGGTCCCGCGATAGTCGGGGCGCACGGCACACTTTAGTCCAACGAAGTACCCCACGGCCTCCCCGCCACCCTTACGAGCTGGGCC
Source organism: Thermoplasmata archaeon (assembly GCA_021812305.1). Classification (GTDB taxonomy): domain Archaea; phylum Thermoplasmatota; class Thermoplasmata; order Lutacidiplasmatales; family UBA184; genus Lutacidiplasma. The sequence goes on from JAKAOB010000021.1 coordinate 22,177, forward strand.
GCTCGTGGAAGAGTGGGCTGGGTCCCACGATGTCGGAGGACGTCGCAACGCGGACCACCTCGTGGCGGTCCGAGACGGCTTAGCCGTCCATCGACCTCTCCGCAACTTCGCGATCGAACTGACGCTGGTTGTATTTCCAGTTACAGTCGGCCGCTGATGACGCGGTCGCCGGTCTGGTCGAACCTTGCCGAGGCCAAGGGATCGGGGGTATCGCGACCGTCCGGTGGGTTCCGTCCACGCGGAAGATAGCGTGAGCAAGCCGAAGGCCAAGGGCCTTGAGCGCGGGGCGGGTAGGGTTCCGGGGGAGACGATGGCCACGAAGGAAGGGCCGGGCCCGAAGAGATCCGGCCGAGACTGGCTGGGATTCTATCGCTTCACTTCGAAGCGCCCTCCTCGGGAGCTCCTCCTGCAGACGCTGAGCCATCTC
>JAKAOB010000113.1 GCA_021812305.1 Thermoplasmata archaeon
GCCGTCGGCCAGGCGAGGTTGAGGTCGCCGCCCAGGTGCTTCGAGCACATCACGTCGTACGCCCCGCCGAACGCCTTGCGCAGGATCACCGTGAGCTTCGGGACCGTCGCCTCGGCGAAGGCGTAGAGCAGCTTCGCGCCGTGGCGGATGATCCCGCCGTACTCCTGGGCCGTCCCCGGGAGGAACCCCGGGACGTCGACGAGGGTGACGAGGGGAAGGTTGAACGCGTCGCAGAAGCGCACGAAGCGCGCCCCCTTCTCCGACGCGGCGATGTCGAGGCACCCGGCGAGGACGCTCGGCTGGTTCGCGACGACGCCGACCGGGTGGCCGGCGAGGCGCGCGAGTCCGACGACGAGGTTCGCGGCGTACGCCGGCTGGACCTCGAGCAGGCTGCCCGGGTCGAGGACGCGGTCGATGACCGCGTGGACGTCGTACGGAGAATCGGCGGCCGCGGGGACGACCCGCGAGAGCTCCTCGGTCGCCGGGTCCGTGGGCTCGACCGCCGGGGCGGTCGGAGGCTCCTCGAGGTTGTTGAGCGGCAGGTACCCCAGCAGGCGCCGGCCCAGGGCGATCGCGTCGCGGTCGCTCTCCGCCGTGAAGTGGGAGACCCCGCTCGTCGCCGCGTGCGCCTCGGCCCCGCCGAGCGCCTCGGCGCTGACCTCCTCGTGGGTCACGGCCCGGATGACGTCCGGGCCGGTGATGAACATCTGTCCCTGGCCCCGCGCCATGATCACGAAGTCGGTGATCGCGGGCGAGTAGACCGCCCCGCCGGCGCACGGTCCGAGGATCAGGGAGATCTGCGGGACGACGCCGCTCAGGAGGACGTTGCGGAAGAACACCTCGCCGTAGCCGCCGAGGCTCATCACGCCCTCCTGGATCCGCGCGCCCCCCGAGTCGTTGAGGCCGAGGACCGGGACCCCCGCCTTGCGAGCGATCTCCTGGAGCTTGACGATCTTCTCGGCGTGGGCCTCGCCGAGCGCGCCGCCGAAGACCGTCGCGTCCTGGGCGAAGGCGCACGCGGGCCGCCCGTCGATCTCCCCGAACCCGGTCACGACCCCGTCGCCGGGGATCCGCCGCTCGCCGAGGCCGAACGTCGCGACGCGGTGGGTCACGAACGCGTCGATCTCCACGAACGAGCCCGGATCGAACAGCGCCTCGAGCCGCTCGCGGGCCACGAGCTTGCCCTGCTGGCGGTGGCGGGCGACGCGGTCGGCCCCGCCGCCCAGCGCGGCGGCGCGCCGTAGCTCCTCCAGCCGGGAGCGATGGTCGGTCACTGGGCCTCCAGGACCGTGAGGTCGCCGGCATAGATGTGGACCTCGGCGGGTCCGTCCGCGAGCAGCAGGGCGCCGTCGTCGGCGACGGAGCGCACGATCCCGACCGGCCGGCCGTCGACGAGCGCCGGCCGGCCCACGCCGAAGAGGAGGCGGCGGCAGCGCTCGAGGAGCCGTTCGGTGCCCTCGGGCGAGGCGAGGAGCTCGACGCTCGACCGGACCGCGCCGACGACCTCTTCGCGGACCGCGTCGAGCTCCGGGGGGGACGGGAGGATCTCGGCGAGCGTCGTCACGCGGGGCTTGAGCTCGGGGGGAAAGTCCTCGGCGCGCGAGCGGACGTTGACGCCCACCCCCGCGACCAGGCGCGGGCCCGCCGGACCTTCGACCCGGTCGACCAGGATCCCGGCGAGCTTGCGGGCGCGGCCCCTCCCGCCCGGAACCAGAAGGTCGTTCGGCCACTTGAGTCGCGCGTCGACGCCCCATCGGGCGGCCAGGCGGGTCGAAAGCTCGGCCCCGATGGCCAGGGGAAAGAGCGACGGGGGCGCGGCGGGCGACGGCGCGACGACCGAACAGTACAGGCCCCCCACCGGCGACGACCAGGCATGGTCGAGCCGGCCGACCCCGGCCGACTGGAACCGCGCGGCGACGACGGTGAAGTCCGGGGTCCCCGAGCGGGCGAGGTCCACGGCCCGCGTCTGGGTCGAGCCGAGCACCTCGTGCGTCTCGATGGGGCCCACGTACGCACCCGTGCGCGCGGGGAGGCCGCCCGACCCTTAACTCCTTGCGATGGACCGGCGGGCGATATAACCCGGGGCGCCTCGCCCGGGCGTGTCCTGCCTGCTCGGCCTCCTGCGGGCCGTCGCCCCGGAGATCGAAGCGCGCCTCGCCCCGCAGGTCCGCGGCCTCTTCGGCGGGATCGTCGCCGGCTACCTGCCGCAGGTCTGGCTCTTCGAGACCGACGACGGCACCGTCAGCATCGAGGTCGACCGCGCGGGGCACGTCCGGGCGGTCGCCGGCGCCCTTGCGTCCCCGGACGTGACCATCGTCACCTCGCACGCGCGCCTTTCGGCGGCCCTCGCCACGCGCCGGCGCGAGGCGGTCCCGCCCGGTCCGCTCGCCGTCACCGCCCACACCGCCAAGGGCCGGGCCGCGCTCGGGATGCTGCGCGGGCGCCTCGGCCTGTGACCGCGGCGCGCTCCGACCCTTCGGCTATCCGCGGATCTCCCGCAGCCGCTGCGACATCTTCACGACGGAGCGGACGGCGGCCGCGGCGTTCTCGATGCGGTCCTGTGCCTGCAGGCGGGTCTCCCCCGGTCCCGAGATGCCGAGGCCCAGCGGCTTTCCGTAGTCGACGGAGAGGTCGGCGAGCTTGCGCGCCGCCTGGTGCATCACGACCTCATCGTGGCCGGTCTCCCCCTCGATGACGGCGCCGAGCGTCACGACGGCGTCGACATCGGAGCGGTCGAAGAGCGCCTTGACGGCGAGCGGCATGTCGTAGACCCCGGGGGTCTTCACGACGGGGCCGACCTTCGCGCCGAGGAACTCGACCTCCTCGCGGGCCCGCTCGAGCATCACCATCGTGATGTCGTAGTTGAACTCGCTCGCCACCAGCGCGACACAGATCCCCTTGCCCTCCTGGGCTCCCTTCGGCATCGTTCGTTCCTCCGTGACAGTGCGCTTCACCGGGCCCGGCGGACCGCCCCCGCGTCGGCGAACCCCTGGCGCAGCCCCGCGCCGGCCGCCCGTTCCAGCGCGCGGGGCCGGAACAGCAGCGCGTAGGCGTTGAGCGCGTGCTCCTCGGCGCGGCGGCGCGCGAGCGTCTCGAGGGCCCGGTCGTCGCCGGCCTCGCCCTCGAAGACGAAGCACTCGACGATCGGTTTCGCCTCGAGGACGCCGGTGAAGATGAGGCCGAGCGACGCCTCGTGCGCGCAGGTGCGGTCGTACTCCGCCTTCCCCGGCATCCCGAGGGCCAGGCACAGGTCGGCCCCGTCCTCGGTGAAGAGGCGGCGGCAGGCGACGGGCAGGTCCTTGATCCCGGGGACCGTCCGCCGCACGACGCGAAAGCCGGTGCCGGCGCCCTCGAGGGCGCGGAGCGCGTAGCGACCCATGTCGACGCGGGCGAAGGTCGTGTCGGCGACGCCGATCCGCTTCACTTCGGGTCCCCCGGGGCGTCGGGGCGGTGACGGTCGAGGATCCGCTGGATGATCTTGCGGGTCGCGAGCTCGTCGTGGGCGAGCGGCCCCAGGCGGACGACCTTGACCAGGACGCCCCGGCGCGCGCACTCCGCCTCGACCTCCTTCTCGTTCCAGACCTGGTTGTAGCCGAGGGCGATGAGGTCGGGGCGCAGGTCGACCACCGTCTGGTAGATGTCGGTCGTCGACCCTAGGACCGCGCGGTCGACCGGCTTGAGCGCCTCGACCATCTGCCGGCGGATGTGCTCGGGGACGTACGGCTCGCGCTTCAGGCGCCGGGCGGTCTGGTCCCGCGCGACGACGACGACCAGCTCGTCGCCCAGGCGACGGGCCTCCTCCAGGAAGTGCAGATGCCCCGGGTGGAGGAGGTCGAAGACCCCCGTGGCCATCACCCGGACCATGCGATCCAGGCCTCGGTGATGGTCCGTCCCTCGAGGAAGACCCAACCGTGCTCCTCGGCGAAGCGACGGGCCGCCGCGGGGGAGCGGGGTCCGCCCGAGTCGCCCAGCATCTCGCAGACGGTCACGGACGGCGAGAGGCCGGCCATCTCGGCGAGCGAGATGGCGAGCTCCGTATGGCCTTTTCGTTCCCGCAGGAGGCCGGGCGCGGCGTAGAGGAGGGGGAGGTGGCCGGGGGAGGTGAACTCCTCCTCGAAACGGCGCTGCAGTCCCGCGTCGGATACCCCGGCCGCCGAGCGCGCCAGGTCGCCCAGGGCGCGGATCGTCGTGGCGCGGTCGTTGTCCGGGACCCCCGTGAAGTTCGTGCGGTGGTTCACGGTGATCCCGAAGGCGCTGCGCGCATCGTAGCGCAGGCGCTGGCGGCCGACGCCCGCGAGGATCGGATAGTCCCGCACCGCGAGGGCGAGGAGGTCGGAGAAGAACGGGAGGCCCAGCCGGCCCCGCAGGGTGTCGGGCACGGCGGTGCAGATGAGGCCACCGGCTTCGTGCCGCTGAAGCCGGACCAGCTCCGGCGTCGCACGCTCGGAGAGGAAGACGAGGTCGGTCTCCCCCTCGCGCTCCGGCGCGTCGTAAATAAGCACCGGTTCGCCGTCCGCAAGGCGCTCCCCCGCCCGAAGGATCGACGACGGGAGCTCGCGAGGCCGGGCCGGCTGCAGCATCGGCCCGACGAGCGTGCGGGAGCTAATAAAAGAAGCGTAATTACTCAAAAATGGGTTGATGGCCGATGGGAAGGGAAGAGGCCGAGCGACCCAGCAAGGTCGGTCACGTCCTCGATCGCCTCCCGTCCGGGAGGCGCTCTTAGGAGGTGATCCATCTGCAGGTTCCCCTACAGATACCTTGTTACGACTTAGTCCCCCTTGCTGAACCGAAGTTCGAGCGACCCAAAGGAGTCACCCTCACTCCGACCCAACTCGGATGACTTGACGGGCGGTGTGTGCAAAGAGCAGGGGCACATTCACCGCGGGATGTTGACCCGCGATTACTACGGAATCCATTTTCATGAGGGCGAGTTA
>JAKAOB010000022.1 GCA_021812305.1 Thermoplasmata archaeon
CCCATTCGTGCACGGGGGACGGCGTCGCGGCGGCCTACCGTGCCGGCGCCTTCCTCAAGGACATGGAGTTCGTCCAGTTCCACCCGACGGCGCTCCTCGAGTCGTCGATCCTTATCACCGAGGGGGCCCGCGGCGAGGGCGGGATCCTGAAGAACGGGAAGGGAGAGCGGTTCATGTCCCGCTACGCCCCCCATGTCCTCGAGCTCGCCTCCCGCGACGTCGTCTCCCGCGCCATCTTCACCGAGGTGAGGGAGGGCCGGGGGTTCCCCGGCGACTTCGTCCACCTCGAGCTCATGCACCTCGGGCGGGAGCGCATCGAGTCGCGGCTGCAGGAGATCTGCGACTTCTCCCGCAACTTCGCCGGGATCGACCCGGTGACCGAGCCCATCCCGGTGATGCCCGCCCAGCACTACATGATGGGGGGCATCGCGACCAACGCCCGCGGCGAGACCAACATCCCCGGCCTGTTCGCGGCCGGCGAGGCCGCCTGCGTCTCGATCCATGGGGCCAACCGCCTCGGGGGCAACTCGCTGCTCGAGACGCTCGTCTTCGGCAAGCAGGCCGGTATCGCGGCCGCCGCCTACGCGGCGAGCGCCCCGACGCCCTACCTGGGCTCCGACGACCTCGACCGCGAGGCGGCGTCCGTCCGGGCGATGGGCGAACGGACCGAGGGGGAGGAGCCGCAGCACCTGCGCATCGAGATGCAGCGCACGATGGACTCGCTGGTCGGGATCTACCGCAACGCCGCGGAGCTGCAGCAGGCCCTCGCCCGCATCGTCGCGCTCAAGATCCGGTACGAGAAGGTCCGGGTCGTCGACCGATCGAAGACCTACAACATCAACCTCACCGATGCGCTCGAGACCGGCCACATGCTGCAGCTCGCCGAGGTCATCGTCGTCGGGGCGATCGCACGGACCGAGAGCCGCGGAGCCCACGCCCGGACCGATTATCCCAAGCGGGACGATGCGAACTGGATGAAGCACACGCTCGCGGCGTACTCCCCCGAAGGCCCCCGGCTCTCGTATAGCCCCGTCGCGTACACCCGCTGGGAGCCGAAGGAGAGGGTGTACTGATGTCGGCCGACGTCATCTCCGTCCCGATCGACGTCTACCGCTTCGACCCGGCCCAGGACCGGGCGCCCCGCTATCAGCGCTACACGCTCGACCTCCCGCGGCACACGCCGGTGCTGAGCGCCCTGCTGAAGATCCGCACCGACCTCGACCCGAGCCTCTCCTTGCGCTACTCGTGCCGCAGCTCGATCTGCGGCTCCTGCGCGATGGTCATCAACTCGAAGAGCCGGCTCGCCTGCCAGACCCCGGTCGGCCCGGAGGTCGAGCGCTACGGCCGCATCGTCATCGACCCGATGCGGAACCTCCCGGTCCTGAGGGACCTCGTCGTGGAGATGGCGCCGTTCTGGGGCCGCTATCGCAAGCTCGAGCCCCACCTCATCCCGGACCCGAACCACCCGATGCCCGAGGGCCGGGAGAACCCGATGACCCCGGCCGAGGTCGAGCGGTTCAAGACGACGCCCCGATGCATCGCGTGCGGCTCGTGCTACTCGGCGTGCCCGGCCGTCGAGCACGATCCGGAGTTCCCGGGACCGATGGCGCTCGCCAAGCTCTACCGCTTCGTCGTCGACCCGCGCGACGGGGCGCACCAGGACCGCCTCGTCCGGATCCAGGCCGAAGGGCTCTGGCTCTGCCTGCGCTGCCACCTCTGCACGGAGTCCTGCCCGAAGGAGGTCGCCCCGTCGGAGCGGATCCGGGACCTCAAGGAGATGGCGATCGCCGTCCAGGGAGCGACGGAGCACGGCTCGCGCCACGCCGTCGGCTTCAAGGACAACATCCGCGACCGCGGCCTGCTCAACGAGCTCAAGCTCGTCCGCCAGACCTACAACCCCCTCGAGGCGCTCGCCCAGCTGCCGCAGGGGCTCAAGATCGCCCGCAAGAAGCCCGAGACCCTCCGCGGCCCCCGGACGATCGAGGGGCAGGCCGAGGTGGAGGCGCTCTACGAGGCGCTGGACGATCCGAAGGAGGCGCCGTGAAGCTGGCCTATTACCCGGGGTGCGTCGCGCAGGAGTCCGGCCGCGAGCTCGACCAGTCGACGCGCTGGGTCGCGCAGCGGCTCGGGATCGAACTGGTCGAGTTCCCGAGCTTCTCCTGCTGCGGCTCGGGGTTCGTCGACGAGGCGAACTCCACGCTCAACGTGGCGCTCAACGCGAGGAACCTCTCCCTCGCCGAGAAGGCCGGCCTCGACCTCCTCACGATCTGCTCGACCTGCCAGGGGATGCTCTCCCTCGCGAACCACCGCCTCAAGGACCCCGCGGTGCGCACGCGCGTCGACCCCGCGCTCGCGAAGATCGGCGTCGCCTACCGGGGAACGACCCGGGTCAAGCACCTGCTCGAGGTCGTGACGCGCGACATCGGGGTCGAGGCCGTCCGGGCCAAGGTCACCCGCCCGCTGCGGGGGCTCAAGGTCGGCGCCTTCTACGGCTGCCACCTCCTGCGCCCGTCGGGCGAGGTGGGCACGGAGAGCCCGGAGGAGCCGCGCTCGTTCGAGGCGCTGATCGAGGCGCTCGGGGCGACCCCGGTCCTCTACCGGGGACGCGTGATGTGCTGCGGGTTCCCGATCCTCTTCGTCCGCGAGGGGACCGCGAACCGGATCGCGGCGACGCAGATCGACGATGCCCGCGCCCACGGGGCCGATGCGCTCGCGACGCCCTGCCCGCTCTGCCACATCTCGCTCGACTCGTTCCAGAACAAGGCGGAGAAGGCCGTCGGGCACTCCCTCGACATGCCGATCTTCCACCTCCCGCAGCTCATCGGCCTCGCCCTGGGCGCGACCCCCGAGGAACTGGGCCTCCCGCGCCACCTCGTCGCGACCGACGCGGCGCTGGCCAAGATCGGCCAGGTGGGCGTTCCGGCCTAGGCGACGGCGGTCGAGGGCCGCGGTCGCGATCGCATCTTGCCGTGCGGCCCCCGGGCTCGTCGCGCTGCGCGGCGGGATCCGTTCGGTCCGCACGGCGCGCGGCGTCCCGGTGAGCCCCCCGGCTCGCCGCCTACGGGGCCGTCCGCGTCGTCCCCGGCGACGCGTCCCTCCTCCCCGCGACCGGCCACGTCGTCGACGCTGCGGCGCGGGCCGGGGCGTACGCGGTCCCGGCCCCGCTCGTCGACCGCCGGGTCGAGCTCCGCCGGCGCGCGGACGGCCCAAGGTCCCCGGGTCGGCCCGGCGCTGCCCGTCGTCTCGTTCGCCCGGTTCTTCGGCCGGTGTGCCGTGGACCTCCTCGTCCTGGGCCCATCCGCCCTGGGTCTCGCGCCCGGGGTCCGGCGCCCGCGGTCGCGCCGGGGGGGGTCGATGCCCAGCGCGTCGTCGTCGCCCGGTTCTCCGGGAGCGCGGGCCTTCTCCTCGGGCGGAACGTCGCCGTCGACCGGGCCCTCCGCCGGCGCACCCTCACCGCGCCGCCGCCCGTGAGCCCTTAAGCCGTCCCGGCGTGGGACGCCGATGCTCCCCGAGGCTTCCTCCCCCCCGGCGGAGCCGGACAGCGCCATCGACGACGAGCTCGGGGGGAGCGACCTCGGGCGCATCATCGCGCTGAGCGACGGGATCTTCGCCTTCGCGATGACCCTCCTCGCCCTCAGCCTGACCGTCCCGGTCTTCCGCAACGCGCAGGGGGTCCCCCTCGACCCGGGCTCGATCTCCTCCGGGCAGCTCGCGCACGCCCTCCTCGGCGAGGCCCCGGCGTTCCTGACGTACGCCTTCGGCTTCTTCATCATCGCCTACTGGTGGGAGGTCCACCACCGCCTCTTCGCCCACGTCCGGCGCTGGGACCGCCGGGTCCTGACGTTCAACCTGGGCTTCCTCCTCATGATCGCGATCACGCCGTTCCTCGTGAGCCTCTACGCGCAGTACGGCTCCGACCAGGTCGCCCTGGTCCTCTACGCCGGCGCGCAGGGCCTCGGCGGGGTCGTGCTCGCGGGACTGTGGCAGCACGCCACGGCGGACCACCGCCTGACCGCGCCCGATCTGCCCGCGTCGCTCGTGGCCCGCTACCGCGGGCGCCTGCTCGCCAGCTCCGGGATCTTCGGCGCCTCGATCCTCGTCTCCTTCGCGAGCGTTCCGGCGGCCCAGTTCGTCTGGCTGCTCGTCTTTCTCCTGAGCTGGATCTCGATGCGCCGGCTTCGGCGGTCGCGCGGGCCGTCGCGCCGGTCGCCGGTCAGCGGTCCGTAGGGCTCGGCGGCGACGCCGCGAGGAGCTCGCGCGCCCCCGCGCCCTTGGTCACGTGCAGGTGAAGGGTGTCGCACATCCCGCGGAAGTAGGCGGTCCCGCTCCCCGCCGCGTACGTCGCCGCGAGCTCCTGGGCGAGGCGGTCGTCGGGCTGGGCGGGGTCGACCCGCGGGCTGAACATGCAGCGGAAGACGAGGAACCGCTCTCCCTCGAGGTCGATCCGGGCGGTCTCCGGCGCCCCGCAGAACGGGCAGGCGAGCACGGCCGGCCCACGGGGGCCGGGCGGGATAACGCTGGCGGCGCTCAGTCGATGTAGCCGAGCGAGCGCAGCTGCTCTTTGAGCCGGCGCTCGTCCTCCTCGGAGAACGGGGTCCCGTCCGAGCGGTCCAGCAGCCGCGAAAGGACGAAGGCGACGAAGGCGTCCAGGGAGGGGAAGGCGCTCGGGCGGATCCGCTCTTCGAGACGGCGCGCGGTCTCCTCGGGGATGGCGACGGTCCGGACGGCCCCCGGGGGAGGGGCCGCCGCGGGGGGCGCGGGAGCCTCGCTCATTCCCATTCGATGGTCGCGGGCGGCTTGTCGGTCACGTCGTAGAGGACGCGCGTCACGGTCCCTTGGAGGGCGCGGGTGATCCGCTCGGCGATGGTGCGGAGGAGCTCGGGGGGGACGGGCATCGCCGTCGCGGTCATCGCGTCGATCGACTCGACGATCCGTACGCTCACGGCCTCGCCCGCGACGCGGTTGTCGCCCATCACGCCCACGGTCGGGATCGGCAACAGGACCGCGAAGTACTGCCAGGGCCGGGCGAGCTCGCCCTTGGCCACCGCGCGCTCGACCTCCTGCTCGACGATCGCGTTCGCCACCCGCGCCCGCGCGACGCGCTCCCGGCTGACCGGACCGGCGACCCGGACCGCGAGGCCGGGGCCGGGGAACGGCTGGCGCTCGGGCTCGGGGACCCCCAGGTGACGGGCGAGCTGGCGGACCTCGTCCTTGTACAGGTCGCGCAGCGGCTCGACGATCGTGAGCGCGAGGTCCTTCGGGAGCCCCCCGACGTTGTGGTGGGTCTTGATCGTGTCCCTCAACTGCCCGCCGCTCTCGATCCAGTCCGGGGCGATCGTTCCCTGGATGAGGACCTCGGCCCCGCTCCGCGCGGCCTCCTCCTCGAAGAGCCGGATGAAGGCGGTCCCGATGCGGCGGCGCTTCTCCTCCGGGTCGGCGACGCCGGCGAGCGCGGCGAAAAAGCGGTCCTCCGCGGAGATGAGCTCGAAGGCGAGGCCGCTCCCGCGAAAGAACGTCCCCACCCGCTCGGCCTCCCCGTCCCTCAGCAGGCCGGTGTCGACGAACAGCACGCGGGCCCGCTCGCCGAGCGCCTCTTGCACGAGACGCGCGGCGACGGTGCTGTCGATCCCCCCGCTGGCGGCGACGATCGCGCGGCCCGGCACCGCGGCCCGCAGGCGGGCGACGGCCTCGACCCGGAACGCCTCGGGGTCCCTCATGGGGCCCCGGCGGGGGCCGCCGGCTCCTCGTGCCAGCGGCGCCGGTACGCCTCCAGCCGCGGCACGAGCTCGGGGTACTTCAGGGCCAGGATCTCCGCGGCGAGGAGGGCGGCGTTCTCGGCGGCGTCGAGCCCGACGGAGGCCACGGGGACGCCGGGGGGCATCTGGACGACGCTCAGCAGGCTGTCGAGGCCCAGGCCGCGATGGAGCGGGACCCCGATCACCGGCTTGAGCGTCCGCGCCGCCACGCTCCCGGGAAGGGCGGCGGAGAGGCCGGCCATCGCGACGAAGAGGTCCGTCGCCGGGTCGGCGGCGAGCCGGTCGACCTTCTCCGGGGTGCGGTGGGCGGAGGCGACGTGGACCTCGCAGGGCACGCCGAGGTCGGTCAGGCGCGCCCGGACCTTCTCGGCGATCTCGAGGTCCGACTTGCTCCCGACGAGGACGGCGACCTTCATGGCCGGCCGGAGCGGCGCCGGGCCAAAAGGATTCCCGGGCCCAAAGGCTCACTACCCCGAGCGGTTCCCCCGGGCCCGGTGACGATCCGGCTCCACCGGGGCGGGCGTTGGCGGGCGTGGCTCGGTCGCCGCCTCGGCGGGGATGCCGCGCTCGGCGACCGGGCCTGGCGCCGCTGCCTGCACGGCGCCGGGACGGCGGTCCTCCTGTACTACCTGCTCCCCGGCCGGTTCTTCCTCTTCGTCTCGACCGAAACGGTCCTGGTCGCGGCGCTCGGGTCGGTCCTGGCGCTCGAGGCGCTCCGTCTCGGCGCGGGGCTCGAGCTGCCGACGATCCGTCCCTACGAGCGGCGCCGCCTGGCGAGCTACGCCTACTATGCGATCGCGCTCACCGTCGCGGTCCTGCTCTTCCCCCGGCCGATCGCCGTCGCGGTCGTCCTCGGGACGGCGCTCGTGGACCCGCTCATCGGCGAGTTGCGGCCGAGCGCCCGGTTCGCCCCGCTCTACCCGCTGGTCCCCGTCGTCGTCTGGGCGGCCCTCGCCGTGACCGCGTTCACGCTCGTGGGCGGCTGGGCGCCCCTCCCCGCGACGGCCGCGGCCCTCGGCGGCGGGGCGCTCGCCGTCGCCGCCGAGCGGCCGCGCATGGCCATGGTCGACGACGACCTCGTGATGACGCTGGTCCCCGCGCTGGCGCTGACGGCGCTTCTGTTCCTCGTCCCGGGGTTCCCCGGCCTCGGGGGCTAGCGTCCGCTCAGACGATCGGGGTCAGGCGCGCGTGCGGCGCCCCCAGCTCGGCGTCGTACGAGATCGAGTAGATCGTCGTGCGCGGCCGGATCCCGTAGATGCACGGGGCGTTGTCGATGTTGATGATGCGGAAGTACGTGTCCATCATGTTCAGGATCTCGCTCGAGACGAGCAGGCCGGGCTTGAGCAGCCCGATGCCGAGGTTGCCGACGAGCTTCGTCCGCTGCACCCCGTGGAAGTACATCCGGATCGCCACCTGGTCGCCCATCAGGCTCTCGAGGGTGTCGAAGGCCGTGTACTCGAGGAACGGCTTCTGCTCGGGCCCCCGGGCGGCCTTCTCGGCCGTGACCATCGCCCGCATCGCCTCGTCCCGGCCGAACCGTGCCATCGGCACGATGTAGCTCTGCTCGGTCTCGTTCGCGGTGTAGTCCGCGATGCGCACCCGGGTGTCGAAGACGTTCGGCGGGGTGTGGCGGACGAGGGTCTCCCTCAGCTTCTCGTGGGACTCGCCCGCGGCGAGGACCGCGATGATCCCGCGCGACTGGGTCAGGAAGTTGAGCAGGGTCGGCGTGAACAGCATGTAGTAGTCGTCGATCCCGACGTTGACGTCGACCTCGAAGGCGTTGAAGCTGCCCCGGCGGAAGCCGCCGCCGAGCAGCGCGTCGAAGTCGGGGATCCCCGAGGAGTAGAAGCGCTCCGGGTCGGCGAGCGGCTTCCACAGGGGGGGGTTCGCGGACGGCGAGCTCGTCCCGGGGACGCCGAGGGCCTCGAAGCGGCCGCCGTTCAGCGTGACCGCGTAGCGGGGCCGCTGGATGCTGGTCGCGCGGAGCTTTTCGAGCCGCATGTGCCGCACCCGCCGCTCGTCGAGCTCCTCGCGCTGGATCGAGAGCAGGCCGTCGACGAGGTACTCGATCCCGCCGGCCTCGGGCTTTTCCAGGATCATGACGACGTTGGTGTTGGACGCCTCCACGAGGTCCTTCTGGAGGGCCATCACGAACTCCTCCATCTCGAGACCGTACTTGTGGGTCACGCCCTCGAGGGAATCGATGACGAGGAGCGACTTCTCCGGCAGCGCCTGCTCGATGCGGTTGTAGACGTTCTCGACCTCGGGCATCGGGTTGCGCTTGAGGAGCGCGGCGAGGTGGGTGCGGTCGACGCGGGTCGGCGGGCCGCGCTCGTCGGCGAACGTGCGCATCATCTCGCGCGCGGCCTGGATCTTCTTCTTCTCGGCCTCGGGAAGATCCGGCGCCACGGTGCGGCTGGGGGCGTTGACGGCGTCGAGGAACAGCTTGCCCGCGTCCAGGATGCGCGCCCGCATCTCGCTCGCCTTGAGCCACGGGAACTGGCGGTAGAGCGCCTCGTCGCCGACGCGCGTCGACAGGTAGTAGGACTGCTGCGGCCGTCCGATCCGCTCGAGCAGCTCGAGGCCGAAGGTCGTCTTGCCGGTACCGGCCCCGCCCTTCACGATGAGCGAGCGGCCTCCGCGGCCGCCCAGGAAGGTGATGACCTCCGTCGGGACCCCGCCCGGGGCGGTCCCGTTGTTCTCGGTCACGCGATCTCCTCCGAACGAGCGTCGGTCGTTGTCGCACCGCTCATTGACCAGTACCGACAAGCAAGATGGGAGGGTCCGGAAGGTAAAGCTTTCGCCGGGCCCGTCAGACCCCCCCTCCCCCGGCGAGCGCACGGGCCCTCTCCGCGGCGGCGCGGAGCGCCGAGCGCAGCGCCGGCCCGGCCTCGCCGACGGCCTGCGCGCTCTGCGCGTTGCCGCCTCCGCGTCCGGAGAACACCGGCCGGGCCGCCTCGAGCACGGCGGCGGCGCTCACGGCGGGCCACGTCGAGCCGACGAACAGCGCCCCCTTCCCCTCGACCTCGCCGGCGAGGACCGCGACGCGGTCGGGGGCCGCGGTGAGGGCCCGGGAGAGCTCCCGGAGGCCCGCGAGGTCGTAGCCCTCGACCTCGGCGGACGTGAGGCGGCCCGCGCCGACCTCGGCGGACCGCGCGGGGTCGGCGAGGAGGGCGGCGGCCAGGCCCTTCACGTCGGCGCGCGCCTGCGCTTTCTCCCGCTGGCGCGTCGCCTCGACCCGCTCGAGCAGCCGGTCGACCCCGTCGAGGAGGCGGTCCGCGGGGACCCCGAGGCGGCGGGCCGCCTCGTCGACGGTGCTCCGGCGCGCCTCCACCAGATCGAGGGCGCGCTCGCCCGCCGCGTAGGTGAGCCGCACGATGCCGTCCTGGATCCGTTCGGTCCCGAGGACCGTCACGAGGCCGACCTCGCTCGTGTGGGTGCAGTGGGTCCCGCCGCACGCCTCGACATCGAACCCCGGGACCTCGATGATGCGGAGCTCCTTGCCCGGGACCGCGCCGCCCTGGTACAGGGTGAAGCCGAAGCGCCGCTCGGCCTCGGAGCGCGACTCGAAGTAGCTCTTGACCGCCCGGTCCTCCCGGACGACCTCGTTGACCCTCCGTTCGACGGCCCGGACCTCCGCCGGGGAGAGCGCCCGGAAATGGGTGATGTCGATCCGGGCGGCGTCCACGCCCTTGTACGCCCCCGCCTGCCAGACGTGGGGCCCGAGGAGCTCCCGCAGCGCCCCGTTGAGCAGGTGGGTCGCGGTGTGGTGCTGCATGAGCTGGGTGCGGCGGGCGGCATCGATCGTGCCGTGGACCCGTTCGCCGGGGTGGACCGTCGCCGGGCCGTCGAGCCGGTGGAGGATCCAGCTCCCCCGCCGGGCGACCTCGACGACCGGCCGGTCGCCCAGCCGACCCGTGTCGGTGATCTGGCCGCCGCCGGTCGGGTAGAAGTAGGTCCGGTCGAGGACGACGAACGGCCCGTCCACGAAGACGGCGTGGGCATCGAACGAGCGCGTGTAGGGGTCGAGATAGTACAGGACCTCCGTCGCCGGGGTCTCGGGCGGGACCGCGGGGAGGCCCTGGGCCGTGTCGGCGTAGTCGGTCTCGGGCGCCTCCCGCTCGTGGCGGGCGGCGAGCCGGACGTAGAAGTCCTCGGGGATTGCGGGGGGGTCGGCGAGCTCCTGGACCGCGACGTCCGGCGGGAGGCCGAGGGAGTCGTACCACGCGACCAGGTCGTCGGCGCCGATGCGCCCGCCGGCGCGCTCGACCCGTTCCTCCTGGCGGCGGACCTGCTCCCGGGCGCGGCCGATCGACTCCTCGAACCGCTCGAGCTCGGCCGTGATGACGCGGTGGAGGTCGTCGCGATGGGACCCGATCTCGGGGAAGTCGCGGGCGAGGTCGCGACCGGCCCGGTCGAAGACCGCGAGCAGCGTCGGCGCCTCGGGGACCTTCGCGAGGACGCGCGCCATCCGCCGCAGGAGCAGCCGGGCGAAGTAGCCGTCCTTGCTGTTGCTCGGCACGACGCCGTCGGTCAGAAGGAAGTTGAGCGCGCGGGCATGGTCGATCAGGACCGCGCTCTCGCGCGCGGGGAAGGTCGCGCGCAGCTCGTCGTAGGCCCCGGCGAAGACGGCCTCGTAGGCGGTCTTCGTGCCCTGGGAGGCCCAGACGAGCCGCTCGAGCCCGTAGCCGGTGTCGACGACGGTGAGGGGCATCGGGAGGAGGCGGTCGCCGCTGCGCACGTACTCCATGAAGACGAGGGTCGCCACCTCGAGGCCGGAGATGCCGACGCTCAGCGACGGGCCGAGGTTCCCGCCGCCTTCCCACTCCTCCTCCTTGTAGGAGATCGCCCGGGGGTCGGCGCCGAGCTCGCCGGTGAGCAGCTCGTGGCAGAGCTCGACGCACCGCTCCTTGAAGTAGACCTCGTGGCCGGGGCGGTTGAAGGCGTGGTGGGCGAGCATCTCGAACAGCGTGAAGTGCCGCCCGCTGCGTCCGACCTCCTCGAGGTCGATGAACCGGAGCGACGGCTGGCTGATCGTGAGCGGGTTCGCCGGTGGAGGGATCGTCCCGCTCGTCACCCAGGGCTGGAAGTCGTAGATGCTCGCCTGGGTGAAGAACACGTCGTTGCGCCAGCGCGCGACGGTCGGGTAGCGGCGGATGCGACTGTGCCCGCGGTGCTCGAAGAAGCGCAGGTAGGTCTCCCGCATCTCGTCCAGGCCCCGCGGGCGGGCGAAGACCGGCCGGCCCACGAACCCGTACGGAACGCACGGCGCCTCCTGGCAACGGTCAAGGTCGCCGAGGGTCCAGAAGGCGTGGCCGCACGACGCGCAGGTCCGCCGGGCGAACCCGTTGGAACGGAAGTACGCGAGGTCGTACTCGGCGGCGTCCATCGGCGCGCCCGGGACCGCCCTCGGGACAAAAGGACTTCGGGAGAAGGCCCGTGGGCCGTCACCGGCGGTGGGAGCGGACCGGTGCGCGCGCGGGGGCGGACCGCGTCCTCTTCTTCGGCGGCCGGGGCACCGCGTCCTCCGCGCGGGGCGGCGCGCGTCCGCTCCGGATCGCCCGCCCCGTCGCGCAGGAACGGGCGATCGGGCAGAGATCGCACCGGGGGCGGTGCGGGCGGCAGAGGTTCTGGCCGTGCTGGACGAGCAGCGGATTGATCGGGATCCAGTAGCGCTCGGGGACCGTCGCCCGGAGGCGGGCCTCGGTCTCCTCGGGGGTCCGGGTGCGCACGACGCCCAGGCGGTTCGCGATGCGGTGGACGTGGGTGTCGACCGGCACGCCGGGGATCCCGTAGCCGAAGACGAGGACGCAGTTGGCCGTCTTCGGCCCGACGCCGGGGAGCGAGAGGAGCGGCGCGAGCTCCCGCGGCACTTGGCCGCCGAACCGGTCGAGGACGGCCCGGGCCGTCGCGACGAGGACGCGGGCCTTGACGCGGTAGAACCCCGTCGCCCGGATGAGGGGTTCGATCTGGGAGGGTCGGGCCCCCGCGAGCGACGCGGCGTCGGGGAACCGCGCAAAGAGCGCGCGGGACGCGCGGTCGGTGTTGGCGTCCCGCGTCCGCTGGGAAAGGATCGTGCCGATCAGCACCTGGAAGGGGTCCTCGGCATGGTCGCGCAGGTACGGCACCCGCCAGTCGCCGGTGCGGTACTGGGCGCTGAGCGCGTCGAGGACCGCCTCCCAGTCGAACGGCCGGGCACGGCTCATCGTTCCCTCCCGCCCGGGTCCGCAGCGATGCCCGGGTCGGAGAGGTCGGGTTCCTCGTGGCCGTCCCCGTCGCGCGCCCGGAGGAGCTCGCCGATCAGGTAGTCGCTCCCCAGGGCGAGGGTGAGGCCGTCGGGGCCCGTCGCGGCCCGGGCGACGGCGAGCCCCGCCGCCGCGTCGTCGGCCTGCACGATCTTCGGGAACCGGCCGACGCCCGCCCGACGGAGCGCATCGACCGGGGCGGAGCGGGCGCTCCGTACCGGGACGACGACGAGGGTCCGGGCCAGTGGGGCCAGCGCCTCGAGCATCTCTCCGGAGCGCTTGTCGACCAGGCAGCCGAAGACGATCGCGTTCTCGGCGGGGTCGGAGAACGGGAACATCTCAGCGAGGCTCGCGGCGACGGCCCGGGCGCTCTCGGGGGTGTGGGCCACGTCGAAGAAGAGGTCCGGCCGCCGGGCGACCCGCTCCAGGCGGCCCCGCCAACGCACCGAGCGCAGCCCCTCGCGGACCGCC
Organism: Thermoplasmata archaeon; assembly: GCA_021812305.1. Lineage (GTDB taxonomy): Archaea > Thermoplasmatota > Thermoplasmata > Lutacidiplasmatales > UBA184 > Lutacidiplasma. The sequence goes on from JAKAOB010000022.1 coordinate 12,473, forward strand.
GCCTCGTCCAGCGAAAGGCCCACGGACCGCGCGTAGGCCTGGCTCGCCGCGACGGCGAGGGCGGCGTTCGAGGCCTGGAATGTGCCGAAGAGGGGCAGCTCCACGTCGGCGAGCTCGCCCGCCGGCGTCGCGAGCGTCAGCCGCTGGCCGCGGGGGCCGAGGGTGCGCGCCTCGACCCGGACCTCCCGGCCGAGGCGTTCGAGAGGGATCCCCCGTTCGGCGGCGATGCGGGCGATCTCCTCGTACGGCTCCGGGCCGACCGCTCCGACGAGCCCGCGCATCCCCGGGTGCAGGATCCCGGCCTTCTCCCGCGCCACATCGCGGAGCGTGGGCCCGAGCACGTCCGTGTGCTCGAGCTCGATGGTCGTGAGGATCCCCACGGGGGCGCGGAGCACGTTGGTCGAGTCGAGGCGCCCGCCGAGCCCGACCTCGATGACGGCGTGGCGGACCTCCTGGGCCCGGAACCAGTCGAAGGCGAGCGCGGTGGTGAGCTCGAAGAACGTCGGCTCGCGTTCGAGGCCGCCGGTCGCGAGCCCGCGCCGCACCTCCTCGGTCAGGCGGGCGATCCCCCGCACGACGGCCGTGCGCGGGATCACCCTCGACCCGATGCGGATGCGCTCCCGGTAGCTCACGAGGTGCGGGGAGGTGAACAGGCCGACGGGCTCCCCCGTCGCGGCGAGGACGGAGGCGGCCAGCGCCGCGACCGACCCCTTGCCCTTGCTGCCCGTGACGTGGATGGCCGTGAAGGCGCGCTCGGGGTGGTCGAGGCCGGCCAGCAGCGCCCGGATGACCTCGAGACCGGGCCGCATGCCGAAGCGTCTGCGGGCGTAGAGCGCCTGCAGGGTCGCGCGGTAGCGGTCGTCGCCCACGGTCGGGGGGACGGGGGACCCCGGGCTCTTAACGCTGGCCCGCGGCCCCGTCAGTACATCGACCGTTCCCGGTAGGACCCGAACACGTCCTGGAACGCGCGGACGATCTCCCCGAGCGTCGCGCCGGCGCGCAGGGCGGCCAGGACCGCCGGCATCGTGTTGCCGTCCTCGGTCCGAGCCACGGCCCGCAGGCCCTCGAGCGCCCGGGCATGGGCGGGCCGGTCGCGCCGGGCCCGCAGCGCCGCCAGGCGACGGGACTGGGCGCGACGGGCGGCCTCGGAGATCTTGAGCCGGGGGACCCGGATCGGGGCCTCGGTGCGGTAGGCGTTGACCCCGACGACCTTCTGCGTACCGGCCTCGACGTCGCGCTGGTAGCGGAACGACGCCTCCTGGATCTCCCGTTGGAAGAAGCCGCGCTCGATGGCGGGGACGACCCCTCCGAGCTCCGCGATGCGGTCGAAGTAGCGCCGGGCCTCCTCCTCGAGGCGGTCCGTGAGCCATTCGACGTAGTAGCTGCCGCCGAACGGGTCGACGGCGTCGGCGACCCCGGACTCATGGGCGATGATCTGCTGCGTGCGCAGCGCGATGCGGACGGCGTCCTCCGTCGGGAGCTGGAGCGCCTCGTCGTAGGAGTTGGTGTGGAGCGACTGGGTGCCGCCGAGCACCGCGGCGAGCGCCTGGACCGTTGTCCGGACGACGTTGAGCTCCGGCTGCTGGGCCGTGCACGAGCAGCCGGCGGTCTGGGTGTGGAAGCGCATCCACAGGCTGCGCTCCTTCTGCGCGTGGAAGCGATCGCGCAGGATCGACGCCCAGAGTCGCCGGGCCGCCCGGAACTTCGCGATCTCCTCGAAGAAGTCGTTGTGCGAGTTGAAGAAGAACGACAGCCGCGGGGCGAAGTCGTCGACGTCGAGCCCGCGCGCGATGGACGCCTCGACGTAGGCGAGCCCGTTGGCGAGCGTGAAGGCGAGCTCCTGGGCCGCCGTCGAGCCGGCCTCGCGGATGTGGTAGCCCGAGATCGACACCGGGTTCCACCGGGGCAGATGACGGGTCGCGTACTCGATCGTGTCGACGACGAGCCGCAGCGCGGGGCGCGGTGGGTAGAGGAACTCCTTCTGGGCGATGTACTCCTTGAGGATGTCGTTCTGGGTCGTCCCGCCGAGGCGGTCCGGTGCGATGCCCTGGCCCTCGGCCGCCAGGATGTACATCCCCCAGAGGATGTTGGCCGGGCCGTTGATCGTCATGCTCGTCGTCACCTCGGCGAGCGGGATCCGGTCGACCAGGCGCTCCATGTCGTCGAGCGAGGAGACGTTGACGCCGCACTTTCCGACCTCCCCGAGGGCCTCGGGGTCGTCCGCGTCGATCCCGTAGAGCGTCGGGTCGTCGAACGCGATGGAGAGCCCGCTCTCGCCGTGCTGCAGGAGGTAGCGGAACCGCCGGTTGGTGTCCTCGGGGGTCCCGAATCCCGAGAACATCCGCATCGACCAGACGCGACCGCGGTACATCGTCGGATGGACCCCGCGGGTGTACGGGAACTGGCCGGGGTAGCCGACCCGCGAAAGGTCGACCGGGTGTCGGGCCGGAGTGTAGAGCCGCTCGACGGGGATGCCACCGAGCGTTCGGAACTCCTCCCGCCGCTCCGGGGCGCGGGCGAGCGCCGGGGCGAGGACCTCCGCCGCCCAGCGCTCCTCGGCCTCGGCCACCGGGCCCGCGCGCGACGGGGCGCGCGGGCGGCGGGACGCGGCGGAGCGGGGGCGCGCGCCGGCGCGGGAGGTCGCCATCGTCCCGGGATGAGCGGGCCCGGCTTAAATCTCCACCCCGGAGCGACCATCCCTTTTACCTCCCGTACCCTCGCGCCGGTCGTGACCGAGTGGGACGTCGCGGTCGTCGGAGCGGGCGTGATCGGGCTCGCGGTCGCACGGGAGCTCGCCGAGGCCGGTCGTTCGGTGACGGTGCTGGAGCGCCACGAGCATCCGGCGCTCGAGCAGTCGACGCACAACAGCCAGGTCCTGCACTCGGGGATCTTCGCCCGCCCCGGGACCCTCCGGGCCCGGCTCAACGTGGAGGGGATCCGCCTCGCCTACGAGCGCGCCCGGGCCTGGGGCGTCCGCGTCGAGCGCTCGGGCACCCTGGTCGTCGCCGCGACGGCGGCCGAAGAGCCATCGCTCGAACGCGTCCTGACGAACGCCCGGGAGAACGGCGTCCCCGGCGTGGTCCGCCTCCTGCCCGCGGAGGCCCGGGAGCACGAGCCGCACCTGGGTCCCTGCGCATCGGCGCTCTGGTCACCGAACGGAGGTCGCATCGACGCGGGCGGGTTCTCCGCGGCCCTCGAGCGCGAGGCCCGCCGGCTCGGGGCGGAGGTCCGGACGCGGTTCGACCTGGTCGCCGCGCACAGCGAGGGGGACGGCTGGCACCTCGCCGCGCGGACCGGGGAGACGGTCCGGGCGCGCTGGGTCGTCAACAGCGCCGGCGTCGCCGCGGGGCACGTCGCGAAGCTCCTCGGCGCGCCGGGCTACCGCGTGTACCCCTGCCTGGGGGAGTACGCCCGCGTGGTCTCCGACAAGCGGGACTGGGTCCGCTCGATGATCTACGGCTTTCCTCCCGCGGGCTATCCGGGGATCGGCGTCCATCTTACCCGGACCGTCGCGGGCGAGCTCCTGCTCGGCCCGACGGCCCGCTATCTGGACGCGCCGGTGGTCCCCGAACGGCCGCTGACCCCCCTTGCCGAGTTCGCCGGGGAGGCCGCGCGCTTCGTGCCCGGCATCGGGCCCGACGACCTCGCCCCGGCCCCGGCGGGGATCCGCTGCAAGACGGTCCCCCCGGGCGCCGGCGAGGCGTTCGGCGACTTCACCGTGGCCCTCGACCCTCCCGGGCGTCGGGCGGTGCAACTGGTCGGGATCGAATCCCCGGGGCTCACCGCGAGCCTGGCGCTCGCCGTGCACGTGGGGCGGGAGATCGGGTCGCCGGCACGCTGAGCCCGACCAGGTCCGACCGGCCGCGCCGCCGGATCGGAACCCCCTGGCGGGCGGCAAAGCGGTCGAACGCCCGACCGGTCCAGACGGTGTTGTCGGCGAGGACGACGGCCCCCGGGCGCAGGCCCGGCGCGACCGTGGCGAGCTCGAACGCGAGGTGGGTGGGCGTGTGCAGGCTGTCGTGGAGGAAGAGCCCGACCCCGTCGAGGCCGGCGACGAGGGACGGAAGGAGCTCCTGGCTCGGACCGATGCGCAGGTCCCACCCGTCGCGCAGGCGCTCCGGCACCGCCCAGCCCGTCGCGCGGCCCGGGGGGAGGGCGACGGGCGACTCGGTGGGGCCGAACACCGGCCCGCGCTGCGGGGTCGGAAGGTCGATCGAGTGGAGGCGTCCGGCCCCGTTCCGACGCAGGGCGAGCAGGACGTGCGCGGAGGAGACCCCCGAGGAGACCCCGGTCTCGATGACGTGCCGGGGCCGGAGCAGCCGGGCGAGGGCGTACAGCTCGAGCGGGGCGCGGAACTGGGCGTAGTAGGTGCGTCCCGCGGCCCGGTGGCGGGCCCGGATCTCGCGCTCGACGGCGAGGAATCGGTCCGACTCCGCGAAGACGCGCTCGACCCGCTCGATCGGCGCCCCGGTCAGCGCGCTCACCCACCGGCCGTTCGGACGGGCCCGGGGGTCCCCGAGCGCGCGGGCGGCGGCGCGGCCGGCATCGTTCGCCACGCGCGGGCCAGCGGCGGGGGCGCTAAACCGATTCCGCCGGCCCCTGCCCCTTCGGCGCGAGGTGGGCCCGGCGGACGGTGAGGCGCGAGGTCCCCGGCCGCTCGGTGCGCTCGACCTCGTCCGGGACGAGCCGGGACGCGAAGAACGGCGCGTCCAGGACCAGGGTCTCGTACTCGCCGCCTTCCCCCGCGACGTGCCCCGCCCGCACCTCGGTGCTCCGCCGCTCGAGCTCCCCGAGCAGGGCGAGGTCGAGCCGCCGGCCCAGAAGGTCCGGGGTGAGCGGCTCGGCCGCGAGGTGGACGAGCCGGATGTCGAGCCCGGCCCCGATCTCCTCCCGGACGACCCGACCGGCGTCCTTGCCCCAGAGGGGGGTGTAGAGCCGGTGGCCGAGCTCGAAGCAGGCCCGGTGAAGTCGGGCCCACTGGTAGGAGGAGGCGATCGCCCCGGCGGTGACGAGCCGCGGGGGGCCCTCGAGCGCCGCGTGCAGCGCGGCGGCTTCGGCCGCCTCTCCGCGGCCGGCGACGGCGACCGAGCGGTGCGCCTTCCCCCACGCCTCGGCCTGGAGGGCGACGAGGGGAAGGTTCGGGGTATGGAACAGCCAGGCATCGTCCTCCTCGGGGCGCAGCGTGACGAGCTCGCCGACCGCGAACCCCTGGGTCTCGGCGAGGTAGGCCGCGTAGATCGAGTCCTTGCCCCCCGAGACGAGGGCCGTGGCGGCCGGTGCGGTCACGGCACGCCGACGCCGGCCCGCCAGCGGGGGTAGAGGGCCTCGAGGTCCACCGTGCCGAGCGCCTGCCGGCCCCAGGCAAGGGCCCCGCCGGTATCGGTGACGGACCCGAGGGGCAGCAGGGGGAGGCCCCGGAAGGCCCGACGGAGCTCGCGGTCGTCGCCCGGTCCCGCCTCGACCACCCAGCGCGAGCCGCCTTCGGCCGCCAGGGCGAGCGCGGGGGATCCCCGCCGGAGGCCCGCCAGGTCGACCCGGAAGCCGAGCCCCCCACCGAACGCCATCTCGGCCAGCGTCACGGCCAGGCCGCCGTCGGAGACGTCGTGCACCGCGCGCAGGCGACCGCGCGCGCCGAGGGCGAGCAGGCGCTCGCCGAGCCGCCGGGTCCGTGCGGGGTCGGGCCGCGGGGGGGAAAGCCCCCGCCAGTCCGCGAGCCGTGCCCAGAGCGAGCCGCCCAGGGCGTCCTGGGTCGCGCCCACCAGATAGAGCGCATCGCCGGACTCCTTGAGGTCGGAGGTGACGGCCCGCCGCAGGTCCGGAACGATCCCCGTGGCCATCAGGACCGGCGTCGGAGGGATCTCCGCGCCCAGACCGCCGTTGTAGAAGCTCACGTTACCGGAGGGGACCGCGAATCCCAGGGCCCGGGCCCCCTCGGCGAGCCCTTTCGTCGCCTCGGTGAAGTCGAACAGCACGTGCGGGTCCTCGGGGTTGCCGAAGTTGAGGCAGTTCGTGAACGCGTCGGGGCGCGCCCCCACCGCGTAGAGGTTGCGGGCCGCCTCCTCGACGACCCCGGCGGCCCCCCACCGCGGGTTCTCCCGGCAGGCCCAGGGCTGCGCGGCCGTCGTGACGGCGAGGCCGGTCCAGCTCTCGGAGCGCGGGCGCAGCACCGCGGCGTCCCCGTGCGACGGCGAGACCGGCCGGCCGTGGAGCGATTTCACCACGGTCCGGCCCTGGACCTCGTGGTCGTAGACGCGGATGACCCCCTCCCGCGACAAGGAGTCGGGGGCAAGGACGAGCCGCTCGAACAGGTCGAGGGGCTCGTCGGACGGGTGCGGCTCGGCGCCGGGCCGATCGGCGGGGCGCCGGGCGGCCCGCCGCCGCGCCGGCGGCGCGTCGACCCGGAAGCCGAGGCGCAGGTGCGCCGCCGGGGCCCCGTCCACGAGGACGACCTCGAAGGGCGGCGGGGTGACCTCGCCGAAGTCGACGGCGGGGACGTCGTGCCGGCGGAAGATGGCGAGCAGGGCGGGCAGGTCCTTGGGGCGGACGTCGAGCATCATCCGCTCCTGCGATTCCGAGATCCAGATCTCCCACGGCCGCAGCCCGCTCTCGCGCAGCGGCACGCGGGCGAGGTCGACGCGCATCCCGAACCCTCCGGCGTGGGCGAGCTCACCGGTGGCGGCCGCGAGGCCGCCGCCGCCCAGGTCCTTGATCCCCCGGACGAGTCCGGCGTCGAACGCCTCGAGGCAGGCGTGGATCAGCGGTTCCTTCATGATCGGGTTGCCGAGCTGGACGGCCCCCCGCGACTCCTCTTCGCTCCGCTCGGTCAGCTCCTGCGAGGCGAACGCCACCCCCCCGATCCCGTCGCGGCCGGTGAGGCCGCCGACGAGGACGAGCCGGTCCCCGACCCGGGCCGCCCGGTTCGGGACCAGCCGCCGGCGGGGGAGGAACCCGACACACCCGACGTTGACGAGGGGGTTCACCGTGAAGGACCGGTCGAAGTAGATCCCGCCGCTGACCGTCGGGACGCCAACGCGGTTGCCGTAGTCGCGGATCCCCGCAACGACGCCGTTCATGAGGTAGCGCGGGCTCTTGACGCCCGGCGGCACCTCGGCCGGAGGCAGGTCGAGGGGCCCGAAGAAGATCGGGTCCGCCAGGGCGATCGGTTTCGCTCCCACGGCCAGGACGTCCCGGAGGATCCCGCCGATCCCCGTGGCGGCCCCGCCGTACGGCTCGACCGCCGACGGGTGGTTGTGCGACTCGATCCGCAGCGCGTAGGCATGCTCCCCCTCGAATCGGAGGACGCCCGCATCCCCGGTCCCGAGGACCCTCGGTTTGGGTGCGAGCCCCGCGAACGCCGCACGGAGGATCGGTCGGGAGCTCTTGTAGCTGCAGTGCTCGCTCCAGCTCTGGGCGAGCGCCGCGAGCTCCACGTCGGTCGGGTCGCGTCGGGCCGAACGGAAGTAGTCGCGGACCCGGGCGAGCTCGTTCGGCGCGAACCCGAGGCCGCGCGAACGGGAGATCGCGGCGAGCTCTGCGGCCGACGCGCGGCGCAGCGGCACGACGCCCACGCCGGCGGCCCACGCGGTCGGCTCCCCCCGTTCCGCCCCCGGCATGGCCGCTACTCGGCGTGGGGGGCGATCGAGACCGTGTGGATCACCGGGTTCGCGAGCAGACGCTCCACGGCCTGCTCCGCGAGGCCCCGCGCGGCCTCGACGTCCACGCCGGTGAATTCGAGCACGTACACGCGGGCCGTCGTGACCCGGTCCACGTGGGGGATGCCGAGAAGCGCCAGCGACTTCTGGACGCTCTCCGCCTCGGCGTCCAGGATCCCGGGCTTGAGCTCCACTCGGACCTCGACCCGGATGTGGTTAGCGTCCGCGGGCCCCAGCCCCCGGTCGTTCGAACGGCGTCCGGCTCATAACCTTGCTTGCCGCGACCCCCGCGCGAGGCGCGCGCGGAGGGCCGATGGCGTGGCGCCCGAGCAGGCGGCCGCACCCCTTCTTCCAAGAGTTGGACAAGGTTTCTTAACCCCCCGAAGGGACTTGGAAGATGATGGGAACCCTGCCCTCCCAAGGCGATCGTTCGGCGGACGGCGCCGGCGCCGTCGGGGCGGGACCGGCGGCCCTCGTGCGTCCGGCGCGGCTCGCCGATGTTCGGGCCGTGGTCCGGCTCTACATGGGCCAGCCGGACGATTCCCGGAAGCTCTACCACCCCTTCCCGTTCGAACCGGGCAAGCTCCGCCTGATCTTCTCGTACATGACCCTGGAGCGACCGCTGGCCGGACTCGTGGCGCGGCTGGCCCCGGGTTGGGCGGCGGTCCTGCTGGTCGCCGTCGCGCCGCAGGACGGGACGGTCCTCGGCTACGGCACGGTACGGTTCGAACCGGACTCCCGGTCCGACCTCCGAGCGAAGTTCGGCTACCTGGTCGGCGGCTCCCAGCGGGGCCGGGGGATCGGAACGCTGATCATGGCGGAGATGATGCGCACGGGCATCTCGCTCGGAGCCCGGCATCTGGGCGGGACGGTCCTGGAGGAGAACATCGCGTGCCAGCGCGTTCTCGCCAAGTACGGCTTCAGCGTCGGCGGGGCGGCCGGACCCGACCTCTTCGCGCCCGGCCGGTCGAACCTCAAGGTCGACCTGCCGGTCAGCGGAACGGCCGGGCCGGGCCCGACGCGACGCGGCGGACCACCGGGAGACCCGACGGCGGAATCGGCGGCCGTCGGCTGATCGGTCAAGGCGGCCCCACCCCCCGCGTTCCCGACCGCCAGCAAACCTAAATAGGGGACCTTTTTCGGCAAGCGGGGCGCGGGGGGTCCGAGCCACGTATGGAAGAGCTCATCTGTAGCGTTGAGTTTCTTCGGGGGCCCTCGGAGCTCGTCGCCCGGGTATCGAGCGAGGCAGGAGGGGTCCGGGAGTACCGGGCGCCCTCGGCGGGGTCCGTGATCGATCAGGTCATCAGCGACCTCCAAGAGGAGTTCGAGTCGGCGCCCCCGACGTGAGCCGGAGCGTCCGACGGGCATTCGCCGACGGGCTGAGAGGTCCTGCGGTTCCCAAGGGGTGATTCACATGGAGAGGCCAACAGGGAGTAAGGCGCCGGTGAGCCGGACGGTCGAAAGCGCGTTCACCAAGGTCCACGGCGACGAGGACGTCGTCGCGCTCATCGCGCTCAAGGTCGAGACCTCGGAGGCGGACAGCGTCGCGGCCGACGTGACCCGTTTCGCCGAGGTCGAGGACGTCTTCCTCGTCACCGGCGACACGGACATCTTCCTCAAGGTCCGGTTCCCCCACTACGCCGAGCTCAAGGAGTTCGTCCTGCACCGGCTCCCGGCGGTCAAGGGGATCCGGGAGACGAACACGCTCATCGTGGTCACGGCCTACAAGGAGGGCGGGGAGGCGCGCCATCCATGAGCGCCGACCCCTCCGCCTCGGGAACTCCGCCGCTCAGCGTGGCGGCCGCCGGCGCGCCGGCGGTGAAGGAACCCCAGATCCAGCGGGTACTCGACTCGCTCTCCGCCCTCGCGGAGGACGGGAGCGTCCCGCGGAACATCCGCCGCGGCGCGTTCAGCGCCAAGGAGGAGCTCACGAAGAACCGTGTGTCGCTGGACGTGCGGATCGCGAGCGCCGTCTACGTGCTCGACGACCTCGCGAACGACCCGAACCTGCCGACGCACGGCCGCACCGCGATCTGGTCGATCATCTCCAGCCTCGAGAGCCTCCAGTGAGTCCCCCGGTGCGAAAGCTGAAATACGTCCCCCGGGTCGGCGCCCCTCGGAACGGGTGCGGGCCCGTAGCTCAGGTAGGTAGGCCGGACGGCCCTGCCGCCGGCCCTACAAAGAGCATCTGGCTTTTAACCAGGTGGTCGGGGGTTCGAACGGGAGGCGCGGCGTCGTCGCGGTCTCCCCGGGCATCCCCCCGGGCCCGTTCCATTCCCCAGGAGAACCGATGAGCCCCACCCGC
>JAKAOB010000023.1 GCA_021812305.1 Thermoplasmata archaeon
CGTGGCCCTTCGGGAAGCACCACCGGTCCTCGTCGGCCTGGTGCAGCAGGAGGATCCGCCCGTCCCGGCGGGAGAAGAGGACCGCCCCGCCGGCGATCTCCGCGATCGTCGGGCGGTTCGGCCGGTAGCGGCGGCTGAGGGGATGCATGGAGGCGGGTACGACCGGCGGGCTAAGAGGGCTTGGGACGCGCGCCGCCAACCCTTAAGGGCGGAGTCGGCTCGCTGGGCGGATGGCCGTCCCGGACGAGGGGATCCACGACCTCGCCACGCTCATCCGAACCAAGGCCGAGCGCAACGGCGACCGCCCGGCCGCCCGGTTCTTGGACCGGGAGATCTCCTACGCCGCGCTCGACCGCCGGAGCGATCGCGTGGCGGCCGGGCTCGCTGACCACGGCATCGCGCGGGGCGACCGGATCGCGGCCCTGCTCTACAACACCCCCGAGTTCCTGGACCTGTGGTTCGGGGCCGCCAAGATCGGGGCCGTGTTCGTTCCGCTCAACACGGCGCTCAAGGGCGATCTCCTCCGCTACGAGCTCGACGACTCCGGCGCGAAGGGGGTCGTCGTGGACGCCCGGCTGCTCGAGGCGTACGGGCCGCTGCGCGCGGCCCGGCGCCTCCCCGCGGAGTGGGTCGTGCCGGCGGCCGGCGGACCCGACGAGCCCGCCGATGGACTGCGGCCCTGGGCGGAGCTCGAGGCGGACCGGGCGGCCCCGGCCGTCCCGGCGCCCCGCCCGTGGGAGCCGGCCGCGATCCTCTACACGAGCGGGACCACCGGCCCGCCGAAGGGCGCGATCATTCCGCACGAGAAGCCGATCCGGACCGCGACCGAGATCGCGGCGCGCAGCCGCCTCACGCCGGGCGCGGTCCTGTACACGGCCCTGCCGCTCTTTCACTGCAACGCGCAGGAGATGACGACGCTCTCCGCGCTCTTGAACGACCTCACGGCCGCCTACGACGAACGGTTCCACGCCTCGACGTACTGGGAGACGGCGGCGCGCCTCGGGGCGACCCACGTCTCGCTCCTGATCTCGATGGTCAATGTGCTCTTCAAGCAGCCTCCCCGGCCGACGGACCGGACCCACTCGGTTCGGGTGGCCCTGACCGCGGGCACGACGCGCGAGGTCTGGCCGGAGTTCGAGCGACGCTTCGGGCTCACGATCATCGAGCTCTACGGGATGACCGAGTGCGGCTGCACGACCCTCATGAACCCGCCGGACCGCATCCGGGTCGGGTCCGTCGGGACCCCGCTCGGATTCGTCGAGGCGGAGGTCGTCGACGACCAGGACCGGCCCGTCCCTGTCGGCACCCGCGGCGAGCTCGTCGTTCGACCCCGGTCGCCCTACGCGATGTTCCTCGGCTATCACCAGAAGGCGGACCAGACCGTCGAGGCGTGGCGCAACCTCTGGTTCCACACCGGCGACTTCGTCACGCGCGACGCCGACGGCTACTACTACTTCATCGATCGGAAGAAGGACGTGATCCGCCGGCGCGGCGAGAATCTCGCCCCGTACGACGTCGAGCAGGCGCTCAACCGCCATCCCGCGGTCTTCGAGTCCGTCGTCGTGGGCGTCCCCTCCCCGCTGGGAGAGGAGGACGTCAAGGCGTTCGTCCAGCTCAAGCCCGGCCAGTCCGTCGAGGCGCGCACGCTCTTCGAGTTCTGCGCGGAGCGGCTTCCGTTCTTCATGGTCCCTCGGTTCATCGAGTTCCTGGACGAGATCCCGAAGACGGCGAACCAGAAGGCCCAGCGGTACGTCCTGCGCCAACGGCGCGGAGGCCCCGAGCATGACCGGGAGGCGCTCGGCATCGTCCTCCGCCGGCCGTAGCCCGCGGCCCGGACGGCGCCTCGTCCTGCTCGACACGAACGCGCTGCTCCTGCCGTTCACCGCGGGGATCGACCTCCGCGCCGAGGTCCGCCGCTGGGACGCCGCGGCCGTCGTCGCGGTGCCCACGGGGGCCCGTGGGGAGCTCGACCGGCTGGTCGCGCGGGGAGTCCGCTTTGCGGTGGCGGCCCGGGCGCTCGCCGCGTCCTTCCCCGAGCTCCCGACCGACCGACGCGGCGACGCGGGTCTCCTCGAGCTGGCCCGGGAGCGGGGGGCCGCCGTCGTGACCGCGGACCGGGGCCTTGGACGCCGGCTGCGAGCCGCCGGCGTCCCCGTGCTCACGCCCCGGGACCGAAACCGGCTCACCGCGCTCGGCCCGCGTCCGGGGCCGAAACGGCCGGTCCGGTCGGCGGGCCGGGCAACGGTTAAAAAGCGCCCCCGGCTCGGCCGGGAGTAGTCGGGGACGCTATGCCGCGCGACGACGACCGGCTCCTGGCCGACACGGGGTTATCCTTCGGCAGCGGGGTCATCGGCATCTGCGACGTCTGCGGCCGCCGCCAGGCGGTCATCGTCCTGCAGAAGGAGCGCTTCAAGCTCTGCGTCATCGACTTTTTGAACAAGGCCTGGCTCCAGACCACGGCCAAGCCCGGCGCGCCCCTTCCGCTGTACCGCAGCGAGCGCGTCTGGTACCCGACGGACGCGACCCCCGAAGGAAAGGCACCGGCGGTGCTCCTGACCCCGACCAAGCAGGTCCGACACCCCGCGCTCCTCGTCACCCCGGACATCTACGGGCTCACGACCTCGGTCCTGGACGCGGCGATCCGCTTCGCGCGGGAGGGCTTCGAGGTCCTCTTGCCGGATATCGGGAAGACCAGCTCGGTCGGCCCCCGGGACCACCTCACCCTCCGGGTCGAGGCGCGGTTCCGCGGCGGGGTCCGGGTCGACGCCCCGCGCACGACGCACCTGCTCCACCTCTTCCGGGACGCGCTCGACCACCTGCGCGGCCGGGAGATGATCGACCCGGAGAAGTCCGGCGTCTTCGGACTCTCCTACGGCGGCACGCTCGCCACGATCCTCGCGGGAGGGGATCGGCGGGTCGCGGCCCTCGCGGTCGCCTACCCGACCCCGCTGCGCCCCGCCGAGTACCTGCGGGTCCTCACGGCGCCGGTGGCGTTCGTCGATGCCGGCGCTGACCCGGTCTCCCGTGCGAGCCGCGCGCAGTTCGAGTCGGCCCGGGTACGGGACGGCCTCGCGATCACCTTCTTCGACCGGCCCGGCGCCCGCCACCACTTCCTCGCGCGGGACCTGCGCAGCTACGACCTGGCCGCGGCCGAGGCCGCCTGGAACGACCTCACCGGGTTCTTCCGCCAGCGCCTGATGCCCCCGCCGCCGCGGCCTCCCCCCGTGCCGTTGCGCACCGCGGTTCCGGTCCCGCCGGCGGCCGCACCGGCCCCGTCGGCGTAGGACGGCCCACGCGCTACGCTTCGCTCGGGACCTGGCCCGCGGTCTCGACGAGCGCCTTCGCGGCCCGCGTAAAGCGCATCAGCTTGGCGAGGTTGCCCCGGACCTTCACGGTCCCGTCCATGATCGCGCGGACGGGGTCGACCTCCCGTCGTAGGAGCCGCGCCCAGTCCTCCCGCTTCGCCTGGAAGACGAACTCGCTCGACACCGTCGACGCGTCCTCCACGTACTCGGCGCCGCGGCACTCGCCGTGCGCGAGGTCGAGGTGGATCCCGCACCCGTTCGCCGCGCCCGCATCGGGCGCGACGAGCAGGAGGATGTCCCCCTCCCAGGCGCGGGCCGCCTCGCGGTACTCCGCGTTCTCCTCGAGCGCCGTTCGGAACAGCCCCGCCCACTCTGCCGAGGGAAACCGCGCCACCGTACCGAGCCTCACCGACCGAGACGGCCGCCGGGTTATGAGCCCGCCGGACGCCGCGGCCTCAGGAGTAGTCGTAGAAGCCGCGGCCGGTCTTGCGGCCGAGGTGCCCCGCGTCCACGAGCCGGCGCAGCGAGACCGCCGGCCGGAACTTCGGGTCACCGGTCTCCCGCTGGAGCGTCTCGGCCACCTCGAGGACCACGTCGAGCCCGATCATGTCCCCGAGCTCGAACGGGCCCATGGGCATCCCCGCCCCGCTCCGCAGCGCGAGGTCGATGTCGCGGGCCGAGGCGAGGCCTTCATCGCGGACGAAGCACGCCTCGTTGAGCACGGGGATCAGGATGCGGTTCACCACGAACGCGGGCGACTCCTTCACGCGGATGGGGACGAGCGGATAGCGGTGATTCCGCATCCCCTCAAGGAGGCCGATCGTCTCGGTGACGACGTCCTCCCGGGTGTCGACGCCCCCGGCGACCTCCACCAGCGGCAGGGTCGTCGGCGGGTTGAAGAAGTGCACGGCGAGGGTCGCGGGCCCGTGCGCGAGCCCGCGGGCCAGCCGGCTGACCGAGAGCGAGGAGGTGTTGGTCCCGAGGACGGCATGCTCGGGGAGGACCGGGTCGAGCGCTTCGAGCACCGTTCGCTTCACCCCGGCGTCCTCGAAGACGGCTTCGACGACGAGGTCGACGTCCCGGAAGTCGTCGTACGAGGTGGAGCCCCGGACGCGGGCGATGACCTCGTCCCCGCGGGCCCGGGTGACCTTCGGTCTGAGGCGGGAACGGACCGCCTCCTGCTGCGCGTCGGTCAGCGCGACCCCGAGCTCGGCGATCCGGGCGATCTCCTTGTCCGCGCGCTCCGCGTGGAACGCGACGAGCTCGTCCACGTAGGCGCGGACGCGGGCGAGGCCGCGGTCGACGAGCGCCGGGTCGACGTCCTTGAGGACGACGGGGATCCCGTTGAACGCGAGGACCTCCGCGATCGCCGCCCCCATCGTTCCCGCCCCCACGACCCCGGCCTTCTCGACCCGCATGCCCGGTCCCCCCCCGGCGGGACAGCCGCCGGCTACATAATTAGGGCCGCCCGGGGCCCCGGTGTCCGCCCGCCGGCCCGCCGTGGACTCCCGTTCCCGGGCGCCGGTCGGCCCGTTTAGGCCCGAGGGCGGGCCTTGGTCAGCCGCTCGACGAGCGCCTCCGGGGTCAGCGGATCGGCCCGGGAGTCGTTCAGTTCGTGCACCAGCAAGAAGATCCGATCGAACACGAGGTCGGCCTCCTCCGAGGTCGCGACGAGGTACCGGTTCCGGGGCGCGTCGGCGTCCAGCGCTTCCTCGATCGCGGCGGCGACCGCCGTCGGCGGCGGATACTGCGCGCGGGAGCGGACCCCGGGCTGCTCCAGATACCGGAGCAACTGGAGGACCTGTTCGCGATATACGGAGTCCGACTCGACCCACCGGGTCCGAATGGTTCCACCGAATCGCCGGAGGCCGTTCTCGAAGATGTTGGTCCGGAACGACCCGGGGCTGACCGTCACGACGCGGATTCCGAGCGGGGCCAGTTCCTCGCGCAGCACGTCCGAGTATCCCTCGACCGCGTGCTTGCTGATGTTGTAGGGCCCCATCATCGGCTCGACGAGGAACCCCCCGATCGACGAGATGTTGACCACCCGGCCCCGGGCCGCTCGCAACAGCGGAAACACCGAGTGGACCATGCGGTGGGCCCCGTCCAGGTTGACGTCCATGACATCGTGGAGATCCTCGACGGTCATCTCCGCGATCGGACCGGCGTTGCCCAATCCGGCGCAATTCACCAGGCCGAAGAGCCCGCGGCCATGCTCCCGTATCTTCGCTACGGCCCGCTCCGCATCCTCGTTCCGGGTCACATCCAGCTTCAGCGGGACGACGTTCGGGAGGTGGCCGAAGGCACCGAGATCCTCCTCGCGACGTGCCCCGGCGAACACCGGGTGGCCGCTCGAGGCGAGGCGCTCGGCGGTCGCCCGCCCGATGCCGGAGCTGGCTCCCGTCACCAAGACGGGCTGACTCTTCCGGTCCATCGAACCGAGTCGGAGCCCAGATCACCTTCGCGTCCAAATACCTAGTGCCCGTCGCCCGGGCTCTTCCACCGGGTCGCACCGCACCTCGGTCCGCAGGGAAGGCACGTTCCGAGCCCGCGCTCGCCCGAGAGCGCGCTTCGGCGAGGAGGTCCGCTCGACGAGGCCCCCGGCCCCCGCCGCCGATCCCGGGGGGACCCCGTCGCCTCGCGCCGGGCCGGCGGGCAAGGGCCCCGATCGAAGATCGGAAAGGACGGGCACCTCTGCGACCGCCGCCGGTGGAACCCTCCCTTCGGGGGGGCCCCGTCCGTTCGTGGCCGGCCACGCGGGACCGGCCCCCGGTCGTGCGAACGAAGCTTTATGGTCGCGACCATGCTCGGCCCCCCCGCGCGGGGATGGCCCAGCCCGGTAAGGCGCTGGATTGCTAATCCAGTGGTGGTTTCACCTCGGGGGTTCAAACGGCGGCCGGAACCGACCGGCCACCGGGGATTCCCCCTCCCCGCGTCACGTAGCCTCGCCGGTCGACGACGGGATCGTGTAGCGCTCCCCCTCGCGGCCGACCTCGACCGTGTCGCCCACCGCGGGGAGCGGCCCGGGGACGAGCGCGAGCACCCGCACGCCCTCCGCGATCTCGACGAGCGCGAGTCGGTGGGGGGCGTTCCATCCCCGGGCCGGCGCGGTGAGCTCGGTCGCCGCGAGCACGACCCCCCGCCCGGGCACGGAGTGCGGGGTCACCTCGGCCGACCCGCACCGGGGGCAGGCGCCGGCGCGCGGGAGAAAGCGGGAGTGGCAGGCGGCGCACCGCGAGATCTCGAGGGTCGATGCCGGGGTCATGCGGAGCCGCCCCCGCCGAGGATCGTCACGAAGTTGTGCGCCGCGAGCCCTCCGATCGACTGGGCGAGACCCATCGTCGGGCGGGTCGGCAGCGCCATCGCCTCGGCGCGGCCCAGCAGCTGTCGGGCGACCTCGGCGACCTGGACCAGCCCCGAGGCCCCGACGGGATGGCCGCGTCCCAGGAGCCCGCCGGAGGGGTTCACCGGGAACCGCCCGTCCACCGCGGTCCGCCCGTCGGCGAACCACTGGGGAGCCTCCCCGGGTCCGCAGACCCCGATGTCCTCGAGGTCGAGGAAGGCGAACGGGGCGAAGGCGTCGTGCAGCTCCGCGAAGTCGATCTCTTTGCGCGTGGCATGCGCCCGCTCGTAGGCGCGCGCCGCGGCCGTCCGCGTCGCCCGGAACCCGAGAAGGTCGGGCCGGTCCGCGACCATGAGCGCGTCGAACGCCTGGCCCATCCCGCGCACCGTCGCGGGTCCGTGCCCCCGTTCGACGACGACGGCGGCAGCCCCGTCGCTCACGGCGGCGCAGTGGAGCAGACGGAGCGGTGCCGCGATGACACGGCCGGTCCGCACTTCCTCCGCGGTCACCGGCGTGGGAAACTGGGCCCCCGGGTTGCGAACGGCGTTCGCCCGGGCCTGGACGCTCACCGCGTCCAGGACGGCGTCGGCGTACCCGAAGTGCGCGAGATAGCGCTGGGCGACGAGCGCGGCGAGCGCCGGCATCGTCGCACCGACCGCCCGCTCGGTCGGGGCGAGCGACCGGCCGAGCACCTCCGCGACCTCCGGCGTGGGGCGGTCCGTCATCTTCTCGCCCGCGACGACGAGGACGCGGTCCGCGGCCCCGCCGAGGACGGCGGTCGCGCCGGCCTGGAAGGCGGCGGCGCCGCTCGCCGAGGCCGCCTCGACGCGGTAACCGGCGGCCGTGTCGAGGCCCAACCGGTCGGCGAGCTGGGAGGTGAGGTTCTCCGTGTGGGCGAGCGGGCCGGCGGCCATGCTGCCGACGACCAGCAGATCGATCGTCTTGCGGCCGATCTCCTCCAGCGCGGCCGCACCGGCCTCGGCGAGGAGATCGACGAGCGGCTCGGGCCGCTTGCCGAACCGTCCGATGCCGACCGCCCGGACGTGGGCCGTCACGGCCGCGCGCCCGGCGCCGCTTCGGTCAATCCCCCGATCAGCTCGACGAACCGGACCAACGGCATCCCGTCGTGGAAGCGGAGGACCGCGTTGCCGTTGCGGGTGACGTCGACCGGCGGCAGCCGGCGCCGCAGCAGGCTCAGCCGGCCGTTGCCCCCGGTGCCGGCGGCCGCGTACAGGCGCCAGGGATCGCCGCCCCGGTGGCCGATGCGGCGGAACGCGTAGAGGACGATGAGACCCACGCGCTCCACGGCAGCGCGGTGGCTCGCGAGCTGCTCCGAGGCCCGGCCGCTCGCGGCGGAAAAGCGGATCGTGTCGCTCGCGGACGCCTTGACCTCCAGCGGGAAGGCGAACTCGCTGCGCAGCGCGACGAGGTCGAAGCCGAGGGAACCGGCGGCGCGGACGACGAGGAACGGCGACGCGCGGATCCGCTCCATCCGGGGCCGGTCGGCCGGGTCGAGCGCCCGGGCGTAGCGCGCGAGGGTCTCCGGCTCGGCCTGCAGGAGCTCCTTGAGCTCCCGCTCGTAGCCGGAGGAACTGCGGCTCACGCCGGAGGACTCCGGTACAATAGATATACGTTCACGGGTCCATCGGCGGGGAGAACGTGGCGGTCCCGGGGAGCCTCGACATCCTCGAATCCGAGCTCCCCGTCGCCCGGGTCCTGGCCGAGGTCGTGGCCGACGCGGACCGCCGGCGGCTCGTGCGCGGCGTCGCGACGGTCGCGGCCCGCTTCCGCCTGTCGGAGCTGAGGGGACGGCTCTTGAAGGACCGGGTGTTCGAGGACCCGAGCCGCCTCCTCGCGCGCCTGAAGCGCCGCGGCCTGCTCTCCGACCTCCCCGAGGGCAAGGGCGACCGGCTCTTCCAGGTCCCGTTCCCGGCGGAGCTGCGCGGCCTGCTCAAGGGCGAGCTCGAGCGGCTCGAGACGGTCGAGCCGGCCGCGCTGCAACCGGTCCCCGACGAGCACGCCGAGATCCGCGCGATGGACGGCGAGTTCCTGGACACCCTGCGCGAGATCCTCCTCTACCGCCTCGAACGGACGATCGAGTTCGGCCGCTCCTTCTCGGTCGGCACGCTCGCCACCTACCTGCGCGAGCTGTTCGGCGAGGCGCTCTTCCTCGACTCGCTGATCGCGATCCTGCAGCAGTACGCCCTCGCCGACGTCCCGCTCCTCGCGCCGACCGGCCGCGCGACGGGCACGACGGGCTTTCATCTCGCCCTGTTCGGGCCCCCGGGGACCGGGAAGACGTTCTCCATCGACGACATGATCCGGGGGAACCCGCGGACCGCGGTCCCGCCCCACGGGCTCCCCGGGCGCAATCGCTACTGCGGCGGGATCACCCCCGTCCAGTTCCTGCGCGTCGGCGCGGCCTACACCGGGCGCACGTTCAACTTCATCGTTCCCGAGTTCAACGACTGGTTCAAGTACCGCGGGATGGTCGAGCCGCTCAAGCTCGTCATGGAGCAGCGCGAGGTGAAGTGGGAGACCACGCTCGGGACCGTCGGCCCGTACACCTTCCGCTCGTTCTTCTCCGTGAACTACAACGTGCGCACCGCGGGCGCGCAGGACTACTGGACCACGATCGCCGACCCGAACTTCGCCGCGCTCGAGGACCGGATGCTCCTGCGGTTCCATCCGATGACCCGCGAGCGCTTCCGGGCCGTCGAAGCGAGCGCCGAGCGTCTCGAGCTCGGGGCGATCGCCTTCGAGCTCGCCGGCGCGATCCGCGACCATCTCACGCTGGTCCACGCCATCCAGTCGCGCCACCCGCTGGTCGCCGCGCGCTTCGCGGCCCGGCCGGTCCGCCTCGACCCGGCGCTGTACGCCTCCCTGCGGGGCGTGAGCGAGGCGGCGCTGGCGAAGACGGCCCACCCGAAGTTCTCCCCGCGGCTGAAGTCGCGCGCCGTGAAGCTCGGGGCGGCCGCCGCGCTGCTGACGTACTTCGCCCACGACGGCGCGGCCGCGATCCCGATCGGCCGCGAGGAGTCCGAGTTCGCGCGCCGCTTTTACGCCGAGGAGATCCGTGCCCGCGAAGGGCGGCGCGCGGGGGCGTCGTAGGGCCCGGCGCGCCCCGGCGTTCCGCCGGCCGGCGCCCGAGCTCGTGCGGCGCAGCGCCGAGGCGGCCCTCGTCCGGGCCCGCGGGCCGGTCCCGTCGCAGGGGGCGCTGCTGCGCGCCGTCCGGCCGATCCTCCACGGCGAGGACCCCGCCTTCGCCCTGGGGGGCAAGCGGCTGCGCGGGATCCTCCTCGGGATCCCGTCGGTCCGGGTGTCGGTCGAGTTCGCCGAGCGGCCGAGCCGGCGGCCGCTCACCGCCTGCCCCGTCTGCGGCGGGGGGCTGACGCCGATCCGCAACCGCACCCTGCTCGATGACCGGGTCACGCTGGGGTACCGTTGCGTGCGCTGCGGCTACTGGACGCATCTCAAGCGCCGCGTGCCGGTCCGCTATTCGTTCCGGCTGCGGAGCGTCGGGCCGTCCCCGGGCGAGAGCCCCGGGGCGCTCGGGCCGCCTACGAGTGGACGACCTGCATGACGCGCCCGCCGTGCGCGTCGACGAGGATCACCGACTTCACGCCCTTGCGCGTGAGGACGAAGTAGTACACCGGCACGTGGAGGAGCTCGCCGTCGGCGATCTCCACGCTGCACTGGAGGCCGCTCACCATCATGTGCTTTTTGTGGGCCTGCTCGGTCTGCAGCTGCATCACGTAGGCCCGCGCGGAGTGCTGGGCCGCGTCCTCGCCGATGTCGCCGTTGAGCATCTGGGCCCCCTGCGGGACCCCCTTGCGGTCGAAGATCGTCCGGTCGGTGAGGTCGAAGGCGTAGTCCTTCGGCTGGTACTGGGTCATCGCCTTGACGGCCACGACCGGGTACTCGTACGTCCCGACGATCGTGTCCTGGCGCGTCGGGTTGACCGGCGGCCCCGTCACCACCGGGAACGGCATGAACCCGCCGCGCCGGCCGCCCCCGGAGAGCGCCGCCCCGAGGACCTCGGCGGCGGCGATCGAGGCCACGGTCCCTCCGACGCCGACGGCGACGTCCTGGTAGGTGAAGTTCGTCGTCGCCGACGCGGGGACGATCCAGAACGGGACGAACGACAGGCGCTCTTCGGTGATCGTCGACTCCTCGAAGTCCTTCCGGTGGAAGAACCCCTTCTCGATGTGGTCGTGGACGATCTTGAGCGCCGAATCCCGGTCGATGACCTTCGCGGCCAGCATCGTGTGCTTGTTGATCGCCTTCCAGCCGGCCCCGCCGAGGGAGACCGACCCGCCGCAGTACTCGCACGTCAGGACCATGTCGCCGAAGACCGGGTGCAGCGGGGCGCCGCAGCTCGGGCAGTTGAGCGATTGGGCGCCGACCGGGGCGACGGTCGCCGCGGGCGGTGGGGGGGGAGGCGGCGGGGCGGCCGCGGCCGGAGCGGCCGCGCCGATCGAGGCGCCGCACGCGTAGCAGAATCGGGCCTGGTCGGGCAGCGTCGTTCCGCAGCGGGGACAGTTCATCGTGGTACCTCGTAGGTTCGGGACGATCGGGACTCGGCGGCGGTCGGGTTCACCCCAGCGTCGCTCCGCAGTTCGGGCAGAACTTCGAACCGGCCGGGACGGTCGCGCTGCACTTCGGGCAGGCCCGGGTCGGAGGGGCCATCGGCCCGCCGCAGTTCGGGCAGAACTTTGCGCCGGGCGCCGCGACGGTGCCGCACTTGGGGCACGCGACGCCGCCCGCCGCCGGAGCGGCCGCGCCCACCGGGTTGCCGCACGACGGGCAGAAGCGCACCCCGACCGGGACGAGCGAGCCGCACTTGGGGCACGGCGCGGAGCCGCCGGCCATCGCGCCCTGCATGCTGCCGGCCATGCCGTAGCCGATGCCGAGGCCCGCCCCCAGGCCGACGCCGGCCCCGGCGAGAGCCCCGGCGCCCCCGGACGGGTTCGCCGCGGCCGTCGTCATCGCCTGGCCGGCCTGGTACTGCAGGTAGTTGACGCCCAGGACGCCCATCGTCGACCGGGTGTCGATCGCCTTCTGGACCTCCTCCGGGAGGTTGATCGAAAGGCCCTGGATCTGCTGGATCTCGACGCCGAACGGGTTGAAGTGCTGCGGGGCGAAGCCGAGGACCGCCTGCTCGATCGTCGTGAGCTGCGTCGCAAGGTCGGTCACGCGCATCCCCTGGTCCTTGAGGCGGCCGAGGCTGTTGTAGACGAGCAGGACCATCTGGTCGCGCAGCCGGGCCTCGACATCGGCCGTCGTCGCCGAGCCGAACGTCCCGACGAACTGGTTGATGAACAGGTCCGGTCCGCTCACGCGCCAGCGGTAGTCCCCGAAGACCCGCAGGTTGACGAGCCCGAAGTCCGCGTCGCGGAAGGTGTAGGGTTCGGCGCTCCCGAACTTCCCGTCGAACGTCCGGCGCTGGAGGTAGTACACCTCGGCCTCCTGCCGGACCCCGGTGAGCGACTGGATCAGGTTGCCGATCGCTCCGACGCTCATGCTCGTGAGCGCGTAGCGGTCGGGCTTGTCGAGGTAGGCCAGGACCTTTCCGTCCCGGTAGAAGACGGCCGTCTCGTCCTGGCGGACGACGACGTTGTCGCCGTAGCGGATGTTGCGCGGGACGCGCCACATCACGTTGTTGCCCTTGTAGACGTCCTCCCACGCCACGGTCGTCGCGCCGATCAGGCTCCCGCCCTTCGGCGGGATCGGTTGGTTCGTTACCATCGTGCCGTTGCTCCTAGACCTGGATCCCTTCGATCGCCCGCATGCGCGCCGCGAACGCCGCGTCCAGCTGCCGCACCTCGCCGCGGACGGCCGCGACCGCGCCCGGGATCTGCCCCGTGCTCGACGCGTCGATCGCCGTTCGCAGCGGGCCGACCGTGGCCGCGACCTGGTCGGCGGCCTGGGCGAACCCGAAGTCGTACTCGTACAGGCGGTCGAGCGTCGCCGGCCGGACGCGGACCGTCGCCGAGATCCCCGAATAGCCCTGCTCGGCGTGCCGGATCTTCCCTTCGAGGACCATGAGGTCGGAGATCCCGTTGGCGAGATCCGTCATCGCGCCGAACTGGTTCGCCTGCGCGAGCGCGCTGCGGCAGTCTTCGAGCGAACCGAGGGCACGGTGGACCGTGTCGGCGACCTGCATCCGCAACAGGTTGTCGGCGGCCCGGATGTCCTCGTCCAGCCGGTAGCCCCGGAACCCGGGCACGAGCAGCTGCAGGCGCTTGAGGAAGCCGCGGTCGGCCTCCACGCGGCTGCGGATGTCCACCGGGGGAGCGGAAGCGCCGGCGGCGGAGGCGGAAGGGGCCGGTGGGGCCGCCGGCCCTGCGGGCGCCACGGCGGCGGGCGTCGCGGCGAGGCGCGCGCCGCACCGGCTGCAGAAGAGGCTCCCCGCGGTCACGGGGGCACCGCAGGAGGGGCAGGGCGCCGGCGCACCGCCGGCGACGGACGGGGCGGCCACCCTACGGGCCTCCCTGCGTCGGAGGGGTCGGTTGGTTGGGGGGCGCCGACGGCTCACCGGGCGGATGGGCCGTCGCGTAGGTGAACGCCGACGGGGCCGGCCGGGACCTCCACGCCTCGCGCTGGGTCTCGCGCTGGGCGACGCCCCGCTCCTGACCGAGGCGCCAGCGGGTGCCGGCGACGGTAACGATGAGGACGAGGAGCACGAGCAGCAGGCCGACCAGCTTCCCGATCAGGCTCAGCGGAGAGCTCGGGGCGAAGGCGAGCGTGAGGAGGAGCGTGGCGAAGCCCATCCCGGCGAACGCCCAGCTCACCGCGCGCTGGATCGGCGCCCGGGTCGAGAACGCCTCCGCGAGGTAGGCGCCCAGCGAAAAGAAGAGGCTGAGCACGCCGATCGCGAGGAGCCCGTAGAAGTGGTCGTAGCCGGGCAGGGCCAGGTACGCCACGACGAACAGGACGGCCGCGACGGCGAGGAACAGGAAGGCGAGCAGCCCGCTCGAGATGGTCCTCCCGATGCTGCCCGAGCCGCCCGGAGCGCCCATGGTCCGACCCGAAAAGCAAGGGGGGACCGACTATATCACGTCTGAGGCAAGTCGCCCCGACGCCGTCAGAGCCGGGGCTCGTCGTCCGGCTTGGGGCGGGGGGGGCGCGGCGGAGGCGGTGCCTCCTCCTCGGGGGCCGGCACGGGCGCCGGAGCGGGCTCGGGGGGCGGCCGCGCGGGGGACCCCTTCGACCGCTGGAAGACCGAGCGCAGCGCGCCGCGCTCCCGCGGTGAGGGGGCGTCGGGCGGCGCGGCCGCGGGCGAACGGGCGACCGGATGCGCCGCCGGACGGGCGGTCGCGCCGGCCGGGTGGCCGACGGCGGTCGACGCCGGGTGACCGGAAGGGTGCGCGGTGCGGGCGCCCGGGGGCGCGGCCCCGGGGTGCGCGGCGCCGGGATGGCCGCCCGCGACCGCGCGCGTCGAGGGCGCGGAGATCGCCCGACCGCACTTCGGGCAGGTATGGAACTGGGCGATGCAGTGCTGGCAGACCGCCGCACCGCAGTCGTGGAGCACGGCGGCGATCCCGCCGCATCCGACGCACCGGGCCGTCGTGGGGGCGGGCGGGAGCGCCTCTCCGGTGGGTTCCGTCGCCAGCGGGGGCGCCGCCATCGGGGCGGGTACGTTCTCCGGAGCGAAGTACTCCGCCCCCCCGGACGGGGCCACCGGTCCCGTCTCGCCGTCGCGGAACTCGGGGGAGAACTGTCCGAGGTCGAGGCTCGGCAGCGGGGCATGGACCGCCGCGCCGGCCGATTCGACGGCCTTGATGACCCGGGCCTTGTACACGCCGACCCGGAGGGTCCGCACGAGCTGGAAGAGGGTCCGCTGTCCCTCGGGCAGCAGGAGCGCGCGCCGCGCGAGCTCCTCGACATCGGGGGTCAGCTTGAGGTTCTCCGCCCGCAGGTCGAGCTCGAGCACGCTCCGAAGGTAGCCGAAGAGCCGCTGGACCTGGTCGAGCGTCGCGCTCGCCGGACTGAGGACGGCGACATCGGCGAGGGTGAAGCCGCGGCGCTCGATCCCCTCGGGGCGCCGCTCGAGGGCCGTCGCGACGAGATGGTAGCTCGCCATCTCGAGGTCGCGCATCTCGGCCTCCGAAAGGCGGTCGATCGCGATGCGCGGGTTCCGGCCGAGGGCCGCGAGGACCGGCTCGAGCAGGTCGAACGGCAC
Source organism: Thermoplasmata archaeon (assembly GCA_021812305.1). Lineage (GTDB taxonomy): Archaea > Thermoplasmatota > Thermoplasmata > Lutacidiplasmatales > UBA184 > Lutacidiplasma. The sequence continues at coordinate 14,834 of JAKAOB010000023.1, forward strand.
GTGGAGCGTGACGAAGAGGTCGTTCTTCGTGACGGTCCGATGCAGCTTGGCCTCGAGCAGGAGCGCTTCGCGACCGAACCGCTCGATCTGCGTCTCGCGCGTCTTCTGGGTCGCGGCCTTCTTGCCCTCCTTGGCCGCCTCGAAGTCCGAGTCGAGGGCGAGGGCCCGTTCGAAGCTCGCCCGGGCGTCGTCCGGGCGCCCGGTCGCGAGCAGCGCGAGGCCGCGGCTCGTCCAGGCGTTCTTGTCCGACGGGGCGATCTGCGTCGCCCGATCGTAGAGCGCCAGGGCCTCGTTCGGGTGCCCGAGCTTCTCGGCGACGAACCCGGCCCGGAGATGGAGCGGGGCGTTCTGGCCGTCGATCGCGATCGCGTGGGCGAAGGCCCCCGCGGCCTCCGCCCAGCCCTCGCGGGCGATCTCGAGCTCGCCCAGCCGTACCCAGAGCGGCGCGGACCTCGGAAGGAGCTCGACGCCCTTGTGGACCGTCTCGACCGCCTCGGGGATCGATCCGAGGCCGGTCAGCGACTCGGCGAGGAGCAGGTAGAGCGGGTCGGTCGGGGCGACCTTGGGCATCGCCCCCGTGAGGAACTCCTTGGCCTCGGCGTGCTTGCCCTGGTCGAGCAGGGAGCGGCCGACGCCCGCGAGCGCGACCGGGGACGACGGCGCCTGGGCGAGCACCTCGCGGTAGACCGCCTCCGCCTCGCCGGGCCGCTCGAGCGCCCCGAGGATCTCGGCGCGAACGAGGAGCGCCTCGGCGCTCCGCGGCGTCCCCGCGGCCGGTGCGGCCAGGACCGGCTCGAGGACCTCGAGGGCCAGGTCCGGCCGCCCGGCGGTGAGCCGAAGGCGCGCGCGGCGGACCGCGACGGACGGCACGCGGGCCGGGTCGAGCTGAGCCGCCCGCTCGTAGGAACGGTTGGCCTCCTCGGTGCGGCCGAGCTCGGCGGCGAGGTCGCCGTGGGCGAGCAGGACCGCCGGGTCGGCGCCCTCCGCGCCGCCCCCGTCGACCACGGCGCTGAGGCAGTCGAACGCCTCCGTCCGCTCCCCCTTCTCCAGGTGGAGCCCGTGCTTTTCGAGGAGGGCGGGGGCGTTGTGCGGGTCGAGCAGGAGGATCGCCTTGAGCGAGTAGAGGAGCTCGGAGGACCGGCGCAGCGAGCGGTGCGCGTCGGCCCGGATCTTCCACGCCGCGAGCTCGTTCGGGTCCTCGCGCAGGAGCGCGTCGATGATCGGGAGGGCGTCGTTGTACTGCCCGGCGAGCACCAGGGTTTCGGCCAGCGCGAGCCGGCCGGGGCGGCTCTTTGGATCGACCTCGAGCCCCTGGTGGTAGTAGCCGACCGCGTCGGCGTAGGCGCCGTGCGCCCGGAGCGCCTCGGCCACCTCGAAGAAGGCGTGGGGATCGCCGTGCGCCTCGCGCACCGCCTCCTTCAGGGCCTGAAGTCCCTCGGCGCGGCGGCCGGCCTTCAGGAGCAGCTGGCCCTTGCGCCGCAGGAACAGCGGGTTCTGCGGCTCGCGCGCGAGCAGGAGGTCGACGAACCTCAGCGCCTTCGCCTCCTGGTTGAGCAGCGAGAGGACCTCGCTCTCGCCCCAGAACAGATCCGGGTCCTCGAGGCCGAGTTCGACGGCCCGGGCATAGGCCGCCTCCGCCTCGGTCAGCCGGCCGACCTCCCGGAGCGCGTGGCCGAGCTCCTTTTCGATGTCGGCGCGCGGGGGGGTGCCCGGGCGCGCGAGGAACTCCTGGTACGCCCGGATCGCCCGCTCGTGGTCGCCGACGAGGCGCGATGCGCGGGCAACCCCGAGCGTGCTGCGCGCCGCGAGGGTCGGGTCGAGGCTCGCCCGCTCGTACGAGACCAGCGCCTCGCGCGCGGCGGCCTCGCGCTCCGGCGAACCCTCCGGGCTGTCGAACGCCCGCGCCAGGTGAAGGTGGCCTCGCTCGAGGGCGAGGTCCGAGCGCGTCGGGTCGAGACGGAACAGCTCGTCCAGGACCGGCGGCAGCTCGTCGGTCTTTCCGAGGTCGGTGAGGAGCTGCTTCTTCTCCCACAGGTAGCGGACCGCATCCGGCTGCGCCGTGAGCAGGTGGTCGTAGACGCCCAACGCCCCGGCCCGGTCGCCCGTGAGCGCCAACGCCTGGGCGAGCTCCTCCTGCGCCTCCCGGTCGTCCGGCTCGGTCGCGAGGAGCAGACGGGCGAATTCGATGACCGACGCCGCCTCGCCCGCCGCGCGTGCGAACGCGAGCGCGCGCCGAGCCTCGGCGACCTCCTTCGGATGGGCCGCGAGCAGCTCCCGGTACGCGGCCATCGCCTCCGGTACCTGCTTGGCCGACACGAGGAGCTCGGCCCGGCTGCGCATCGCCTCGAGGTTGTTGGGCGACACCTCGAGCGTCGCCCGGCAGGTCGCGAGGGCGAGGTCGGTGCGCCCCAGGCGGACCGCGAGCGAACGCAGGGACGCGAGATTCCCGAGGTTGCGCGGCGAGAGGGCGCGCAGCTTTTCCCGCGCCTCGAGGGCGACCGCCGGGTCGGCCTGGGCCCGCTCCACGATCTCGGCGATCTCCTCGAGCGTCACCGCGTCCGGCGGCGTCGGGGCGGCGAGCAGCCGGCGGAACGGTTCGAGGGCCTCGGTCGGGTGACCCGTCGCCGCAAGGAAACGGCCCCGGAGGAGCGCGACCTTCGTGTCGTCGGGGCGCGCGGCCTCGGCGCGGTCGAGCGCCTTCAACGCCTCGTCGACCTGGCCGACGGCGGCCAGCAGCTCGGCCCGCGCAACGAGGAGCGAGCCGTCCTCCGGGTTGGCGACGAGGAGCGCCTCGCAGGCCTCGAGCGCCTGGCGATCGCCGCCGTGGGCCTTCGCGAGCTGCAGCTTCATCCGCAGCGCGACGGGGTGCTGGGGGGCGAGCTTGAGGGCACGCTCGACGTACTGCATCGACGTGGCGTCGAGCTGCTGGGCCTTGAGGTAGGCCTCGACCGCGTCGGCGGGTCGACCGAGGAGCTTGAGCGCGTCGCCCTTGGTCGCCCAGATCTGCTTGTCGTGGGGGTTGGCCTGGAGGGCCTCGTCCAGGAGCGGAAGCACCTCGTCCAGGCCGCGGTTCTGGGCCAGCAGCACCAGGGCCCGGTGATGGAGGAGGGCGCTCGAACCGGGCGCGAAGGCCAGTCCCGTTTCGATCGCCCGGGCCGCGACGTCGAACTCGCTGCGCTTGTAGAGCTGGACCGCCGCCTCGTCCAGGAGGCTCGCGAACTCCGCCGGGGCGTTCTCGAGCGCCTTCGTGTGCCCGTCGACGAACGCCACGAAGGCCTTGAGCGCCTCGATGTGGCGCGCCGCGTCGTGGTGAACGGAGAGGTCGCGCGCCGCGGCGAAGAGACGTCGCGCCTCGTCCGGTGGAGCGGCCGTCGGCCGCGGGAACGGCGCCGACGCGGCCGGTGCGCCCATACGCCTCGGTCACCGCCCCCCGGCGATAAATAGGTTGAGCGGGCGCGGAAGAAGGCTCGGCCTCCCGAGCCGCCTATATCGGACGGGCGTCTGCTGCCGGCCCGTAGGTGCGCGCGCGGTCCGGGCCCCGCAAGACCATTTTCGACCCGGTCCACGGTGTCATCGGATTTTCCGGGCTGTCGCTGGGCCTGATCGGTCAGAGCGCCTTCCAGCGGCTGTGGGGGATCCGGCAGACGGGGTTCGCCCATCTGGTCTTCCCGGGCGCGAACCACACCCGCCTCGAGCACTCGCTAGGGGTCTACGCCGTCGCCTCGTCGATGGCCGAGACCCTCGACCTGCCGGCGGAGGAGGCCGCGCTCGTCGGGGCCGGCGGCCTGCTGCACGATCTCGGGCACCCGCCGTTCTCGCACACCCTCGAGCCCACGATGCGCGAGGTGCTCGGCCACGGGCATGAGAAGGTCTCGCGCGACTGGATCACCGGGGAACGGAGCGCCCCCGTTGTGGCGGACGGCCGGCGCCACCGGTCGATCCCGGAACTGTTGGAGGCCCACTCCCTTTCCCCCGCGGCCGTCGCCGACCTCATCGATCCCCGACCGGGGCGGGAACCGCGGCCGCTCCTCCGCGCGATGCTCCACGGCGCGATCGACGCCGACCGCATCGACTACCTCCAGCGCGACGCGCACTACACCGGCGTCGCCCACGGGGCGATCGACGCCGCGCGTCTGCTCGACACCGTCCGAGCCCGGGGAGGGCGCCTCGTCTTCGCCGAGAAGGGACGCAGCGCGGTGGAGGGGTTCCTGGTCGGCCGGGCGTTGATGTACACGTCGGTGTACTACCACAAGACCGTCCGGGCCGCCGAGGTGATGGCCCAGGCGGCCGTCGAGCGGGGACCCGGTTACCCGGGGTCGGCCGCGGAGCTGTTCGGGCTCACCGACGGGGACCTCCTGGCCGAGCTGCGACGACGCGAGGGCCTCTCCGGTCGGATCGTCTCGATGCTCCTCGAGCGTCGCCTGTACAAGCGGGCCTTCGCGGCCCGACGGGTCGGCCCGGCCTCCCTCGATCGTTTGCGCCGGCTCGCCCGGCACCCGGTCGAGCGGCGGGCGGCCGAGGACGGCCTGGCCGAGCGCATCGGCGCTCCGCCCGGGAGCCTCCTGCTCGACCTCACGGGGCTCGACGCGCGCGAACCGGCGGGGAGCGATTGGTCCGAGGTCGGCGTGCTCGAGGGCGACCGGCTGACGCACCCGTTCCGGCCCCCGAGCGTCTGGCGCGCGCTGGCGCTGCGCCCGCCGACCGTGTGGGCCGCCTCGGTGTACGTCGACCCGCGCTACCGCGCGGCCGCGGAGCGCTGGTTCGGGCGCTCGGGCCGGCGGCTTCCCTGAGCGCCGCCGCCTCGAGCGCCAGGATCCGCGCCCACTGGGCGTCGGCGACGGGCAGCACCGACAGTCGTCCGAGCCGCAGGAGATCGAACCCCGCGAGGGCCGGGTCCGCGCGCATCACGGCGAGCGAGACGGGCGCCCGAAGGGCCCGCGCCGGGACGACCCGGACGCACCAGGAACCGCGGAGGTCCGACGGGTCCGGCCGCGGCTCGCCGTCGACGCGCAGCACGCCCACGATGGCCCGCTCCGCGCCGGTGTGGTAGTAGAACGCCTCGTCGCCCGGGCGCATCGCCTTCAGATGGCGCAGCGCGAGCGCGTTGTGCACTCCGCTCCAGTCGGTCGCGCCGTCGCGCGTCAGGTCGGCGTAGGCGTAGTGGGTCGGCTCCTCCTTCACGAGCCAGCGGGCCATGCGGCCCCCGAGGCGGCCCGGGCTCTTACGCTTCCCGCGGCGAGAACGGTTTATCCTTGGGCCCCCGATGCGAATCCGTGCGCGTCCTGCTCGTCGGCACCGGGGTCCAACCCATCCCGCCCCGGGGCTACGGAGGCGTCGAGCGGAGCATCGCGGAGTACTCCGACGCGTTGCGGCGGGCGGGCCACGACCCCCGGATCGTCAACGAGGTGCGGAGCGGCCGCTCGATCGACGAGTACCGGTTCGCGCTCGGCCTGCGGCCGCGGGAGCTGGCCCGCGAGGCCGACGTCGTGCACGTGAGCACGCCCGTCGTCGCGAACCGCTTCGCCCTCGCCGGGGTTCCCTTCGTGTACACGACGCACTCCCGGCACTGGTTCGAGCGGTCCGGTCCCGGTCCCCGCTTCGGCTTCTTCCTCGAGCGGCGCGCGGTCGCCCGGGCCGCCGCGACCGTCGCCCTCACGGGCCGACTGGAGCGGGAGATCCATCGATGGGTCCCGCGCGCCCGGGACCGGACCCGCGTGATCCCGATCGGGGTGGACGCCGAGCGCTTCGCCCCCGACTGGCCGCAACGGACCGGCACCTCGGCGCTCGGGGTCGGGGTCATCGCCCCGTTCAAGCGATGGGAGCTCGCGGTCGCGGCCGCCGCGGCGTCGGGCTTCTCGCTCCGACTGATCGGCCCCGTGGCGGATGCGGCGTACGCCCGACGCCTGGCGAGCGCCGGCCCGGTCGAGGTGGTCGGCGAGGTCGACGACGAGGGGCTGCGCCGGGCGTACGCCCGGAGCGACTTCCTGCTCCACCCGAGCCGTGTCGAGGTCCTGGCGGGCGTCGTCCTCCAGGCGCTGGCGGCCGGCCTTCCCGTCCTCGGGGCCGACCCGGTCGCCGACCTGATCCCCGAAGGGGCCGGGGGGGCCGCGCCCCCGGGGGCCGACGGGCCGGCGATCGTCCGCTTTCTCCGCGATGGGCTCGCGCGCCTTGCGGACCCGGCGCGACGGCGCGCCGCGGGGGAGGCGGCCCGAACGGGGGCGCTCGCCCGGTACGCCTGGCCCGAGGTCGTGGCCGCGCACCTCGCGCTCTACCGCCAGGTGTCGGGCCGCCCACGCCCCTAGCCGACGACGATCCCCTTCCCGGTGATCGCGAACGGCCGCCGCTCGGGATCGTGGGCCGAGCCGCGGACCCGGACGATCTTGAGCTGACGGACGGAGCGGTCCCCGACCCACTTGCGCGTAAGGAGGACCTCCCCGCGGGTGAGGATCTCCTCCGGGGTCAACAGGGCGGGGTTGCCCGGGGTCGCGGTGATCAAGGTCGTGACGTTCTGCTCGCTCAAGAACCTCAGCAGCGACTGGATCTCGGTCCGCTCCGCCTGGAGATCGCCCATCGACTTGACCGCGAAGCGGCGGATCGAGGTCATCGAGTCGACGACCACGCGCCGGAACTTCTGTCCGTTCAGCTGCTGCCGGAGCTTGAGATGGATCGACTGGATGGAGATGTCCTCCGAGTCGGAGGCCTTCCGCGCCTCGCTCGAGAGGTCGCGCATCGACCGGACGTCCCCGAGCGCCCGGATCTCCTGGACGTCGGCCATCCGCCGGATCTGGCGGGTCCCGGGGTTCGCGTCCAGCGTGGCGATGGAGGAGAGGTCCCAGCCGAACGCGCGCGTGTTCTCGACGATCTCGGACGGGGGCTCGTCCACCGCGACCAGCAGTACCGGCTCGTCGTTGCGCAGGCCCTCGAGCAGGAAGGTGAGGGCGAGCAGCGTCTTGCCGCTCCCGGTCGCTCCGGTGACGAGGTAGGGCCGGCCCGCCAGCAGGCCGCCGCCGAGCATCCGGTCCAGGCCGGGAACCCCGGTCGAGACCCGGTCGGCGCCGGCGTCCATGCGACCTCATCCCTCCGTGGGGGGGATCGACGGCGGGGGGCTGTCGGTCGGGGCGGGGGGGGTCACCGGGGGCCCGGGGGCGTCGTGGTCCTC
>JAKAOB010000114.1 GCA_021812305.1 Thermoplasmata archaeon
GGATCGAGACCCGCCGGCGCGAAGGCCGCGCCTGGAAGGGGGACTAGCCGTGCACCTCGATCCGTTCGAGCTGCACCGTCCGTCGAGCGTCGACGAAGCGGTCCGGCTCGCGGCGGCCCATCCGGGTGCGTTCGACTTCCTCGCCGGCGGCACGGACCTGCTCCCGAACTACAAGATGCACCTCAACCTGCGGCCCCACCTCATCGCCCTCGACGGCGTCGGGGAGCTGCAGGGGATCGGGCTCGAGCGGCTGGGCGCGATGGAGCGTCTCGCGCAGCTGGAGCGCGACGCGGAGCTCGCCCGCGCCTACCCCGGGGTCGCGGACGCGCTCGCCGAGGTCGCGACCCCGCTCGTCCGGGCCTCGGCGACGGTCGGGGGCAACCTCCTCGTGGAGACCCGCTGCTTCTTCTTCAACCAGAGCCGCTTCTGGCGGGCGAGCCTCGGCTACTGCCTCAAGGCCGAGGGGGACCGCTGCCACGTCGTCCCGCAGAAGGAGCGCTGCTACGCCACGTTCTCCGGGGACCTCGCCCCGGTGCTGATGGCGCTCGACGCGGAGGTCGAGGTCGCCGGCCCCTCCGGCCGCCGCCGCGTCCCGCTCGGGGCGATCTACGACGCGGCCGGGGACGGGATCCGGCGCCACCGGCTCTCCCCCGGGGAGATCGTCGTGGCGGTGCACCTTCCGGGGGCCGCGCGGAGGCGCGCTTCCGCCTACCTCAAGCTGCGGGTCCGGCCCTCGTTCGACTTCCCCGAGCTCGGGGCGGCCGCGGCGGCCGAGCTGGACGCCGGCCGCGTGCGCGCCCTCGCGGTCGCCGTCGGCGGGCTCGAGACCTACCCGCGCCGGTTCGACGAGCTCACCGCTCCGCTGATCGGCGAGCACCTCTCCGACGAGCGCCTCCGGGCGCTCGCGGAGGAAGTGATGCGCGCGGTCCGGCCGGTCCACAACACCTTTCTGGCCCCGGACTACCGCCGGAAGATGACCCGCGTCTTCGTCCGGCGCGCGCTCGAGCGGGCGCGCGCGCGCTCCGGGGGGGCCGCATGAACGGCCCCTTCCGCTTCGCCCTCGTCCCGATCGCCGCCCTGCGCGACCACGAGGAGGTCGATCCCGAGGGGGTCGATCGGCTCGTCGCCGAACTGCGGGAGGAGGGCCGCGTCCTCGATCCGCTCTGGGTCTCCGAAGGGTCGCTGGTCATCCTCAACGGCCACCACCGCTTTCAGGCGCTGCGCCGCCTCGGTGCCGAGCGCGCCCCGGCCTGGGTGATCGACTACGAGGACCCCCGGGTGCACCTCGACCGCTGGCAGCCGGGGCCGCCGATCGCGAAGTCCGAGGTCGTCCGGCGCGCCCTCGAACGGCGCCCGTTTCCCCCGAAGACGACGCGCCACTCGCTGGAGTTCGCGCTCCCCCGCCGCCCGACGCCCCTGAGCTCGCTGGGCGGCACGGGGACGGCGGACGCGGCCGCCGCGCCCGGACGCGCCTAGCGCTCCGCGCCCGGTCCCGCCGGGGTCGGCCCGGCCGCGCCCGGACGGAACGGCAGCGGGAACGTGCCGTCCGCGAACCGGCGGACGACCTCCCGCAGCGCGTGCGCCTCGGCCGGGCGCAGCCGCTCGCGCAGCGTCTCGGGCGTGTCGCCCGGGAGCACCGCGACGCGCTCCTGCCACAGGACCGGGCCGCGGTCGACGTCGGCCGTCACGAGGTGGACCGACGTGCCGCTCTCGCGCTCGCCGCCGGACAGGACCGCTTCGTGGACGTGGCGGCCGAACATGCCCCGGCCACCGTACTTCGGGAGGAGCGACGGGTGGACGTTGACGACCCGCCCGTCCCACTCGGCGAGGAACGACGCGGGGAGGATCGACAGGAAGCCCGCGAGCAGGACGAGCTCCGCCCCCCGCTCGGCCAGGAGCGCCGACGCCGCCCGGCTCCACGCCTCCTCGCGGACGCCGCGGAACGGGAGGACGGCCGTCGGAAGCCCGCGCCGTCGGGCCCGCTCGATCGCCGGGGCGTGGGGTCGGTCGGCGACGACGACCGCGATCCGCGCCGGCAGGTGGCCGCCGTGGATCGCCTCGGCGAACCCCTCCAGCGTCGTCCCCTCGCCCGAGACGAAGACCGCGATGGCGAGGAGGCGGGACACGGCCCGGGCGAGCCGCCGCGATGTAAATACGGTGGCGCCGGCGCCGCGCGCGTCCTCCTCAGAGCATGACGCGCAGGTTGAGCTTCTCGGTGAGCTCCTTGTAGCGGTTGCGGATCGTCACTTCGGTGACGCCCGCGACCTCGGCGACCTCGCGCTGCGTGCGGCGCTCGCCGCACTGGACCGAGGAGATGTAGATCGCCGCGGCCGCGACGCCGGTCGGACCGCGGCCGCTGGTGAGCTCGCGCTCCGTCGCCTCCTTGAGGATCTCGTTCGCGCGGGTCTGGATCTCGCCCTTGAGCTTGAGCTCGGAGCAGAAGCGCTGGATGTAGTCCTGGGGGCGCGTCGGCATCAGCTTGAGCTTGAGCTCGCGCGTCATGAAGCGGTAGGTGCGGCCGATCTCCTTGCGGCCGATGCGCGACTTGCTCGCGATCTCGTCCAGCGTCCTCGGCACGTTGCACTGGCGGCAGCTGCCGTAGAGCGACGCCGCGACGACCCCCTCGATCGAGCGGCCCCGGATGAGGTTGCGGTTGACCGCCTTGCGGTAGATCATCGCCGCCGTCTCGCGGACGTTGCGCGGGAGCGCCATCGACGAGGCGATGCGGTCGAGCTCCGCGAGGGCGAAGGCCAGGTTGCGCTCCGTGGCGTTCGACACCCGGATCCGACGCTGCCACTTCCTCAGGCGGTAGAGCTGGGCCCGGTTGCGCGTCGGGATCGATTTGCCGTACGGGTCGCGGTTCTTCCACCCGATCTCCGTGGAGAGCCCCTTGTCGTGGATCGTGAGGGTCGTCGGCGCGCCGGTCCGCGTGCGCTTCTCGCCCTGCTCGGCGTCGAACGCCCGCCACTCCGGCCCCTGGTCGATCATGGCCTCCTCCAGGACGAGGCCGCACTCGTCGCAGACGAGCTCGCCCTTCTCGTAGTCCCGGGTGAGGTGGGTCGACCCGCAGTTCGTGCACCGCGTGGGCACCGCGATGTCGCCCTGCCTCGGCGCCGTCGGGTCCGCATTGGCCGATCCGTTATCGGGCTGCATCGGTGTTCCTCCCTCCCTCGCTGACGAGCATCGACCCGACGAGCGCCGCGGCCTCGTTCGGACGGGGCGGGCGTCGCAGGCGGACGGAAAGGTACGGGCGCGCCACGGGACCGAAGACGCGGACGACGCGCCCGTGCAGGCGCCCCGTTCCGTCGGCGACCGGCGTCCCCTCGGGGGCGAACGTCGAGCCCGGGGAACGGGCGGTGAGAAGCCCCGTGGGGGTGACGGCGACCACGATCCCCACGTCGCCGTCGCGCGGATGAACGCGGGCCCGCTCGCGAGCCAAGTGATATAAACGATTTGCGATAGGTATTAAAGGATTTCGGGTGGGGGGGTACGGCGACCCCGGCCCCGCGAGGACGTCGGAAACTCCTCCGCGCCTTCCGCGGCGCCGGGGTAATCGAGCTCCTCTTCCGGCGCGGCGATCTCTCCGGCGCCCGCCGGCGGAAGCTCCGTCGGATCGATCGGGGACGCCGCCCGGCGCTCCTGCGTCAGGCGGCCGACCTCGTTCCAGAGGGCCTCGATCTCCTCCTCGGGGGTGCCGAAGCGCCGCTCCTCGCTGAGCGCGGCGCGCACCTCGGTCATGAGCCGGGCGGCCGCCTGCGCGTTGCGGGCGCGCGACTTCATCTTGGAAAGTCGTCGGGCGAGGTTGCGCGCCTCGAGCAGGATCTCCTCCTCCTCTTCGGAGGGGAGGTTCGTGATCGCGGGGGCCCGGGGGATGCGCGCGACCGCCTTGCGCGCCTCGATCAGGCGGTTCGCCGTCGCCACCAGGTGCTCGTCCTGGATCGCCTGCAGCAGCAGCGAGAAGCGCCGGACGGCCTCGGTGACGTCCTCGCCGCGGTTGCGCGCGAGCCGGATCGATTCGCCGAGCTTCTGGGCCTCGGCGACGCAGTACTTCGGGATGGTGTCGTGCAGGACCGCGACGGCGAGCGAGGCGCTCGCGCCGGCGCGGCCGAGGGACGCCGCCGACAGGGTCTGGGACTTCAGCTGCTCGCGCGGGGACCCGACCCGCGCGTCCAGGACCTGGAGATCGACCCCGATCGAGACCGCGAGCTGGCGCAGTTCGTCGGCCCGCTGGAGGAGATCGCGCACCCACGACCAGTCGCGGGTCGCTACGGCCAGCAGCGACTCCCCGCGCTTGAGCAACGTCGCGGCCTGCTCGGTCTGGCTCGCGGCCAGCGCGGCGGTGACCCCGGCCTTGAGCTGCTCGGTCGGGAACGGGAGCCCTTCCGCCTCGAGCTTGGCCCCCTCGCGGACGAGGACGGCCAGACGGTCGGAGAGACCGGCGGGGGGCGGGGGCATCATCGACGCTCCCCCCTCCCCGTCCCGCCCTCCGCGTCGAGCGTCCGCATCAGGCGGGCGAGGGTCGACTCGGCCTCATCAAGCTTGCCGGCCCGCAGGAGCTCGGTCGCGCGCCGGATCTCGGCCGCGGCCTCGTAGGCGATCTCGCTGTCGTGCGGCAGGGACCGCACCCGCGCCGCGAGGCTGCGCGCCCGCTCGAGCAGGCGCTGCAGCTGCGGAGCCGCGGAGCCGGCCGCGCCCGCCGCGGCGGCGGCGGTCGCCGCCCCGGGCCCCGGGGCGGCCGCC
>JAKAOB010000115.1 GCA_021812305.1 Thermoplasmata archaeon
GCAGGGTCAAGCTGACCCGGCCGGACGGCGCGCTGCTCACGAACACGACGGTCCCGATCGCGATCACGGGCCCCGGCGGCCTGACCTTCACCGTGGAGGCCCTCGGGGGCCAGGCCCTCGTCGCGCTGCCGGCCAACGCCACCTACGCGCTGAGCGCGACGGCCACCGTCCTCGAGGCGACGGCCGGGGGCGCGGCGGCGTACGTGACCTATTCGAGCGTCGCCGGCACCGCCTGCGCGGTCGGCCCCTCGACGCGCTTCTGCACGGTCCCGCTCGTCGCGGCGACCGTCCCCACCCCCGTCACGGGCCGGCTGGTCGTGCCGGGGTTCCCGGGCGCGTTGGCCGGAACGGTCACGATCAGCGGGCCGGGCGTCGGCGGCCCCGTGACGAGCGTGGCGGTCACGAACGGGACGTTCTCGGTCGGCCTCCTGCCCGGCTCCTATCTGGTCTACGCGACGGCCGGCGGGCCCTCGGCGCCCGTCGCCAACGTGACGCGCCTGACCGTCGGGGCCACGGCCGGGCCGCCGATCACCCTGCTCCTTCGCCCGACCTGGCTCGCCTCGGTGACCCTGACCGCGCCCCCCGGCGGGACGCTGGGCGCGGCGACCGTGACGTTCCAGGCCGCCGATGGCACGAACCTCACCTTCCCCGGTGAGCCGTTCGGTTCGCCGCTCACCTTCGTGCTGCCCGAGGGCGTCTACGCCCTGCGGGCCATCGCCCCGACGGCCCCGTACGGCATCGCGACCAACGCGACGGCGAACACGACCGTGAGCCTCCTCTCCGGCAACGCGGCGATCGCGCTCTCGCTGGCGAACCGTCTCGTCCGGACCGCGGTCCTGACGACCGTCGCGCCGACGAACGTCGTCCTCGGCGACGGCGGCGTCGCCACGTTCACCTTTACCGTGCGCAACACGGGGAACGCCCCCGAGGCGCTGCACTTCGTCGGCAGCCCGTCGACGTGGACGTTCGACTTCGCGCCGGAGAACCTGACGCTCGGGGTGGGCGGGGCGAACCTCTCGGCGAGCGTCGAGGTCACGGTCCGCGTGCCGGTGGGGACGCCCGTGGCCCATCCGTCGATCCAGCTCGAGGCGGAGCTGGCCGACGGGACCCCCGTCGGGTTCGCCCAGCCGCTGCCGCAGGTCACCCTCACGCCGGTCTACGGCCTCGGCGCCGGCCTCGCGGCGAGCGGAGGAGCGAGCGTGGCGCCGTTCACGGTGACGCAGTCGGTCTACCTGGTCAACACGGGGACCGCACCGGAGTCGGTGCGCCTCGGCATCGGGGACGCGGCGCGGCTGGCGGGGATCGGATGGTCGGCGACGGTGGTCCAGGGCCGCACGACGATCACCGCCCCGGTCTCCCTCGCCGTCGCCGCGAACGTCACCTATCTCGTCCGGCTCACGGCGCCGACGGGCCACGCCCTGGCGCCGGGCTCGGCGACGCTGGTCGCGACCGTGCTCAACGGCTCGGGGGCGGTCGGGGCGACGTTGACCGTTCCGATCCCGACGCTGGCGGTCAGCCTCAACGCGAGCGGGGTCGTCGTGACGGGACCGAGCCTCGGGAGCCCGCCGGCGTACCCCGACTGGCTGGTGCCGCTGCTCTCGTTCGTGCCGGCGATCGCGCTCGCGGCCGCGATCATCGGGTACCGTTGGTACCGCACCCGCCGCTGGACCCGGAGGTGACGCTCGGGATGCGGGGTGCGCGCCGGGGGCTGCTGGTCGCCCTGTTCGGGCTCCTCCTCGTGCTGACGCTCGTCGTACCCGGTCCGGTCGCGCCGGCCCGCGCGGCCGCCGCGTCGCTCTCCGGTGGCATCACCGGGCCGAGCGCCATCGGAATGGGGCTCAAGGGGACGTACGTCGTGAGCGCCTCGGGCGGGCCGGCCGAGGCGGCGAACGGCACCCAGGTCGGTACCTACGCCTACAAGGCGACCCTGACCGCGACGAACACCTCCGGGGCCGCGGTGACGCCGTCGACGGGCGTGCTGGTCAACGGCTCGATCTCCCTCCAGCTCATCGCGCCGAACGTCTCCGAGTCGCTGACGATCTTCGTGCTCGTGACCTCGTCGTACCAGGCCGCGAACACCTCCCAGAACTTCTCCTACACCGTCTCGATCCTCGAGCCGTACCGGGTGAACGCCCAGCTCGTGGTGGGCGCGGCCGCGGGCATCGGCGCCTTCGAGCTCACGGTGACGCTCGACGGCAGCCCGGTCGGCAGCGTCAACGTGCCGACGCTGGCCGCCTCGGCGACGTACCCGGTCACCTTCAGCTACGTCAACCCGAACCTGGCGCCGGGATGGCACACGTTCTCGATCTCGCTCGCGCAGGAGCACGGCCTCGTGACGTTCGCGGGCGGCCAGGAGACGGTCAGCCAGTCGTTCTACGTTCCGGGGCCGGCGCCGGACTACTCGTTCTACTATCTCCTCGGCGCGGTGGCGTTCGTCGGGGTCGTCTTTATATGGAGCATGAGGGTGGGCGCGCGCCGGCGCCGCCCCAAGAAGTAGGCGCCGGGATCCATGGCAACGAACCGCCGGTGCACCAGCTGCGGGCTCGCGCTCACCGCCCGCGGCGCCACGAGCTTCCCGTGCCCCGACTGCGGGGACGCGGGCCTCGGCCGCTGCCCGCGCTGCCGCGACCAGAGCGTCGTGTACCGCTGCCCGAAGTGCGGCTTCGAGGGTCCGTAGGGGTCCCCATGGGCCAGGTCGCGGTCCTGTTCCGGCTCATGCCGACGGGCGTCGAGGTCGACGTGCCGGGGATGGCGACGGCGGTCCGCGCCGCCGTGCCGCAGGGCGTCGTCATCCGCGGGACCCAGGTCAAGGACATCGCCTTCGGTCTGCGCGCGCTCCTCGTCAGCGCGGTGATGCCGGACGAGGGGGGCATCCTCGAGCGCGTCGAGCAGGCGCTCGCCAAGGTCCCGCACGTCGAGTCGGTGGAAGTGATGGAGGAGGGCCTCCTCTAGGCCGGTCCCTCGAAGCCCGTGGACCTGTTCACCCACGTCCTCGTCGCCTACCTCCTCACCTTCGGGATCGTCGGCTTCCAGCCGTCGTACCTCGCCGCGGGCGCCCTCGCCGGCGGCCTGCCGGACGGGGACGTCATCTTCTGGCCGCTGGCCAAGCGGTTCCCGATCCTGCGCCACCACGGGATCACGCACTCGATCCTCGGCGTCACGATCGTGGCGACGGTCGGCGCCTTCGTGGCCCCGTACCTCGCCCCCGGTAGCCCCTGGATCTACTTCCTCGTGATGGAGGTGGCCGGCCTCGGCCACATGCTGATGGACGGGTTCACCCACTTCTCCGTCCCCCCGCTGCTCCCGTTCTCGGACCGCAAGCTCGAGGTCGACGCCGACCGGGCCGTGAACTTCCTCACGCTGATCGTCTCCGTCGCGGCGTTCTACCTCCTCCTCGGCGTCGAGCGCAACCGGGTGCCGTTCCCGGTCTACCTCGACACCGTCTACGGGCTCATGATCTTCTTCGCCGCGTACTTCGCGATCCGGCTCGCCGGCCGCTTCCTCATCGGCCGCCGTCTGCGCTCCCTCGGGCCGTTCAGCGTGCCCGTCCCGACGACGAACCCGTTCGTCTGGCTCGTCCTCTCCGAGGAGCGGCGCGACGGGCGCCTCCGCACGCAGTACGCCCGCTACGTCCTCGGCCGGGGGATCACCGTCGGACCGTTCGCCCTCAACGTCCCGCTGGAGCCGGACCCGGCGACGCACGGGCCGGTCGCGTCGGCGCGGGACGCGCTCGAGCGCAGCTACCCCCTCGCGCGCAAGGCGACGGGGGTCCTCGACCAGACGTACCACTTCGGCTCGGCCGAGCCCCGCGGGGACGGGGGATGGACGGCCGAGTGGTACTCGCTCGAGTTCACGGCGTTCGGCCGCGCGGCCGGCGCGCGGGTCTCCTTCTCGCCCGACGGCACCGCGTCGGTACGGTCGGGATGGTCCCGCGTCCGCCCCGAACCGCGCACCGGGTGAACGGACGTGGCCCCGTCCGACGAGCTGCTGCCCGCCGCGCCGCACCTTCCCGAGGCGCTGCGCGTCCTGGACGAGGTCGCCGACGAGCTGCGCCGCCGCGGCGACCCCCTCGAGGCCGAGTCGTTGCTCGACGGGGCCGGCGCCCTGCGCGCCGGCGTCGTCGAGGGCCGGCTGTGGGTCGGGCCGAAGGACGAGGCGATCGCCGTCGCGTTCTGGCCGCCCCCCGGAGAGCTCGGGCGCGATGTCCGGCTCGTGATCGCCCCCGGGTTCCGGGCACCGGGACCGATCGCGCGCCTGATCGCGCGCCTCGATACGGAGGGCGCCGACCCGATCGCGCGCTGCCGCCTGGTCGGCGTGCCGACGGGCCTCGCCGGGCTCGCCGGCTCGCTCGCACCCCTCGGGTTCGTCGCGCGGGAGCGGATCGACCTCGTCTATCCGCCCGAGCAGCCCCTGCCCCCGGTGCGGCCGGCTTCGGGGATCCGTCCGCTCGCGCCGGGGGACGAGCCGGCCGTCGCGCGGCTCCTCGAGCGCGCGTACGCCGATCTCCCCGAGGAGCGGGCCCTCTTCGCCGAGCGCCGGGACCCGGCCGCCGACGCCCGGACCGCCGCCGCCGGGCTCCTTCACGACGGGCTCGCCCCGTGGTGGGCCGACGCCTCGTTCGGGATCGACGGCCCCGAGGGCCTCGCCGCGGCCACGCTGGTGCACGACCTGAACGGCCCGCTCCTCACCGAGGTGATGACCGACCCCGGCGTCCGCGGCCGCGGCTACGCCTCGGC
>JAKAOB010000024.1 GCA_021812305.1 Thermoplasmata archaeon
GGGGGGGACGGGCCCGCCGGGATTCGAACCCGGGTTTGAGGCTCCGGAGGCCTCCGTGATATCCAAGCTATACTACGGGCCCTTGCGCGCGCCGATCGGTGTAGGCTCTCGCTAGGTAAGTCTTGCGTCCGGCGCGGCCGACGCTCAGCCGCCCTTCGCCTTGGCCTTGGGGGCCGCAGCGGCCTTGGCCTCGGCGTAGCCGCACTTTCCGCACGAGCGCCGGTTCGCATGCTCGGCCAGGTAGATGCCCGGGCCGCACTTGGGGCAGTACTTGTGGGTGCGCGTGAGGGCCTCGCCCTTGGTGGCGTAGAGCCCGACCCGGGCCTTCGCCATCGCTCAGCCCTCCTTCGGTGGGGCCGGTGCCGGCGCGGCCGCCGCCTCGGCGGCGCCCGCGGGGCCCTTCTGCGGCTTCTCCTTGAGGCCGTTGCGGATCAGGATGTGCGCGCGGGCCGTCGCCAGGGCCGCCTCCTTCGTCTGGTAGGCGTGCGCCTCGCCGAGCGAGACCGCGGTGCCGTAGCGCGCGTGCATCCGCTCGATGACCACGCGGTCCTTGGGGGCCTTGATGGCCTTCGCGAGCTCGGCGCGGACCTCCTCCCGCTTCGGCGTTGCCTGGGTCCCGTGGGCGACCTCGAATCGGTACTCCGTGCGCTTCAGGAGCGGGTTGGGCCGCTCCTCCAGGATCTTAAGTTCCAAGGTCGAGCCTCCTCAGTTCCATCTGGCCGATCAACTGACGGACATGGTCCTTGCTGACGGCATCGACCGCCACGAAGGAGACTCCCTCACCCGGGATACCGTATATAACGGTGGCCCCGAGCGGGAGCGACTCGACGAGGGCGAGGGCCCCGAGGTCCTCCTCGCCGTCCACCTCGACCAGTCCCCCGCCCTGATCGATCATTTCGCGCACGGCCCGACGCAGCCGCTCGGTGAGCATCCCGGCGGGATTCCGTACCTTGACGTGCCGTCGGGCGGCCAGGGGTCGGAAGGCCGCGACATCGATCGGCTCGTTCCGTCGGGTCTTGAGATCGACGATCCCGATCAGGGGTGGGCGGCCGAGGGCGATCGCCAGGGCGGTGACGCGGTCGCCGCAGGCACCGAACACGCCGAGGCTTTGGATGCGGCGGTCGGCCTCCTCGCCGGCGTGGACCGGCCCGTAGCGTTCGGCGAACGTCGGCCGGAGCGCCGCGGGTACGACCCAGACGCGTTCCTCACTTGACCCGGAGCGCGTAGCGGCCGCTGGCATGGATCCCCATCTTCCGAGCGATCTCGGACTTCTCCGGGTCGAGGACGATGAGGTAGCCCTGCCATTCGCGGGAGACCTCCCCCCCGCACCGCGGGCACTTGTTCTGGTCGGTGATGGAACTGCAGTTGCGGCAGGCCTTGAGCTGGATCATGGAGCCTTCCCGACCGGCGCCGCGGCCTTCGGGGCGGGGGCCTCCTTCTTGCCGCCTCCCTTCTTGGCGCCGCCCTTCTCCTCGGTCTTCTTGTGGGCCTCCTGGATCCACTCCAGGCGCCCGAGCCCGGGCTGGCGCATCGTCAGGCCGATGCGGCTGTCGCGGGGGGAGATCTCGGAGAGGGAGAGCGAGACGACCCGTGCGCGGACCTTGTAGCCGACCTTGAGGTCCCGCTTGGTCTCGACCCCGACGAGCCGCTGGTTGTGCTCGTCGATGTTCACCCGGTCGTCCATGATCTGCGAGACGTGGAGCAGGCCGTCCAACGGGCCGAAGCGGACGAAGGCCCCGAACTTGCGGATCTCCACGACCGCTCCCTCGACGACCTCCTGGATCTCCGGGCGGAAGAGGAGGGCCGAGTACTCGACCTCCTGGTAGACGCCGCCGTCCCCGTGGATGATGTGGCCTTCTCCGAGGGGGGTGACCTCCTGGATCATCACGGTGAGGTTCTGGCCGTCCACGAGCTTGCCCTCGAACTGCTGCTGGGCCAGCTCGGTCAGGACCGTGTCGAGCTCCGGCCCGAGCCGTTCCGGAGGGATCCGGACCACGTCGCGCCGGTGGTCGAGGTAATACATCCGGCCCGCGCGAGCCGGGGGTGCTATAAGATGGTTGCGACGCGCGGCCCCCGCGCTCGCGCTGCGCGGCCCCTGCGATGGGTCGACGGAGGCGCTGCTCCGCCCGCCTCCCCTAGTAGGAGACCTCGCGCAGCTCCCGCATCACCAGCGCGCCGACGGCCGTCACGGCCAGGATGACCAGACCCGAGAGGCGGATCACGGTGCCCACGCCCACGGCCTCGGCGACGGCACCGGCGTAGTACGCGCCGAACGGAGCGGAGGCGAGGATGAGCGCCATGAGGACCGCCATCACCCGGCCCATGAGGCGGGCCGGGACCTTCGCCTGGATCGCCGCGAGCAGGGGAACGTTGCCGAGGGCGAGGAACACCCCGAGGGCGAACGACGCCGGAAGGGCGAAGGCGACGCTCGAGGTGACCCCGAGCGCCAGGACGGCGGCGCCCAGGGCGGCCACGCTGCCGAAGAGGTAGCGCCCCGCGGCCCTGCGCGTGTTGAGCTGGCCGGCCAGGATGGCCCCCACGATGGCCCCCAACGCCACCGCCGCACCGAGGAACCCGTACGTCTCCGAGCCGCCGTGGAGAACGAGGGCCGCGTACGGGGCCCAGAGGGCGTTGAGCGCGTTCGCGAAGAAGTTCGCGACGATGCCGAGGGCGATGGCCTCGAGGATGAAGCGCTGCTGGCGGACGAAGGCGAGCCCTTCACGGAACTCGGTGGAGAACCGCGATTCGGTCTTCTCCGCCGGACGCTCGGGCGCTCCCACGCCGCGGGGGATCAGCGCGACGAGCACGGCCGCCAGGAAGAACGAGACCGCGTCGTACTCGATGGGGAGGGTCGCGCCGAAGATCGCCACGACGACCCCCCCGATCGAGAGCCCGACGACCTGGTTGAACGAGCTGGACAGCGAGAAGAGGCCGTTCGCCGGTCCCAGATCGGCGACCGGGACCGACTGGGGGATCATCGCCCCCGAGGCGATGCGGACGATCTGACCGCCGGCGGCCAGGACCCCGACCAGCACCAGGAGAAGCACGAAGTTGAGGGCGTGAGCGATCACCAGTCCGGAGAGCGCGGCGACGAGGATCCCCTCCCCCACGTTCGTCACGAGGAGCACGCGCCGACGATGCCAGCGGTCGACGAGGACCCCGAGGAACGGACCGAGCACGACCGTCGGAACGAGGGTCGCGACGACGACGAGCCCGACCGCGAGGACCGAGCCGGTCGTTTGAAGGACCAGCCAGAGGAGCGCGACCTCGAAGACGAAGTCACCGGACTGCGAGACGAGCTGCGAGGCCCAGAGGTAAAGGAAGGGGCGGTTCCTCAGCGTCCGACCGAAGCTCGGCGTCTCCCGTTCCGGACTGCCGAGGTCGGCCATCCGTCCCGAGTTACACCCCCCGCGGCTCGCCTCGGTCCGGGAGCCCGCCCGCACCCACGGGCCCGGGACGGTCGGTCAGGGTCGTGGGATCCCGAGCGACTCGTCGGTACGGAGGATCGACGTCGCCGCGTCCGGCGCGAGTCCGAACATCGCCCGGATCGCGTCCACGTTCTCCGGAACGACGATCGATTCCTGGTGGATCGCCTGGAAGAAGTACGCGTCGCCGCCCTCGACCTTGATCCCGTTCGCCCAGAGGACGTTCTCCATGACGTCCGGACGGGGCTGGCCACGGTCCCGGGCGTACTCCATCACCTGCGGCGTCCCCTCCACGTGCTCCCATTCGTCGAACACGTGGAACCGGGGCGAGGCACGGAAGGCGTCCACGAGTTCGGTCGTGGACGCCGGCGGACGCGCGAAACGGACGTGATTGACGTGCACGTGCATCAGGGTCGTCGGCACCACCACCGCCGTCGTGGCGATGGGGAGGTCGGGGAATATCGTCCTCACATCGGGCCCGTGATGGGACGGGAGCTTGAAGGTCGGGAGGATCCCGTTGATGGGACCTTTCCGGGTCTCCGAAGGGTCCGCCGCCCGGCGGACGATCGTCGCCTCCCAGTGTTCGATCCCGTAGCGGGGAGCCAGGACCGACGCCGCGCGGGCCAGCCCGGTCGTGTTGCAGGAGACGACGCGCACGCGGCGCTTGCCCTTCGCGCGCGGGTAGTTCGCGAGCGCGCTGAACGAGACCTCGGCGACGTCGGCCTTCTCGCCGCCCTGGAAGATCGCCGGGACGTTCGCGGCCTCGTAGAGACGGACGTTCTCCCGCCCGACCTTGTCGGGGGCGCAGTCGACGATGACATCGACCTGGCCCAATAGGTCGGAGAGGGTACCGGCGATCGGGATGCCGGCCGCGGCGAACTCCTCGGCCTTCCCGTCGCCGGTCAGGTAGAGCGGATAGCCCCGCTGGCGGGCGGTCCGCGCCTCGAAGCTCGGCCGGGTCTTGGTCACCCCGACGAGCCGAAGGTCCGTCTGGCGCGCGACGGCGTCGGCGACCCGCTTCCCGATCGTCCCAAACCCGTTGATCCCGACCCGGACCACCATCGGCGCCGTGCCCCGACGGCGGAGTCGGGTCGGGGTTAAAGACGTTGCCCGCACGCGTCGCCGGGGACCCTTTATGCCCGACGGGGCCTCCGCGCGGTGCCATGGATTTCGCGCTGAGCGACGAGGAGCAGGCCTTCCAGGCCGCGGTCCGCAAGTTCGGCGACAAGGTCCTGCGCCCCCACGAACGCCGCATCGACTCCGAGGGCCGGATCCCGGACGAGGTCCTCGCCGAGATGGCACGGCTCGGGCTCCTCGCGATGCCCGTCCCGACGGAGTACGGCGGCATGGGCGCGTCGGCGGTCCTGACCGAGCTCGCGGCCGAGGAGATCGGCCGGGGCGACTCGTCGATGGCGACGGCCGTCTTCTTCCTTCTCGAAGCCGGCTGGGGCTGGGTGATGGGCCGCTACGGGACCGAGGAGGCGCGCCGGGAGGTCCTGCCGCCGGTCTGCGCCGGAAAGGCGTTCCTCGGGATCGGCACCACCGAACCGACCGGGGGGAGCGACCTCGGCGCGATGCGGACGAACTCCCGCCGGGACGGGGACGGGTTCGTGGTCCGGGGCGAGAAGGCGTTCCTTTCCGGGGTCGAAGAGGCGAAGCGCCTCGGCGGCGGTCACCTTACCCTGACGCGCGCCGAGGGAGGGAGCGGGTACAACTTCCTCTACATCCCCACGAACTCCCCCGGCATCTCGACCCAGAAGTTTGAGAACATGGGCCGGATGGGGATCTCCACCGGGGCCCTGACCTACGACCGGGTCCGCGTCCCCGAGCGCTACCTGATCGGCGCGGAGGGGCGCGGGTTCGACCGGGCGATGGAGGGGTTCTCCGTCGCGCGGACGTTCGTGTCGGCGGCGTGCATCGGGGCCGCGGAGCGCGCCCTGGAGACCGGGATGGCCTACATCAAGCAGCGGACCGCCTTCGGCCGCCCGCTCGGCAAGTTCGAGGGGATCCAGTTCGAGCTGGTCGACCTCTACGCCCAGGTCGAGGCCGTGAAGTGGCAGTGCCGCCGTGCGGCGTGGCTGCTCGACACGTACCCGCTGCGCGGGGATCCATCCCACCGCAGCGAGGTCGACCGGGCGGTCGCGTCGGTCAAGCTCACCGCCCCGCCGATCGCGTTCGAGGCCGTCAAGCGGGTCATGATGTGGTTCGGCGCCGCGGGCTACACCAAGGACGTCGGCCTCGAGCTCGGGCTGCGCGGGATCATGTCGTACATGGTCGGGGCCGAAGGCGGCCTCAACATCATGCGGATCATCCTCGGCCGCGAGCTCCTCGGCAAGGAGTTCGTCCCGTACAAGTGAGGGGCGATGCCCCGACGACGCGCCGGCGGGGCGATCTCGGAGGAGCGCCTCCACCGCTGGGCACGACGGTCGCTGTACGCCGGTCGCACCGGCCTGCTTCCTCTGGGGGACGACACCGCGGCCGTTGCGCTCCCCGGCGACGCGGTCGCGTTGCTCACCACCGATGCCCTCACGGAGGGGACCCACTTCTTGGACCGGTCTCCCGCCCGGGCGATCGGGAAGGCCGCGGCGGCCGCGAGCCTGAGCGACCTCGCCGCGAAGGGGGGGCATCCCATCGCGCTGCTCGTGGACCTGCTCCTCCCGCCCGGGACCCCCGAGCGCTGGGCGCGGGACGTGATCCGGGGCGCGGAGCGCGAGATGGCCCGGTTCGGAGCCCACGTGGTCGGGGGCGACACGAAGCCGGCGAGGTCCCGGGCGGTGGTCGGCACGGCGCTCGGCCTGTCGCGCCGGGGGCGCCTCGCCCCGCGGACGGCCGCGCGGCCGGGGGATCTCCTGGTGGTCACGGGGGCGGTCGGCCGCGGGGGCCTCGCCGCCCTCGGTCTCGGGCGGGCGCCCACGAGCGCCACCCTCCGCCGGCTCCTCGACATCCGCCCCCGGGTGCGCGAAGGACCGGTCCTCGCCGAGTTTGTCCATGCGATGCTCGACACCTCCGATGGCCTCGCCCAGGCCGCGCGGCTGCTCGCCGAGGCGAGCCGCGTCCGGATCGAGGTCCGGGCGGACGACCTCCCCATCCACCCCGAGCTCGCCCGTCGTCTCCCGTCGCTGGCGGCCCGTCGCCGTCACGCGTTCTACGGAGGCGACTACGAGCTGCTGGCGGCTCTCCCTCCCGGCCGCCTGCGCCCGGCGCGCCGGGCGCTGTCGGTCCTGGGGTGCCCGCTCACGCCGGTCGGCGAGGTGCACCGGGGCACGGGCGCGTGGCTGTCCCTGGGTGAGGGGCGCTCGCGTCCGATGCCGCCGCCGGGCTGGCGCCCGTTCGAGCGACGCGCCTAGCCGGCCCGACGCTCCGGCTCGCCTTCGGTGCGTCGTTCCGGCCTCCACGGTGGGAACCGTCGGCGAGGAAACCGCGGCGCCGTGCGTCGGCCTCGCAGTGTTGACGCTAGCCTCAAGTAGGCTACGTCCCGTGGGCGGCCCATCGCGAGGTGTCCTCGATGCCGAACGCTGCTGAAGCCGCCAATCCGTTCGAGACCGCGAAGCGCCAGGTGGATATCGTCGCCGACCTGCTCAAGCTCAACGGCGGGGTCCGGGAGATGCTCAAGCACCCGAAGCGCGAGCTCACGGTCAACTTCCCCGTCCGGATGGATGACGGGAGCTACCGTGTCTACACCGGCTACCGCGTCCAGTACAACATGGCGCGCGGGCCGACGAAGGGCGGGATCCGCTACCACCCCAACGTCTCCCTGGACGAGGTCCGGGCACTCTCCGCGTGGATGACGTGGAAGTGCGCGGTCGTCAACCTTCCCTACGGCGGCGCGAAGGGCGGCATCATCTGCGACCCCAAGCACATGTCCAAGGGCGAGCTCGAGCGGCTCACCCGCCGCTTCGCGAGCGAGATCCTCCCGATCATCGGCCCCGAGATGGACATCCCCGCCCCGGACGTCTACACCGACAGCCAGACGATGGCCTGGATCATGGACACGTTCTCGATGCAGCGCGGCTACTCCGTTCCCGGTGTCGTGACGGGCAAGCCGATCGCCCTCGGCGGCAGCGAGGGACGCGGCGAGGCGACGGGGCGCGGGTGCGCCTACGTCATCCGCGAGGCCGCCCCCCACGCCGGGGTCAAGGTCCACGGCGGAAGCGTCGCGGTCCAGGGCTTCGGCAACGCCGGCAGCGTCGCGGCGAAGATCCTCCACGACGAGCAGGGCGCGAAGATCGTGGCCGTCTCGGACTCCCAGGGCGGCATCTACAACGCCGACGGGCTCAATCCGCACGCCGTCGAGGCCCACAAGGCGAAGACGGGCACCGTCGTCGGCTTCCCCGGGGCCAAGGCGATCTCGAACGAGGAGCTCCTCGAGTGCAAGGCCGACATCCTCGTCCCCGCGGCGCTCGAGAACCAGATCACGAAGGCGAACGCCGACCGGGTCCAGGCGCGCCTCGTCGCCGAGGCGGCGAACGGTCCCACGCTCCCCGAGGCGGACACGATCCTCTTCCAGAAGAAGGTGACCGTCCTTCCCGACATCCTCGCGAACGCCGGCGGTGTCACGGTCAGCTACTTCGAGTGGGCCCAGGACATCCAGGGCTACTTCTGGGAGCTGGCGGACGTCAATCGCCGGCTCGAGCGGGTCATGACCCAGTCCTACGCCGCGGTCCACGAGACGGCGGAGAAGTACAAGGTCCACAACCGCACGGCCGCCTACGTCGTCGCGATCCAGCGGGTCGCCGAGGCGATCCGGCTCCGCGGCATCTACCCGTAGGCGCCAGCCTTTTCCAAAACCCCTTCCCTGCCTCCCGCCGCATGCCCGACTTCCCCCGCTGCCGCCGGACGAGCTGGAGCGACGCCGACGCGTGGGCCGACCACCTCGCCGAGAACATCCGCGCGGCGGACCGTCGTCCGGAGACGATCGTCGCGCTCACCCGCGGCGGCTGGGTGCCCGCGCGCCTCCTCGCCGACCGGCTCGGGATCAAGCGCCTCGTGAGCCTGCGCGCCCAGCACTGGGGGGTGACGGCGACGCCGAGCGGGCAGGCGGAGCTGACCGAGGGGTTGAGCGGCCCGGTAAAGGGCCAGGACGTCCTCGTCGTCGACGACATCACCGACACGGGCCAGAGCCTCGAGCTCGCGACGGCGCACGTGACCGCCGCCGGGGCGCGGCGCGTCGAGAGCGCCACCTGCCTGCACATCACCCATTCCAAGTTCCGGCCGACCTACTTCGCCCAGGAGATCCCCCGCGACGAGTGGGTCTGGGTGATCTTCCCCTGGAACTACTGGGAGGATCTCGCGACGCTGGGACGGCGCGCGCTGGACGAAGCCCAGAGCGTCGACGGGGCCACCGCGATCCTGCGCGAGCGCTGCGGGCTGGCCGTCCCGCCCGCGGAGCTGCGCGCGGCGACCGACCACGCCGCCCCCCGTCCCTGAGCGGGGGCCCTCAGCTCGGCAGCCGCTCCGCCCCGGGCGCCGTCCCCCGGGTCTTGATGTACTGCTGGAGCGCCCCCGCCCCCAGGATGAGGGCGACGCCGGCCATCAAGGTCACCGCGATCACGGGCAGCTGCGTCGGCCCGGTGAACGCCTCGAGGTACTGGATCAGGTACAGGAGCCCGTAGGAGACCGACCCGATGCCGATGATCGAGATCGTCGCGATCCCGTACGAGCGCGGGATCCGTCCGCGGATGAAGTAGCGGCGCACCGCGCGGCCCGACTCCCAGACCTCCGACCCGACGAGCCACCAGATGAGCCCGGCGAGGCCGAAGTCGAGGACGCGCGCCAGCGGCTCGTCGCTCGGGTGGCCGATGTAGGCGTTGTACCCCTGGAGGAAACCGATCCCCACGACGATGATCGCGATGATCCCGAAGCCGAAGGCGACGGACCCCTGGCGGATGTCCGTCGACGCCGACCGGATCGAATCGATGACCGCCTCGTCGATGTCGAATGTCCAGAAGATGAGGTAGATCCCGAGCAGGATCAGCAGGCCGATGACGCCGTACCAGATGACCCCGCCCGCGGCCGCGATGCCGAGGGTCAGCATCACGAGGGCGAACGGGAGGACCGTCTTCGCGCGGAGCTTCGGGTCCTTCAGGGCGCGGACGAGCGTGTAGTAGGTCGACTCGAGGCTCGCGCTCTGCCGGATGAACACGCGGTGGACCCCGTCGATCCGGACCCGCGAGGCGAGGATCGGGAAGAGGTACTCGTCCTCGGCGCCGTCGGAGACGAGGTGGGCGGACTGGGCGGGGATCTGGACGAGGACCCGGTCGAACTGCTCGGCGACCCGCCGGTCGGACAGGACCCCGACCTTCGGCGAGCCGGTGAGGACGACCACCTCGGCCTCGTCGCCGACCTTGCGGATCTCGTCGAGGAGGCGGACCGCCGCGAGCATCGCGTTGGTGTCGGCGTCCTCGGGGTCCGCGGTCCCGAGGCGCAGCGCGGCGTCCAGGACGGCGGTCCGGCCGACGACCGGTCCCTCGACCCCGGCCTTGCGACCGAGGTCATCGTCCCGGTCGACGCAGACGACGAGCCGCATGGCCCGGGTCGATGGGAGCCGGGCACGATAACTCCTTGCGTCGAGGAGCACGGCCCCGGGCCCCGACGCGCCCGTCCGGGCGGCCCGCGCCGGCGCGCGCGAGGGGTTAATATCCCCGGCGCGCCCCCACTCACCGGACCATGGCCGAGCTCCCCGACAAGGCGACCCGCCTCATCGAATGGTATCTCGACGTGGTCGAGGCCGCCCAGCTGACCGACAAGCGCTACGGGGTCAAGGGGATGAACGTCTGGACCCCGTACGGGTTCCAGGCGCGGCGGCAGCTCGACGCGGTGATGATCCGCGAGATCGAGGCGACCGGCTCCGTCCCGGTGGAGTTTCCGACGCTCATTCCGCAGACGGAGTTCCAGAAGGAGAAGGACCACATCAAAGGGTTCGACGCCCAGGTCTACTGGGTGACCCGGGGGGGTGCGACCCCGCTCGACATCCCCCTCGTCCTTCGGCCGACAAGCGAGACCGCGATGTACCCGGTCTTCGCGCTGTGGGTCCGCTCCCACCGCGACCTCCCGCTCAACGTCTACCAGATCGTCAACACCTTCCGCTACGAGACCAAGACGACCCGACCGTTCATCCGGGTCCGCGAGATCCATTTCTTCGAAGAGCACACCTGCCAGGTCGACGAGGCCGCCGCCACCGCCCGCGTCGCTTCGAACCTCGCGGCGTTCGCCGGAATGGCCCGCGCGTTCGTCCTGCCGTTCCTCGCGATCCGACGGCCGGAGTGGGACAAGTTCCCGGGGGCGTTCTACTCCGTCGCCCTCGACATTCCCATCGGGGGCGCCCGTACCCTCCAGATCGGGAGCATCCACCACTACCGGGAGAACTTCTCCGGCCCCTACGGCATCCGCTACGAGGCCGCCGACGGGGCCCAGAGACTGGTCCACCAGACGACGTTCGGCCTTTCCGAGCGCCTGCTCGGGGCGGTCGTCGCGGTCCACGGCGACCAGAAAGGGGCCGTCTTCCCGCCGGCGCTCGCTCCCTGCCAGGTCGTCGTGATCCCGATCCCGGGCAAGCCGGGAGCGCCCGACCCCACCCCCGCCGCCCGGGCGCTGGCCGCGGAGCTGACGGCCCGGGGACTCCGCGTGGAGGTCGACCTCTCCGAGGAGCGGCCGGGCGCGAAGTACTACCGCCACGAGCTTCGGGGCGTCCCGCTGCGGCTCGAGATCGGTGCACGGGAGGCCGCGGCCGGCACCGCGACCGCGGTGGACCGGCTCGGGCAGAAGCGCCTCCTGGGACCCCAGGGCCTTGCGGAGGCGGTCGTCCGCGCCCTATCCGACTTCGAGCAGGCGCTCCGCGAAGCGGCCGAGGCCCGGTTCGCGGCCGCGTTCTCGGTCGCCCGATCGCTGTCCGAGCTCAAGGGCTCGAGCCGTGTCCGCGTCCTGCGCTGGTGCGGCGCCGAGGCGTGCGGCCGCGAGGTGGAGACCGCGATCGACGGCTCCCTCCTCGGCACACCGGAGGGACCCCTCCCGTTCCCGGTGGAGGGGGAAGGGGGCTGCATCGCCTGCGGGTCGACCGCGGGTACGCGCTGGGCCCTGGCCGCCCAGCCGCTGTGAGGCCGGCGCCGCTCTCGGGCTACGGGCGCGCCGGCGCCGGGACCGCCGGGGCGGGCATCGTGAGCCACATCCCGGCGAGGCCGAAGAGCACCAGGACCGAGACGATCGCGTAGACGCCGTTGTCGACCCAGACATCGAAGCTGAGCCCCCACCACAGGTAGAAGACCGCGCCAAGGGCGACCAGGCCGGCGAACGCGTAGAACTGGATCCGTCGGAACAGCGGCAGATCCGAGACCGAGCGGGCCGACACGTGGCTCTCCTCCTCCACCGCGGCCATGGGGCGCGTAGACCCGGAGCCTTCCACATAACCATTTCGGGGCCGCAGAGGGTTTATCGTCCCTCCCGGGCGTCCGTGGGGGCGTGAAGGCCCTCGGGGGCGATGACGGCCCTCCGGCGGAACGGTCCGCGCTGCCCCCCGACCTCCCGCCGGAGGAGGTCCGGACCCTGGCCTATGCCAGCGCGATCGGGCGGGAGTTCGACTTCCCCCTCCTGGCCGCGGCGATGGGCGCCGCCCCCGAGCCGCTCGCGGAGCAGCTCGAGCGGCTCACCCACCGCGGACTGCTGCGCGAGCGGCCGGGGGGCGAACGGTTCGCGTTCGTGGACGATGAGCTCCGGGCGCGCGTGTACCAGTCGCTGACCGCGAGCCGCCTGCGGGTGCTCCACCGCAAGATCGGCGAGGCGCTCGAGCGCCTCCACCCCGAGCTGCCGGACGAGACCCTCGCCGAGCTCGGCCGCCACTTCTTTCTCGGGAAGGTGCCGGAGAAGTCTTACCGGTTCAATCGGCGGGCCGCGGCCCTCGCGCGCGAGCAGGGGGCCCCCGAGGACGCGGCCCACCACCTCGAGCGGGCGCGGATCGACCTCAAGGGGCTGCCGGGGGAACGCACGCGCGAGGAGGCGGAGCTCGACGAGGAGCTCGGGAACCTCTACTACTCGATGGGCGACGTCCGCTCCGCCGACCGCCTCTATGTCGAGGCCCTCGAGCGGACCGGCGAGCGCGACCCGAAGCTCAAGGCCCGCCTCCTTCTCGCCCGGGCGGAGGTCGCTCGGGATACCCTGGACGCCGACGCGGCCCGCTCCCACGCCCGGGCGGCCCACGAGCTGTTCAGCAGCATCGGCGACCTTACCGGCGTCGCCTCCGTCCACCGGATCCTCGGGAGGATCGCCTTTCACCGCGGCGCCTACCGGGAAGCGCTGGACGAGGCGATCAGTGCGCTCGACCTCCTCCAGCACTCCGGGGACGAACGGACCCTGGGTCGCCTGAGCATCGACATCGGCAACGCCTTCGCGATGCTCGGCCCCGACGTGAAGGCCGAGGCGGTCGCGTGGTACGAGCGGGCGATCGACCGGCTCGAGCGCGCCCAGGACTTCTCCGAGCTAGCGCGCGCGCACCTCAACCTCGCCTCCATCGTCGGCCGCACGAGCCCGCTCGACGGGCTGGACCACCTCGCGCGGGGACGGGAGTACGCCGACCGGGCCCACGAGCCGCGCTGGTCGGGCTGGGGGCTCGCGATGGGCGTCGAGATGCGCCTCGCCGTCGGCCAGGTCGACGAGGCGCAGCGCGACAACCAGCAGGCCCGACGGCTCCTCGAGCGGGTCGACGATGCCCTCGGCCTCCAGCAGGTCGCGGCGAACACGGGGCTGATCTGCGAACGCTCCGGCCAGTGGGAGGAGGCCGAGGCGGCCTACCGCGACGCCGTCGACCGCGCCGAGCGCCACCACCTGACCGCCGAGGCGGCCGAGGCGCACTTCTTCCTCGCCCGTCTCCGCTTCAAGATGCGCGACCTCCCCGGCGCCCGGGTCGAGTACGCCGCCGCGCGCGCGGTCGACCTCTCGGTCCTGAGCCCGGCTTCGGCCCGGGGCCTCGAGGAGCTCGGTCGGCAGCTCGGGCCGGCGCCCGGCGACGGGGGCGCTGCGGGGCGTCGGGCGACCGACCGGGGCTCTCCGTAGGCTTTTTCTACCCCCGCCCCCCGTGAATATCGCTCGTGTGGGCCCCGACCCCGCCGGGCGAAGTCGTCGGGCGCCTCGTAGGAAGGACCGAGCTCTCCGAGCGGGTACTGAGGCTCCTGCTCCTCACCCGCGACGAGCGGGCCGGCCGCATGCTCGTGGTCGTCGGGGAGGGGGGCGTGGGAAAGACCACCGTCCTTCGCTCGGCCGAGGCGACGGCCCGCTCCCTCGACTTTCTCGTCCTGACCGGCCGCGCGCTCCCGACGGACCTGCCCGTTCCGTTCGGCCTCATCGGTGATCTGCTGCGGTCCGAGCAGGCCGAACGACGCCGGTCGAGCGAGGCCGCGCGTCCGACGGTGGCCCTGCCGCTGTTCGCGGCCGCCCTCGACCGCACGTCCGCCGCGGACGACGCCGGCCGCGTGCCGGCGGACGCGGCCGACCCCCCCGCGGCCGACCGCCTCCTCGAGCACCTCGCGCTGCCGGCGGAGCGGGCGGACCTGGACCGGAGCACCCTCTTCGGCCGGCTCGCGGACTTCTTCCTCGAGCTCGCCGAGGACCGGCCGGTCGTCCTCCTCCTGGACGACCTCCATCTCGCCGACGACTCGTCGCTCGAGTTCCTCCGCCGCTTCGTGCCCCTGCTCGACGGCGTCCCGGTGGCGATCGTCGCCGCGATCGCCCCGCCGTCCGATCGTTCGCCGAGCGCCGCGGCCTGGTGCGAGGTCTTGTCCTCGCAGCGCGACGTCGCGTTCGAGACCCTGCGGCCCATGACGGAGCCCGAGCTCGGCGAGTACGTCCGCCTCCTCCTCGGCGGGCGCGACCCGGGGCATGACGCCCTCATGCGATGGTTCTCCCAGACCGAGGGCAATCCGCTGCTCGCGCAGTACCTCGTGCGGGCCGCGATGGGCGTGGCCCCGCAGGTCCCCGCCGGCGGCGGCCGCTCGGACCTCGAGGAGCTCCTCCACGCGCACGTCTCGGCGCTCACCGAGCCCGAGCAGCGCGTCCTCGTCTACGCCGCCGTCCTCGGACGGGAATTCGACTTCGCGACCCTGGCGCGCGCCTCCGGGCAGGAGGAGGAGCGGCTCAGCGAGATCCTTGACCGGCTCGTCCACGGCGGGCTCCTCCGCGAGCGGGGCGGGGAGGTCTACGAGTTCGCGACCGAGACCCTGCGCGCGAACGTGTACGCCCGCCTCACCGAAACGCGCCGGCGCCTGCTCCACGCCAAGGCCGCGCAGGCGATCGCCGAACGGGGCGGTGGCCCGGAGGCGACGTTCGAGCTCGCGCGGCAGTTCTATCTTGGTCGGGACGACTCGCGGGGGGTCGAGTTCAACCGGCGGGCCGCCGAGCTCGCGATGCGGGCGTTCGCGTTCGACTCGGCCGCGGTCCACCTGGAGCGGGCCCTGGAGTGCCAGCGCCGCATCGCCCCCCGCGACCCCGCGGCCGAGGTCCACCTCCTGATCGAGCTCGGCCGCACGCGGGACGAGCTCGGCGATCTGCGTCGCTCCGAGGAGGTCCTCCTTGACGCCGTGGCGCGGGCGCGGGCCCTTCCCGATCGGGAGGTCGAGCTCGCGCTGGCCCTGCTGGGACTCGCGAACACCCGCTCCGACCTCAGCCAGTACGTCTCGGCCCGGGACCTGGCGACCGAGGCCTTCCGCATCCTCGACCGCCTCGGCCACGCGCGCGGGCTCATGACCGCGCACCGGGCGCTCGGGGTCGCCTGCTGGCGGATGGGCGACCTCCCCGCGGCCGAGGCCCACCAGCGGGCCGGGATCGCCCTCGCCGAAAAGGACGGCACGCCGGGGGAGCTCGGCCACGCGATGGTCGACCTCGCGAACACCCTCATCCTGCAGGGGAACGCACGGACGCCCGAGGCGTTCGCGCTCTACGAGCGCGCCGCGGGGGTCTTCGAGACGACCCAGGATTCGAGCGCGCAGGCACGGGTGCTGATGAACCGGGCCCTTCTCCACCACTTCGCCGGCCGCAGCGCCCCGGCCCTTGCGGACATGACGGCCGCCCTGGCGGCCGCCGAGCGTTCCCGCTCGCGGATATGGACCGGATACTGCAGCCTCAACCTCGCCCAGTTCCACGTCGAGGCCGGAGCCACGGCCCGGGCGCGGGAGGAGATCGACCGCGCGGCGGCGCTCCTCGAACCGCTCGGCGACCAGCTCGCCCACCAGCAGGCCACGATGATCCGCGGGATGATCGCCGAGGCCGACGACCGCCTGCCCGAGGCCGAGGCCCGCTTCACCGAGGCGCTCGCGCAGGCACGGGCGCTCTCGCTCAAGCCGGAGGAGGCGGAGATGCACTACCGCCTCGCGGCCCTCGCGTTCCGCCGCGGGGACCCGGAGACGGCCGGGCGCGAGCTGGACGAGGCGCGCCGGGCCGGCATCGGCTCGGTCCACGTCGACCTCCTGCCCCGCGTCGAGGAGCTCGAGGCCCGCCTGGCGGCCGGGGTCGTGGCCGGGACCCCGCACGCTTAAGGGCGCTTTCGCCGCTGGCCGCCCGTGACGGGCGGGGGGACGGTGGGCGGGGGGCGCACCGCCCCCGACGGCTCGCCGTACCCCGACCGCTCCGGCCCCGGCTTCGAGCGCGACGTCCAGGCGATGTTCGCGCACATCGCCCGTCGCTACGACTGGTTCGACCACCTCGCCTCGCTCGGCCAGGACTACCTCTGGCGACCCCGTGCGCTCTGGGACCTCGACCGCTTCCGCTCGGGCCGCCCGGTGTACCGGGCCCTCGACGTGGGATGCGGCACCGGCGACTTCACCCGCCTCGCCGCCGTCCACTACCCGCTCGCCCGGGTCGTCGGGGCGGACTTCACGCCGGCGATGCTCGGACGGGCCCGGCCCCGATTCCGCGATGCGGGACCGGGGCGCCGGGTCGACCTCGACCGGGCGAGCGCGCTGACCCTCCCGTTCCGGGACGGGGTGTTCGACGTCGTGATGTCGGCGTTCGTGGCCCGGAACCTCCCCCGACTGCCCGATGCGCTCGCGGAGGCGCGACGGGTCCTGGCCCCGGGCGGGACCGTCCTCGTCCTCGAGATCACCGAGCCGGCCTCGCCGGCCGTCCGGGGGCTCTTCCATCGGTACTTCGACACCATGGTGCCGTTCCTCGGCGGCCTCGTCCGGAGCGCCGGACCCTACCGCTACCTGCCGGAGTCGCTGCGATTCCTGCCCGACCGCGCGGGGATGCTCGGACTTTTTCGGCGGGCCGGCTTCGACCCCGTCGCCGCGGTCCCCCAGTCGCTCGGGATCGTCACGAGCTACCTCGGGGCCGTCCCCGCCTGAGCGCAGGGGTTAAGCCCGCCGGCGCCGAGCGGCCGCGGGGACCGCGATGAGCGACGCGCCGTTCGATGCCTTCCGATTCGCCCACGAGCACTGGGACGAGATCGCCTGGCTCAGCCAGAACACGAACCATCTCGGACCGTCCCGCATCGTGCAGGAGGCGCTCGCGGAAGCGGTCCGCGCCCGTCACTACGAGGGCTACCCGTTCGCCCCGGGCGCCCCGGAACTGCGGGACCTGGTCCTGAAAGACCTGGGCTTCCCCGCTGACGCGGGGCTCCAGATCAGCGCCGGCGGGACCGAGGCGCTCTACATGCTCATCCGCGCCCTCCTCGCCCCGGGGGACGAGGTGGTCGCCTCCGACCCGAGCTACCTCATCATCCACCGGTTCATCGAGCTGGCCGGCGCCCGGACGCGGAACCTGGAGATCTACGCACCGCCGTTCCGACTCACCGCCGAGCGCGTGCGCGAGGCGATCTCCCCGAAGACGAGGATGATCTTGCTCATCGACCCGCTCAACCCCCTCGGAAGCGGCTATCCGGCCGAGGAGGTGCGGGCGATCGCCGAGATCGCCCACGACCACCACCTGCTGCTCCTGAACGACGTCACCTATCGGGACTTCGCCGACCGCCCGACGCTCGCCGCGACGTTCGCCCCGGAGGAGACGCTCACGGTCTGGTCGGTCTCCAAGAACTGCGGCCTCGCCGGCCTGAGGCTCGGGGGCCTCGCCGGCCGCCCGGAGCTCGTCGCCCGCGTCGCCAAGTTCAACACGAACGACCTCGGGGTGAACGTCCTGGCGCAGGCCGCCGCCGTCGCGGCGCTCCGCTCCAAGCCGACCTGGATCGACGGGCTCCGGCAGCAGGTCCGGGCCAACCAGGAGCGGATCCGGGAGGTCGTGGCCGGGGTCCCCGGTGCGAGCCTGCCCGTGTTCCCCTCCCAGGCGAACATGTTCTGCATCGACCTCGGCGGGACCGGCACCCGCCCCGAGGCGGTCCAGCGCGAGATGCTCCTCACGGACCGCGTCTTCGTCCGGGCCGGCAACTACCTGTCTCCCCGGTTCGGCGGACGGTTCGTCCGGGTCTCGTTCTCCAATCCCCCCGAGGACATCGAGCGGTTCGCCCGGTCGTTCCCGCGGGCCGTGGAGCTCCTCCGGTCCGCCGCCCCCGCGCCGCGGCCCGCGTAGGTCGGACGCGGCCCCTATCCCGCCCGTCCGACGGTCACGTCGACCACGGCGTGGAGCCGGCCGGGGCCGTAGGGCTTGACCTCGCGCCCCGCCACCGCGGCGGGCCGGATCCCCTGGCGACCGAGCGCGTCGGCCACGCCGGCCTCGGCCTCGGCGACCCCGCCGTGCGTGCCGGCGATCGTGTGGACGTGCAGGACCCCCCCGTCGGGCCGGAGCAGCTCGAGCGCCCGGTCGAGCCACGGCCGGGCGTCCGGCAGCCAGCCGAGGATCACCCGGTCCGCCGCCCCGGTCTCTAGGGGCAGGGTGCGGTTGTCGCCCCGGAGCGCGGTCACGGTGCCCGCGACCCCGTTGAGGCGGACGTTCGCCTCGAGGTAAGCGTGGGCGACCGGATTGATCTCGCACGCCACGACCCGGCCCGCCCGGCCGTGGACCGCGGCCGGCAGGGTGAAGTAGCCGATCCCCGCGAAGAGGTCCACCACCGTCTCGCCCGGCCGGGTGAGACGGCCGATCCGTTCCCGCTCGGTCTTGTTGCCGCGGGCGAAGAGGATCTTCGTCGCGTCGAACCGGAACCGGATGCCGTGCTCGACGACCTCGGTCTCGCCGGTATCGCCGGCGACCCGCTCCAGGTCGGGGAGCCGCATCTCGCCCCGCACCGGCCCGTGGCGGAGCAGTACCGTCTCGACCCCGAGCTCCTCCCGGTAGAGCTCGCCGATGAGGTGGCGGTGGGCGAGGAGGCCCGGGGGCAGCCGGAGGAGGAGCACCCGGCCCATCCGCTGGTACCCCGTCGGAAGCTGGGCGGCGCCCGCCCCGATGCGCTCGGCGAGTCGGGACCGCACCCGCGCGCCGGGGCCGGTCGTCCCGGCCGTTCGGCGGTGGGCCGGCGCGGACGGGGACGCGGGCTCCGGGGTCACGTCGGAGGGCCGGTCGCGCCGGTCTCGAGGATCATGTCCAGGAACTGCTTGAGGTGGGCCGTCAGGATCGGGTTGTCGGTGAACCCGCAGGCATCCAGTCCCGGCGCCGCCATCAGGGCATGGGCCCCGTCGGCCAGGACCTCGGTCGCCAGCAGGTTGTTGCGCGGAATGTAGCGGACCCCGTCCGGCGTGCGCTGGAGCGGCTGCGTGATGAACGTCACCTCGACGCCCCGCTTCACGGCGTGGACGATCTTCTTGCCGAGCTCGTCCCTCAGCTCGTTGAGCTGGGGGGTGGTGAGGATGAACGACTTCGTCGACTGGTCGAGCAACTCGCCGATCTTCTGCAGGACCTTCTCGCGTCCGCTGAGCAGGTAGACGAGCTGGGGTTCGCCGTGCTCCCCGACGATGCGGTGGAGCGTCTCGAGCTTCTCGAAGACCTCCTGGATCGCGGTCTTCAGCGCGTCGGCGACCTCGAGCGGGGGCTTCGGTCGGAAGAGGATCGGCTTGCCGCCGGTCGGGGAGGCGTAGCCCTTCTCGCTCAGCGACTCGAGGACCTTGTAGGCCGAGGTCCGCGGGATCCCCGCGGTCTGGGCAAGGGTGGCGGCGTCCCCGACCCCGCGGGCGACCAGGGCGATGTAGGCCCGGGCCTCGTAGACGGTGAGGCCGACCTTGCCGAGGACCTCGACGGCCCGTCGGTACTCCTCGGAGATCTCGCTCCCGAGGGAGACGGCCACCTCCTCGATCGTCGCCATGGGGGTTCCGCAGTGGGGTCGGGGCTCTTAAGCGTGGGTATCCCGAGGGGAACTACCGCACCGGCTCGGCCAGCCGGAGCAGCGCCGCGGGTCCGAGGAGCTCCTCCGCCTCCGCCTCGGTGAGCAGGTGGCGCTCGACCAGCAGGCGACGCACCGGTACCGCGGTGCGCTCCGACTCATGGATGAGCTCGGCGACCTTGAGATAGCCGAAGCGCGGAGTGAGGATCGTCGCGAGCGCCTGGGAGCCGAGCAGGTAGCGCTCGAGCGCCTCCGGGTGGGGCGTGATCCCGTCGACGCACGTCCGCGCGAAGACCGGCAGGTAGCGGGCGAGGATCCCGGCGGAGAAGAGCACCTCGTAGGCGGCCAGCGGCATCATCACGTTGATCTCGAGCTGGCCGGCCTGGACCGCGAGCGTGCTCGCGAGGTCCGCGCCGACAACATGGAACGCGACCATGTCGAGACACTCGGCCGCCGACGGGTTCACCTTCGCCGGCATGATCGACGAGCCGGGCTGGATCTCGGGCAGGCGGATCTCGTCGAACCCCGTCGCCGGGCCCGAGGAGAGGAGGCGCAGGTCGTTCGCGATCCGCACGAGCTCGCCGGCAAGGGTGCGGAGCCACGCCGAGGCCGCGCCGAGCGGCCAGCGGCTCTGCATCGTCTCGAACGGGTCGCGGGCCCCGCTCAGCGGGAGTCCGCTCGCGCGGGCGTACTCCCGGACCGCCGCCGCGCGGAAGCCCGGGCGGGAGTTGACCCCGCTGCCGACGGCGCTCCCGCCGAGGGGGATCTCCGCGAGCGCCGCCTCGACCGGGGGGAGGGCCTCGAGGACGTGGCGAAGCGCGCTCGCATAGGCCGTGAACTCCGCGCCGAGCGTGACCGGCATCGCGTCCTTGAGATGGGTGCGCCCCGCCTTCGCAAGCCGGGCGAACTCCGCGCCCTTGCGCTCGAGGCTGTCGGCCAGGGTCGCGGCCGCGGAACGGACCTCGCGGAGGGCGAAGAGGACGGCCACCTGCGCCGCCGACGGGAACGTGTCGTTCGTCGACTGGCCCCGGTTCACGTGGTCGTTGGGGCTCAGTTCGGCGTAGTCGCCACGGGACCGCCCAAGGATCTCGAGCGCGCGGTTCGCGATCACCTCGTTGACGTTCATGTGGAAGGAGGTGCCGGCCCCGGCCTGGAAGACGTCGACGACGAACTCCGCATCGAGGCGACCGTCGGCGACCTCCCGGGCCGCCGTCTCGATCGCCCGGCCCCGGGGTTCGTCGACCCCGCCCACGGTGAGGTTCGCCCGGACGCACGCGAGCTTGAGGAGACCGTAGGCGCGGATGAGCAGGGGCGATGCGGTGAGGCCGCTCACCGGGAAGTTCTCCCGGGCGCGGAGGGTCTGGATCCCCCAGTACGCCGCGGCAGGAACCTCGCGCTCGCCGAGGGAATCCTTCTCCGTGCGAACCGCCGCCATCGCGGCGAAGAGCGGGGGCGGTCAGAAAACCCTTTCCTCCAGTTACGACAGAGATTCTGCCCCTCCCGGGCCTCCGGGACGCCATTCAGGCGCCTCCGAGGTAGAGCTCGAAGGCGGCGGTCGCGCGGTCCTCGATCACCGGATCGCGTCCAACGTATCCCCGCGTCGTCGCGGGGTCCTTGTGGCCGACCCATGCCTGTACGACCCCCTCCGGTACGCCCGCTCGCAGTGCGAACAGGATGAACGATGCCCGGAGCTGGTGGGGGCGAACGCGCCCGAGTCCGACTGCGCTCGAGGCTTCCGCGAGGCGGGACCTCAGACACTCGTAACCGTGCCTGTACACGCGGGAGGACGGGCCGCTCGACGCCGCGATCGGCAGGAGCACGTTCCGTCCAGCGGGCGGGAGGGGAGCCCGTCGAGGCTTCCCGCCCTTGCCCGAGCGCACCAGGACCCACGAGCGCCCGGTCAGCGAGAGTTCGAGATCCTGGACCTCGACGCTCTCGATCTCCCCTGCCCGCAGGCCGGACCAGGCACCGAGAGCGATTGCGACCTGCGTCTCCGAGTCGCTGACCGCGAGGATGCGATCGACCTCGCCGGGCTCGCGGAGGCCACGCGTGGGCCGAAGCGGTTCTACCGAGCGCATCCTCCACAGTCGATCGTCGCTCGCGAGCTCCAGCAGGGGGGGAGCATGATACCGCC
>JAKAOB010000025.1 GCA_021812305.1 Thermoplasmata archaeon
CGTCGGACGATCTCCGAGACGTAGGCGTCGGGGCGCCGCGCGTGTTCCGGCGGCACCGCGTGCGCGCCGAGGTACGTCGGGACCAGCCTCAGGCCCGTCCGTCGGGCGAGCCGCGGGACGAGCGACAGGAGCCCGAGCTCGCCCGCGTGCGTGAGGGCGTAGCCGCTCTTGACCTCGGCCGTCGTCGTGCCCCAGGCGGCCATCCGGCGCAGGCGGTCCTCGGCGGCGGAGAGCAAGGACGCCGCCGGCGCGCGGCGCGTCGCCCGGACCGTCGAGTAGATCCCGCCGCCCCGCCGCGCGATCTCGACGTAGGAGGCCCCCCGGATCTTCCGGGCGACCTCGGTGTGCCGGTCGCCGGCGAAGAGAAGGTGCGTGTGGGGATCCACGAACCCCGGAACCGCGCACGCGCCGTCCAGGTCGATGCGGCGGCCGCCGGAGCGAAGACGGACCTCCCGGGCGGCCGACCGTGACCGCCCCACGAAGGCGAACCGACCGCCGTCGATCGCGATCGCGGCGTCCGGGACGGTGCCGAGCACCCCCATCGCCTCCCCCACGCGGGGGACGGGCCCGACGGCGAGCGTCGCCGCTTCGCGAAGGCCGGTGAGGAGGAGGTCCGCGCGGATCATGGCTGGCGGACCATGTGGTCCAGGAGGTCCCGGGCCGCGTGGCTCGGGAGGAAGACGAGCCGGGCCTCGGTCTCGAGCGGCTCGGTCTCCTTGTAGCGCGAGGAGAAGTGGGTCAGGTACAGGGTCTCGACCTCGGCGGCCTTCGCGATCTCGGCGGCCTGGCGTGCCGACGAGTGCCCCCAGCGGTTGCCCTCCGATTCGAGGTCGGCCGCGGTCGTCGCTTCGTGGATGAGCACGGTGGACCTCTCCGCAAGCCGACGGATCTCCTCGGAGGGGGCGGAGTCGCCGGAGTAGACGACGGAGCGTCCGGCCCTCGGCGGCCCCATCACGTCCTCCGGGCGGACCAGCCCGCTCCCGACGCGGACCGGCTCACCGGCCTCGAGGCGGGCGAAGTCGGCGCCGCGGATG
This sequence comes from Thermoplasmata archaeon, assembly GCA_021812305.1. Taxonomy (GTDB): domain Archaea; phylum Thermoplasmatota; class Thermoplasmata; order Lutacidiplasmatales; family UBA184; genus Lutacidiplasma. The sequence continues at coordinate 1,035 of JAKAOB010000025.1, forward strand.
CCGAGGGATCGCGCCCGGGGGCCATCGAACCGGCCGCGGCGGGCGGCCTCCTCGAGCCGGTACGCGATCGCCGGGACGGGGTGGTCGGCGGCCCGGGTCCTCACGGTGTAACCGGGGAGCTCGAGCGAGGCGCCGGGGGCGAGCGGATGGATCTCTATCGGGAACCGCAGCGTGAAGTAGCCGAGCGCCAGGACCCGGTCGAGCATCTCCTTCGTATCCGGCGGTCCGTAGATGTCGAGGGGCTCGCTGCGATTGTTGAGCCCCATGCTCTGGATGAGCCCGGGGAGGCCGAGGAAGTGGTCGCCGTGGAAGTGGGTGAGGAAGATGCGGCGGACCCGCATGAACGAGGCCGACGACTGGAAGAGCTGGCGCTGCGTCCCCTCGCCGCAGTCCAGGAGGACCAGCTCCCGCTCGAGATCGACGGCGATGGCGCTCGCCGACCGGTCCCGGGTCGGCCAGGACCCGGCGGTCCCGAGGAAGGTCACCCGCATCGTCGCTCGGAAGACGCCGTCCGTATTAGGGAAGGGGCCGCGGGGCAAGGGTCAAGGACAAGTAGGCCCCGATTCTCCTCCCCGGGCGCATGGTCGACTGGGAGGCCGTCGAGCGGCTCCGCTCGAAGGGCTGGGATTGGGACCGCATCGCCACGGACCCCCGGACGGAGTTCCACGCGGAAGAGGGGATGGGCGAGCCCGGCCGGGCCCTCCGTGCGCTCTACTACCAGCGCCGGTCGCGGCAGCAGCGACGCCCGGGGCCGGGAGGCGGCTCGCGGAAGTCCGACGAGCTGTCGGACCGGCCGCGATGGAGCCTGGCGCGGGTGGGAATGATCGTCGCCCCCGCGTTCGGCATCTGGCTGGCGTTGGCCCTGCTCTTCCCCTCGCCGGTCGGCACCTATCTCCCCGCGTTCCCCGTGCTGGTCGTGGTGTTCCTCGCCGCGGTCTTCGTCCTGGCCTTCGGCCTCCTCCGTGCGTCGGAGCGATGGAACACGACGTTGCGCAACGGGGTCGTCGTCGGCGTCGTGCTCGGGTTCGTCCTGGCCGGCGGCTTCGGACTGTCGGCGGTGCTCGGCGGCTGCCCGACCCTCTCGTCCAGCCTCGGTCCCGAGCCGGCCCAGTGGGAAAAGGCGTCGAACCCCGCCTGGCAGGTCAGCGGGGCACCGGTCTTCTTCTTCTACGGATCGATCGCCTGCCCGTACTGCTCGGCGTCGAGCTGGGCGGTCCAGTTCGCCCTGTCCAAGCTCGGTTCGCTGAGCGGGACGTACTACGACCACTCCTCCCTGACCGATGTCTATCCCGGGACGCCCGAGGTCGTCCTCGCCTCGGCGACGCTCCAGAGCCAGTGGGTCTCGATCGACATCCTGGAGTCCACCGACAACGCCCAGATCACCTACCCCGCCTTCCCGTCCTGCACCGAGCAGGCGTACGTCTCGGCCTACGACTCGTCGGGCATCCCGTTCGTGGTCGTGAACGGACAGTACATCCACGCGGGCACGCTCGTCGACCCGAGCCAGCTCTCCGGGCTCAACGCGACCACGGTCCAGAGCCAGATCGCCCAGCAGCAGGGGGTGGCCTGGAACGCGGTCGAATCCCAGGGATACTTCCTCCTGGCCTACCTGGTCAAGGCGAACGGGGGGCAGCCAGCGAGCGTCGCCGCCCAGTCGCAGGTCGCCGCGGACCTGGCCCAGATCACCTGACGGGCGACGGATGCGCGCGGCCACCGTCCACACCATCGTCCTCCTCGCCGCCTTCGCCGGTCTGTTGGTGAGCGGCTGGGCGGCGTACGAGTCGACCCATCCGGCCCTGCAGGGGACGTGCACGGTGACCGCGTTCTTCTCCTGCGCCGCCGTCGACACGAGCGGGCACACGACGACCTTCGGAGCGCCCGACTGGGCGATCGGGATCGGCGGCTTCGTCCTCCTCATCGCGCTCGACGTTCCCCTGTACCTCACCTGGAAGCGGCCCTGGCTGCTCGCGGTGACGGGGGCGGCGAGCGTGGGACTCCTCACGAGCCTCTACTTCGCCTACATCGAGCTCGCGATCATCCACGCGTTCTGCCTCGTCTGCTTCTCGGCCTACGTGGCGAACGCCGTGGTCCTCGCCGGAGCGGTCCAGCTGCTGCGCAGCGGCCGGGGCGGTCGCGAGGACGACGCGACGGTCCCCGCCCGCCCCGACGCGGCCTGAACGTTACGGGGCGGGGCGGTAGTCGGCCTTCCGTCGGGCGTCCTCGCGCTCGACGCCGTCGTTCGCCCGGCGGATCTGCCGGACCCGGTGCGCGAACGTCTCGAGATGGTCGCCGCGCACCCCCAGGACGAGGGCACTGTCGCCCATGCCCGTGTAGAGCCGGGAGCCGATGCAGCCGAGCGACATCGCGACCGGGGCGCCCTGGTTGAGCGTCGGGACGATGGCGCACATCGGCCGGCCGTTCATCGGGATCGGCCCCGGTGCGGCCTCGGCGGCCAGCATCGCGGACTTCGGGCTCGCGAAGAGGAGGACGTTCGTCGGGGCCACAGGGAGGGTGCCGAGCGGGCCGTACGCCACGAACCGGGGCGGGGTCGCGTTCCGCGGGATCTTCGCCTCGTCCCCGGGAGCGAGGTATCCGTCCTTCTGCATCTGGCCGACCGTCGCCATGAGGCGCTGACCGACCTCGCCCTCGGGGGCGATGCCCAGGACGAACGCGCCGATCTCGCAGGCCTCATGCGCGCGGAGGTCGGCGTAGAACGGCCGTGCGCGCCCCTCGGAGAAGAAGGTGCAGACCGAGGGGGCGCCCCCCGGATGCCGCGGGATCCCGTGGGGAGGGGCGTCGAGGTAGGAGATCTGTATCGGCGGGCTCGTGAGCTCGAGGTCATGGGCCAGGTCGCGTGCCAGGTCGGCCAGGTTCGCGGGCATGTTCGGGCGGCCAAGTCTCGACCCGTATAGATGATTTCCGAAAGGAAAGCGCCCGAACGGCTCCGGGTCGCCCGGCCGCCCTCCCGTCCCCCCGGTCCACCGCCGGTGGCCCGGGCGCTTCGCGTTATATACCCGACCTTGTTGCGCGGCCCGGGAACCGGGAAATGCCGGCGGACATCGTCACGGCCGCGGAGGCCATCGGGGCGGGGATCGCGATCGCAGGCGGGCTCATCGGGACGGGCATGGCCCAGTCCGGTATCGGGGCCGCGGGCATGGGGATCATCGCCGAGAAGCCCGAGAAGTTCGGCCAGGTGCTGATCTTCTTCGTCATTCCTGAGACGCTCTGGATCCTCGGCTTCGTGCTGGGCATCGTGCTCCTGCTCAACATCCTGTAGGGCCACGCGACATGAGCCTCGACCGCCTCGTCGCGGAGATCGAAGCCCGCGGGAAGGAGGAGCTCGCCCGCGAGGAGGCCCGCGCGCAGGCCGAGCGGGCCCGCCACCTCGCCGAGCGCGAGAAGCGGATCGGCCAGCTCCGCCACGACCTGGAGCAGAGCGCCGCCGCCGACGCCCAGCGCGAGCGCGCCCAGCGGGTGGCGGCCGCCAAGCTCCAGGCGAGGAAGCTGCTGTACGAGGCCCGCGAGCAGCGGATGGCCGAGTCGCTCGGCGCGACGCGGCAGCTCCTGAAGGAGTTCACGGAGTCCGACGAGTACAAAGAGCTCCTCAAGCGCATGCTCGCGGCCGCCCAGGCGCAGCTCGGCAAGGACCTCAAGGTGAGCGGGCGTGCCGAGGACGCTCCGGTCCTGAAGAGCGTCGCCGGTCGCGCGTTCGTCGCCACCCCCCTCGAGGTCCTGGGCGGGATGGTCGCGGAGACGGCGGACGGGGCGCGCCGGCTCAACCTGACCTTCGACGAGCTGCTCCGCCTGCGCGAGGACCGGGTCCGCGACCTCCTCGGGCGCTAGGCCGGAGGTCGGTCGATGTCGAGCTCGCCGTACGCGGCCGCGCTGGGTCGGTTCAAGGCCGTCGCGACGCACCTCCTCCCCAAGGAGAGCTACGGCCCCCTGCTCGCCGCCAAGGACCTCGCGGAGATCGCCAAGCTCCTCGAGCCGACGGCCTACGGCAGCGAGCTCGCCGGGGCGTCGGCCCAGTACCAGGGCGTCGAGCTGCTCGAGGTGGCCGTCAACCGCCTCTTCGTCCGCCGCAACCGCATGGCCCTGGACGCGGCGCCCTTCGCGGGGAAGGCCGTCGTCGCCGCGTACCTGCGCCGCTGGGACGTGCAGAACATCGGACTCATCCTCTCCTCGAAGGCGCAGAACCGCCTGATGACGGCCGTGGAGACGTTCCTCATCTCCAGCCGGGACATCCCGGCGGGGCTCATCGGCGGGGCGATGACGCTGGACGACTTCCGCCAGCTGCTCGCGCAGCCGACCCTCGAGGCGATCTCCGCCGCCCTCGTGCGCTTCGGCTACGGCGCCCCGCTCCTCCCGCTCCTGGACGGCTACCAGCGCAGCCACGACATCTTCCCGCTCCTCCAGGCGCTCGACCGGGACTACTACGCCCGCCTGCTCGAGGCGATCCGCCACTTCCAGGGGGACGAGTGGGTGGTGCGCCAGTTCGTCCAGAGCGAGATCGACCTGAAGAACGCCCTCCTCGTCCTCAAGGGCAAGGACGCCGCCCTCCCGCTCGACGAGGTCCTCGCCCGGTACCTGGACGGCGGGCAGTTCACGCGGAACCAGGCCGCCGACGCCTACACGGCCCGCGGACTCCCCGAGATCGTCCCGGTCCTCGAAGCCCGCTTCCCGCACCTCTCCGAGGGCCTCGCGCGCTACGACGAGAGCCGCAGCCTGGTCGGGTTCGAGACGGTCCTCGCGCGCGAGCGCGCGCTGCGCGAGCTCAAGCGGCTGCGGACCTATCCGCTCAGCCTCGCGATCCTGTTCGCCTCGATGCTCGTCGCCGAGCTGGAGCGCACCGACCTGCGGCGCATCGTCTACGCGAAGGTCTACGGCATCCCCTCCGCGTCGGTCGAGCCGACGCTCATCGTTCCGCGGCTGTAGCGCGGGGCGCCCGCGCCGTCACGCGGGATTCGGCGGCGCCGGGGCGGCGGCCGCGGCCGGCGCCGGGATCGGGGCCGGCGTGGTGAAGGTCCGGCGCGAGCCGAACGGGCGGAACGGCCGGCCGTTCCCCTCGTAGTACTTCGAGAAGTTCTCGACGAACATGAGACGCAGGCCCTGGATCCCCGGCTCGAAGACGCCGATGACGATGTTGAACAGCTGCCCGGCGATCAGGATGACGATGGCGAGCCCGACCTTCCAGGCGACCCCGCTGCCGATGTTCGCAACGAAGACCGTGTTGATGACGAGGGCGAAGATCACCGAGGCGAGGAGGATCCCGACGAGCCGGGTGTGGGAGAGGATGTGGCTCACCACCTCCATGATCGCCATGGCGCCCTGGCCCCCCTCCCCGGCGATGAGTCCCACGATCCCGCCGACCGCCAGCGCCCAGTAGACGCCGGCGAGCGGGTTCGCCCCGGACGGCACCAGGCTCCCCGTCCCGTGCTGCAGGAGGGAGAGACCGGCGAAGGCGACGCCCCAGGCGAAGGCGATGCCGGCGACCTTGCCGCCGGCCTGGCGCCGGTGCCCGTGGAAGTACTCCTTGAGCGCGCCGAGGGCGAAGCCGATGGAGACGAGCGCGAGGCCGATGAACCCGGCGAGCTTGAGCAGGAAGGCGATCCCCGCCGCGCCCCGCGGCTCGAAGAGCGTGAACGGCAGCACGTGGAAGCCGAAGAACTCGTTGAAGACGAAGCCGACCCCGATCGCCACGGCGCATCCCGGGACGAGCGTGAACGCGAGCGAGCGCATCCCCCAGGTGCTCATCACCGATCGCGGCACCGACTTGAGCGCCCGCGGGAGGCGGGCGGCCCCGGGAAAGCCGGCGATCATCCACAGCGAGATGACGAGGATCACGAGCCCGTAGCCCATGTCCCCGAGCATGAGGCCGAAGAAGATCGGGAAGACGAGGGCGAAGAGGAAGGTCGGGTCCCACTCGTCCGGCTGCGGCAGCGCGTAGAACTTGATGAAGAACTCATACCAGCGGATCCCCGGGGGGTTGTCCATCAGGGTCGGCCCGCGCTCCGTGCTCGGGATCTGGTACAGGTGGGCGCGGCCCCCGCTCGCGCGCCCCACGGCCGACTCGAGCTGGGGGAGCTCGCGGCGCGGGGCCCAGCCCTCGATCGCGAACGTCCGGGCCCCGGCGCCCATCCGCGTCCAGGCCTCGAGCTTGCGCGATTCGATGGTCAGGGCCTCCTCGAGCTGGGCGACGATCGGGTACCACTCCCGGGAGATCGCGGCGAGCCGCGCGCGGATCTCGCCGAGCCGGGTCTCGATGACGGCGCGCTCGCCCTCGATCTTCGGGAGGACCTCGGCGGGGGTGCCCGTGAGGCGCGGCGCGGCGACGAGCGTCGTCCCGCGCGACTGCGCGAGCCGACCGACGGTGTCGGCGTGCTCCGTCCGGACCGCGAGGACGAACCGCGCACGTTCCGGACCGATCTGCTCGAGGAAGACCGCGTCGGACATCGCCGGCACCTCGGTCTTGAGGCGGGCGTAGATCTCGGGCTTGGCCTCTCCGAAGAACGCGAGGAGGTTGCGCCCGCTCAGGTACTCGAGCCGGTCGGTGTAGAACGGGAAGCGCCGGAGCAGGTCGATCGTGTCGGTGAGGGCCGTGCGTTCGGAGAGGAGGCGGTCCTCCTCGACCTTGAGCGAACGGACCTCGTCGTCGATCGGGACCCGCCGGGTCTCGGCGAGGACGTCGCCGAGCGTCGGAAAGGATCGGGTGCGCCCGTCGGGGACCGCCGGAAGGGCCGACTTGAGCCCGCGGAAGCGCAGCAGCTCGTCGGCGACGGCCCGCTGGGACTCCCCGCCGTGCTCGGCCTCGAGGAGGGCGGCCGCCTCCTTCCCGAGGGGTTCGACCTGGACGACGCCGAGATCGTGCAGGACCGTGACGAGCGCCTCCCGATCGTCCTTGAGGCCGATCAGGCCGACCTTGGCCATCGCGACGGGGCGCAGGAACGACACCGGTTACTCCCGTCCCTTCTTCCCGCTGCGGAACTCCGAAAGGATCGCCCCGAGGATCCGGTCGGCCCGGGCCCCGAGATCGGCGGCCGGGGCCGTGCGAATGCGCTCGGCCTCGGCCCGTGCCCGGGACAGGATGTCGGCCGCCTCCCGATCGGCCTGCTCCCGGGCAGCCTGGATCGCGCGGTCGCGCTCGGACTCGGCGGCCCGGCGGGCCCCGGCGACGGCGGTCTCGGTCTCGGCGGCGACCTCGCGCAGGAGCGCGTCGGTCCGCTCGCGCGCCTCGGCCAGTCTCGCCTCCCAGCTCGTCTCGGCCGCGCGCACGCGGCGCAGCGACTCGACGGCCGAGGTGTCGACGGATCCGGTGGCTTCGGACGATGCGGTCATGGTTCAGAACCCTCCGAGGAAACGGACGATGAGGACCGCCGCGAGCGCTACGGCGGCGAGCTTGACGAGCAGGCTCAGGCGCACGGCGAGGGCGAAGCGCCGGACCGGGGCGTCACGCAGCGCCACGGGCCTCCTGCTGCTCCATCTTGCGCTTGACGGTCTTGAGCATGCTGAACGCGTCCCGCTCGAGCTCGTCGAATCGGAACTTGATGTAGCGGACGGTCTCCTGGAGGCGGGGGATGAGGACGTTCTCGATGGCGCTCGCGCGGCGCTTGGTCTTCTCGATCTCCTTGAGGAGGCGGCGCAGGGCGTTCTCCTTCTCCGCGATGTCGAGGACGACCTGGTAGATCCCCTGGAAGTGCCGGATCGACTCGTCGATCGACGTCGGCAGGTCGAGCAGCGCCGGCGCGGCGACGGGGACGAAGGTCCCGGCGTCCACGCGGGGGGTCTTGACGCCCATCACGTTCTTCGTCGCGACGGTGACCGGCAGGAGGTCCGGCAGCAGCATCGCGACGTTCTCGAGGCGGGTCGGCCCCTCCATCATCTCGGCCATGCGGATCGACGCGTAGCCGCGCGCGATCCGCTTCTGCAGATCGCCCCGCAGACGGAGCGCTTCGCGCGACTGCGCGAAGAACTCGGCGATCAGCGCCGAGCGCTTGAGCTTGAGCAGGTTGAGCCCCTTCTTCGCGAGGACGATGCGCCGGCGCGTGCGCAGCAGCTCGAGCCGCGTCGGCCGGACGTTCTCCACCGCCATCGCCGTGCCCCCGCCGCCCCTACGCCGTGCGCTTCGCCCGGTACTTCTGGATGAACTCGGGCTTGATCCGCTTGAGCTCGGACTCCGGCAGGTCGGAGAGGATGTCCCAGCCGAGGTCGAGGCTCTGTTCGATCGTCCGGTCCTCGTCGGGCCGCTGGTTGACGAACTCGTTCTCGAACCGCTCGGCGATCTTGAGGTAGATGCGGTCGGTGGCGCTCAGCGCCTCCTCCCCGACGATCGCCGAGAGCGCGCGCTGGTCCTTGCCCGTCGCGTAGCTCGCGTAGAGCTGGTCGGCGAGGCCGCGGTGGTCCTCCCGCGTGCGGCCCTTGCCGATCCCCTGGTTCATCAGGCGCGAGAGCGACACCAGCACATCGATGGGCGGGTAGACGCCGCGCCGCTGGAGGTCCCGGCTCGCGACGATCTGGCCCTCGGTGATGTAGCCGGTCAGGTCGGGGATCGGGTGGGTGATGTCGTCCGCCGGCATCGTCAGGATCGGGAGCTGGGTGATCGACCCCTTGCGCCCGTGGATCTTGCCGGCGCGCTCGTAGAGCGTCGCGAGGTCGGTGTAGAGGTAGCCCGGGTAGCCGCGGCGGCCCGGCACCTCCTCCCGCGCGCTCGCGATCTCCCGGAGCGCCTCGCAGTAGTTGGTCATGTCGGTGAGCACGACGAGGATGTGCATGTCGCGCTCGTAGGCGAGGAACTCGGCCGTCGTGAGCGCCATGCGCGGCGTCACGACCCGCTCCATCGACGGGTCGGAGGAGAGGTTCAGGAACACGACGGTCCGCTCGAGGGCCCCGGTGCTCTCGAACTCGCGCAGGAAGTAGTTCGCCTCCTCGCTCGTGATCCCCATCGCGGCGAAGACGACGGCGAAGTTCTCGGTGGAGTCCTTGAGCTTGGCCTGGCGCACGATCTGCGCCGCGAGCTGGTTGTGCGGAAGGCCCGCGCCGGAGAAGATCGGGAGCTTCTGCCCGCGCACGAGCGTGTTCATCACGTCGATGTTCGACAGCCCCGTCTGGATGAACTCGCTCGGCTCCTCGCGCGAGTACGGGTTCATCGCGTTCCCGACGATCTCGAGCTGGTTCTCGCTGATGATGCGGGGACCGCCGTCGCGCGGCTCCCCGAGCCCGTTGAAGACGCGCCCGAGCATCTCGTCCGAGACCGGCAGGCGGGCGACCTCGCCCAGGAACTTGATCGAGGTCGACGTGAGGTTCATGCTCATGGTCGGCCCGAAGACCTGGACGATCGCGAGCCCCTTGCGGGAGTCGAGCACCTGGCCCTGGCGGCGGGAGCCGTCGGGGAGCGAGATCTCGACCATCTCGCCGTACGCGGCGTTCTCCACGTCGCGCACGAACAGGAGCGGTCCGCTGATGCGGTCGATCGTCCGGTAGTCGACGGGGACGGCGGGGGCCGGCGGCGTCTTGGCGCTCGCCATGATCAGGCCCCTCCCGCGAGCGCGGCGACGGACTGGTTCATCTCCGTCTCGATCGCATCGAACTGGGGAAGGTCCTTCTCGGGGACCCACTTCATCCGGGAGAGCTTGGAGCGGACGGGAAGCTTCTGCAGGTCGGCCACGGTCGTTCCCTTCCCGATCGCCTCCTGCTCGCGGTCGCCGAAGGCGAGGATCGCCCGCAGCATCCGGTACTGCTTGGCGATCGAAGTGTAGGTGTCGACATCGTCGTACGCGCTCTGCTGGAGATAGTCCTCCCGGAGCATGCGGGCGACGTCCAGGACGCCCTTTTCCCGCTCGGGGAGCGCATCGACCCCGACCAGCTGGACGATCTCCTGCAGCTCGGACTCCTTCTGGAGGACCTCGAGCGCCTTCTGGCGGAGACCGACCCAGTCCTTCGCGATCTGCTCGCGGTACCAGGGCTCGATGTCGCCGACGTAGAGGGAGTAGCTCTGCAGCCAGTTGATCGACGGGAAGTGCCGGCGGGAGGCGAGCGAGGCGTCCAGGGCCCAGAAGACGCGGGCGACGCGCAGCGTGTTCTGCGAGACCGGCTCGGAGAAGTCCCCGCCCGGCGGCGAGACGGCGCCGACGACGGTGACCGAGCCCGGTCGGCCCTCGGGCGACAGGGTGACGACGCGACCGGCGCGCTCGTAGAACTCCGCGACGCGGCGGCCCAGGTACGCCGGGTAGCCCTCCTCGCCCGGCATCTCCTCGAGCCGGCCGGAGATCTCGCGCATCGCCTCGGCCCAGCGCGAGGTCGAGTCGGCCATGAGCGCGACGTCGTAGCCCATGTCGCGGTAGTACTCGGCGATCGTGATGCCCGTGTACACGCTCGCTTCCCGCGCCGCGACGGGCATGTTCGACGTGTTGGCGATGAGGATCGTCCGCTCCATGAGCGGCCGTCCGCTCTTCGGGTCGGTCAGGTTCGGGAAGGTCGCGAGGACCTCCGTCATCTCGTTGCCGCGCTCGCCGCAGCCGACGTAGACGACGACGTCGGAGTCCGCCCACTTCGCGAGCTGCTGCTGCGTGACGGTCTTGCCCGAGCCGAACGGACCCGGGATGCAGGCCGTCCCGCCCTTCGCGACGGGGAAGAACGTGTCGATGACCCGCTGCCCGGTGAGGAGCGGGATCCCGGGGGCGAGCTTCTGGGTCACGGGCCGGGGGATCCGGACCACCCAGCGCTGCGTCAGCGTGAAGGGCCGGCTGCCGGCGGCGGTCTTGATCGAGCCGATCGGATCGCGGATCGTGTAGCGGCCGCTCGCGAGGCGCTCGACGGTCCCCGTGACGCCCGGGGGGACCATGATCTTGTGAAGGATGAGCGGCGTCTCCTGGACCGTGCCGAGCACCGCCCCCGGCGTGACCGCGGTCCCGGGCTTCACCGTCGCCGTGAACTCCCAGACCTTCTTCTCGTCGAGCGGGGGCGCGACGAAGCCGCGCGTGATGAAGTCGCCGAGGCTCTTCTTGAGGACGTCGAGCGGGCGCTGCACCCCGTCGTAGATCGAGGTGAGGAGCCCCGGCCCGAGCTCGACGCTCAGCGCCTGGCCCGTGTTCTCCACGGGGTCGCCGGGGCGGACGCCGGTCGTGTCCTCGTAGACCTGCACGGTCGCGGTGCCCTCGACCAGGCGGATGATCTCCCCGACGAGCCCGAGCTGACCGACGCGCACGACGTCGTACATCTTGGCGCCCTCGAGACCCTCGGCGATGACGACCGGACCACTGACCCGCGCGATGACTCCCATGGACCTTCCCCTTTCACCCCGGCATCGCCAGGGAAACGCCGAGCACCCGCTTCGCGAGCGCCCCGATGCTCTCGACCTCGTACTCGCCGCTCGGCGGCGGGACGAAGACGACGAGCGGACGGAGCGACGCCTCGGCCGCCGCCCGCTGGGACTCGCTGAGCCCGCGACGGACCGACTGGCTCGCGATCACGAGGCTGAACGTCCCCGCCTCCATCGCCCGCTTGAACTCGTCGGCCGCGGTATCGGGCGTCACCTCGATGACGTCCTTGAGGCCGATGAGGCGGAACCCGATGGCGAGCTCGCGCTCACCGAGCACCACCGTCCGGCCGGGGTCGACGTGTCCATCGGGCACGGCGTTCCCGGCGGAGGACGAGCCTATTTAACCCCTGCCCCGAGGCCGCCGACCGGCGACCGGGGCGCCGCCCGGACGGCCCGCTCGGGCGGTGCGCCTACTTGTACGTCGAGTGGTGGACGTGGCCCTCATCGTCGGTGATGAGGATGCATTCGCCCTCGCACTCGAACAGGCACGCCTCGCAGACGATGCACTCCGGGCCGTTGATGGCAACGGACTTCTCGCCGCGGAACTGGAACTTCGCGCCCACGGCCGCATCGTCGACGACGTCGGGGAACTGGTCGCGCGGCTTGAGCTCGAAGACATTGACCGGACAGACGTCCCGGCAGTGCGCGCACCCGGTACACTTCGCGAGCTCGATGTCGACCTGAACCATCGGATCCGCCTCTTGGGTATTTACACGGGGAGCTGTGATTTTATTTAGGGTTTCTCCCGAAGCGCATCGCCCGCGCCGCCGCGCCGGCCCGCGTGGCTAGATAGCGGGCCGACCGTTACGGTCCGGCATGGGGGAGGTCCTCCTCGGGACGAGCGGCTGGGACTATCCCGAGTGGGTCGGCCGCGTCTATCCGAAGCGCGGGGTCTCGGACCGCCTGCGCTACTACTCCGGCCTGTTCCCCATCGTCGAGATCAACACCACCTTCTACCGCCTGCCGCCGGTCGGCGTCGTCCGCTCCTGGGCCGAACGGACCCCCGCCCAGTTCCGCTTCACGGCGAAGTTCCCCCAGACGATCACCCACGACCTGCGGCTCGTGAACGTCGACGAGGAGCTCGGCCGGTTCCTCGACGTTCTCCGCCCGCTGAGGGAGGCGGGCAAGCTCGCCGCGGCCCTCCTTCAGCTGCCGCCGTCGCTGCCGTTCGAGGCGCGGACGGTCCGGGCCTTCTACGAGCGCCTCCCCACCGACCTACCGGTCGCCGTGGAGTTCCGCGAGCGCTCGTGGCTCGAGGACGAGTCGTTCGCGCTCCTGAGGGAGCACGGGCTGGCCTACGTGATCGTCGACGAGCCGCACCTCCCCATCCGTCTCGAGGTGACGGCCCCGTTCGCCTACGTCCGCTGGCACGGCCACGGACAGCCGCTGTGGTACGACTACACCTACTCCGCGCCGGAGCTGCGCGCATGGGTCCCGCGGGTCCAGGCGCTCCGGGCGCGGACCGAGCTCCTCCTCGGGTTCTTCAATAACCACTTCCGCGGCGATGCCCCGACGAACGCGCGGTCGATCTCCGAGCTGCTCGCCCTTCCGCCGCCCCCCTGGAGCCACCGGCTCGACCGGTGAGGCACCGGGGGGCCGGGGCTAGTACTGGAGCAGGAGCGTCCGGCACTCCCGGCAGCGGAAGCCGGGGATGTAGACCATGCCGAAGTTGTTCGGTTTGGCGAGCTCCTCGCCGCCGAAGGCGAGCCGCGTCCGCTCGAGGAACCACTTCGAGCCGCCGATGAAGCTCTCCGATCCGAGGAACCCCGGGGCCATCGGCTTGCCGCAGCTCGGGCAGTTGGGCATGGCGAGAAGACCCCCCGGAACGAGGATGGCCTCCTCCCGAGGTTAAAGATTCCGGCGCTGCCGGTCGCTGCGCCCCCCGACCGAGCCCCTTATGGGAAGGGACCTCGCATAAGACCGGTCGGTCCCCATGGTCAGCGCCCCTCCCGTCTCCCCGCCCCCGCCCGGCACCCCCCTTCCCTGCCCGCGGTGCGGCAGCGAGGACGTCCGCCGCGTTCCCCGCGTCATGACCGGCGGAGGGGCGACGGGGCGGACGTTCCTCGCGCTGCGGTGGGGGGAGATCTCCTCCGTGGGGCGGTTCGAAGCGCACATCTGCCGCCGGTGCGGCCACGCCGACCTCTACCTCGCGGACCCGGACGCGCTCGACAAGCTGCGCGGCGGCTGAGCGAGCGTTCCGGCCCGCGAGGTCCGTTCGCTCTCGCCGAGAACCGGGGCCGGTCCCCGCACCCCCACCCGGTCGTCGCCGTGGCCGGGCGTCCCTTCGGCGGGTCTAATATCTCCGGGGAGCCTCAAGGTCGCCATGGCGGACACCGCTTCCCGGGGGGGGATCGATGCGCGCGACTGCATCACCGCGATCCAGGTCAGCGACGTCGCGAGGTCGCGGGAATGGTACGCCCGGTTGCTGGGCCGGCCGCCCGACCTGGAACCGTTCGGCAACCAGGAGTGGCGGATCGCGGGAGGATGGATCAGCCTCCAGGCGGGGGAGCCGAAGCCGTCGCCGTGGCAGCTGCACGTGGAGGTTCGAGACGTTCACCGGGAGCACGAGCGGGTGAAGGCCGCCGGTATCCCCGTGGCGCCGGTGCAGACCGAGCCGGGCGAGCTCAGCTTCTTCGTCGTGACGGATCCCGACAACTACACCGTGCTGCTGTTCCAGGTCCTGAGCCGCGACCCGAAGGTCACGGGGCGTAGCACAGGATAGCGGACCGGCCGCTGGCGCGGTCCTGCCTTGGTTCGGCGCGGCCCGATGGGGACCCGGGCGTGAGGCGCCGGTGCTGCCGGGCCGTAGCTCGACCTCTTGCCCCTCGGCTTCCGCTCCGTGGCACGGTAGTCGACCGCCCAATCCCGTGTCTCGACGGCCCCGATCGCGTTCGGATCCTGCGGACGCTGCGACAACGAGGGCTCCCCCTCGTCGTCCGAGATCCGCCGACCCCGACGCGCTCGACAAGCTGCGCGGTGGCTGGCCGCGCGTCCGGTCAAGACGGAACCGGTCTCCGCCGAGCCGTTTCTCCCTCTCCCGTCGTCGCCTTAAGGCGTCCCGGCGCGGTCGTCGCGCCGAGCCCATGGATTCCGCACTGGAGGCCCTTCGTCCGATCGACCCGGGGATCGACCCCGGGCTCGAGGTCGAGCCGCTCCCGCTGTCGCGGACGCGGACGAACGGCCTCCCGTCGTGGCCGAGGGTCCGCGGGAAGGTCCGGCGGCCGGCGGGGCCGCTGCTGCCCGCGGCGCCCAGCCTCTTCCCGTGGATCGCCCGCCGCCTCGCCCCGGGCGAGGCGACCCTCCTGACCGGCCCTCCGGCGGCGGTCGAGCCGCTCCTCGAGCTCGTCTACGCCGGCAGCGCCCGCGTCGGCGGGCGGGTCTCGCTCCTCGAGGGGGCCAACCGCTTCCACCCCTACCGCATCGGGGAGCGGGGGCGGGCGCTCGGGGTCGATCCCGGCGAGGTCCTCGAGCGGGTACGGCTCGCCCGGGCGTTCACCGCCTACCAGCTGGTCGCGCTCGCCGACGGGTGGGCGCGCGAGGTCCGCCGCCACCGGGCGACGCTGCTGGTCGCCCACGAGATCCCCGCGCTGCTCGCCGACCCCGACATCCCCGAGGAGGAGCGCCGCCCGCTCCTGGCGCACATCGCCGGCTGCCTGCGCGCCCTCCTGCAAAAGACCGGCCTTCCGCTCCTCCTCACGAGCGCCGGCGGCTTGGGCGGGTTCCCCGGCCTCGCCGAGGAGGGCCCGCCGCTCTTCGACATGGTCGCCGCGGCCCCGCGCCCGGGTGGCCTCGCCCTCGAGGCGTTCCATCCGCCCGAGCGGGTGCGCCTGGTCGCTCGCGCGTCGGGTCAGCGCGGCCTCGAGGAGCTCGCGGGGCCCGGGGGAACGGAGGTGATCGCATGGGCCGCACGGTACCGACCTACCGCCAGGCGCTCGAGGAGCGGCTGAGGCGCTGGGAGGAGTTCGGCCGGCTCCTCACGACGCCCGAAGAGCGGGCGGCGTTCGACGCGCTGATCCGCGGGGCCCGGCGCTACATCGCCCAGGCGACGTACGTCGGGAGCCCGGACCTCCTCGAATCGCTCCTGCTCTCGGTCCTCCTCGACCTCGCCCGGCAGCTCCCGGCGGGGGACGACCGCGCCGTCGCGCGACCGGGGTGACCGGGTCCGCCCGGCCCGGAGGGCGATGGGCGCCGGCTGGCTGCTCGACGTCACCGACGACCCGGACGGGACGGACGTCGTCCTCTGGGTCAAGGACCGGGAGGACGGGCGCGTCCGCGGTCGGCGGGTCCCGTTCCGCCCTCCGTTCCTGGTCGCCGGCCCGCGTCCGGTCCTCGAGCGCGTCGCGCGGGCGATCGAGGACTGGCCGGGCATCGCTCGCATCGAGGAACGCGTCGAGCGCCCGTCCCTCTTCGACCGCCGGCGGCGCCGGGTGCTTGCGGTGACCGCCCGGCGCAACTTCGCGCGTCGCCGGCTGGCGCACGAGGTCGACGCGCTCGGCGGCTACCACGATCTCACCCTCTACGACGTGGACCTCGCACCGCCCCAGCTCTACCACCTCGCGCACGGCCTCTATCCGTTCGCGCCGGTCGAGGGGGAGGGGGCCGGTCTCCGGGCCACCGAACCGGCCGAGACGATCGACTACGTCCCCCCGCCGCTCACCTCGTCCGTGCTCGAGGTCCGGCTCCGGGACCACCGGCGGGGCGGTCCCGTGCCGGCGGACGGACGCCTCGCAACGGTCCGGCTCGGCCCGGCGACGATCGAGGGCGACGAGGCCGCCGTCCTCGCCGAGCTCGTCCGGGAGCTCGGCCGGCAGGACCCGGACCTTCTGCTGACCGACGGGGGCGATGCGTTCGACCTCCCGTGGCTCTACCGCCGGGCGCGGGCGAACGGGCTCGGGGCCGACGGCTTCTACCTCGGCCGGATGCCGGCCCCCCTCGCCCCGTCGCGGCCGGCCCGCACGTTCGAGTCGTACGGCCGCCTCCACCACCGGGACGCGGCGTTCTGGTTGCCGGGCCGCTTCCACATCGACCGCGCCGACTCCTTCCTCTTCGGCGACGCCGCCGTCGAGGGGCTGCTCGATGCGGCGCGGCTCTCGCGGCTGTCGCTGCAGACCGTCGTGCGGCAGTCGCCCGGGACGTGCTTTACCGCGATGGAGATGGCCCACGCCCTCGCCGACGGGGTCCACGTCCCCTGGAAGAAGAACCGTCCCGAGGAGTTCAAGTCGGCGCGCGCCCTCGTCGCCGCCGACCGTGGGGGCGTGCTGTTCCTCCCGCCCGTCGGGGTCCACGACGGCGTCGACGAGTTCGACTTCGTGAGCCTCTTCCCGCACCTCATGGTGCGGCACAACCTGTCGACGGAGACCCTCGACTGCGCGTGCTGCCCGACGAGCCCGCGCGTCGCCCCGGGGCTCGGCTACCGCTCCTGCGTCCGCCACGTCGGCCTCATCCCGCGGACCCTCGCGCCGCTCCTCGAGCGGCGCCTCGCGTACAAGTCGCGCCTCAAGGACCCCCATCTCCCGCCGGCGGAGCGGGACCGCCTCGAGCGGCGCGCGCGGATGCTCAAGTGGGTGCTCGTGACCGCCTTCGGCTACCAGGGCTACCGCAACGCGCGCTTCGGCCGCATCGAGTGCCACGAGGCGATCAACGCCTACGCCCGCGCGCTCATCGAGCGGTTCGTCCGCCGCTCCGAGGCCGAGGGCTACCGCGTCCTCCACGGGCTCGTCGATTCGCTCTGGCTCGCCCCGCGCACGAAGGGCGCGGCGCCGGACCCCGAGGCGTTCGCCCGCCGGATGGGCCAGGTGTTCGACCTGCCGCTCGGCTACGAGGGCCGCTACCGCTGGATCGTCTTTCTGCCGGCGGTGACCCACGGGCTCGGGGTCCCGAACCGCTACTTCGGGCGCTACGAGAGCGGGGAGTTCAAGCTGCGCGGGATCGGCTCGCGCCGGCACGACACCCCGGTCCTCTACCGCCGCTTCGAGGGGGAGGTCCTGGAGCTCCTCGGCCGGGCCCGCTCCGCCGACGAGGTCCGCGGATCGATCCCGCGGGCGCTCGCGCGCGCGGACCTCTTCGCCGCCGAGATCCGGCGGGGCGCCTGGCCGCGCGAGGAGCTCCTCATCGCCCACCGGATCGCCCAGCCGCCCGACGGCTACGTCACGTTCACCGACTCCGTCGCCGCCCTCCGCCAGCTCGCGGCGGCGGGGATCGAGCGGGTCCCGGGAGAGACGGTTCGCTTCCTCCTGCGCGACCGGACGGCCCGCTCGTGGCGCGACCGGGTCGTCGTCGCCGAGCTCCTCGCGGGCGACGAGCCGTACGATGCGGAGGCGTACGTGGACGGCCTCGCCCGGGCGGCCGAGACCCTCCTCGCCCCGTTCGGCGTGACGCGGGCGGGGCTCGACGCCCGCTGGGGCGTCGCCGAGCGGCCGCTGGGACGGTACCGCTCCCCCGAGCGGCCGGGCCAACGGGCGATGGGCGGACCCGGGGGGTCGCCGGGGGGGACTTAAAGCGGGTCGGTCGCCATGGGGGGCCGTGGCCACGCATCTTCGGCGGGGCCGGCCGGCCCACGGCCGCGCGGGCCGGGACCGCCGCCCGATCACCGTGCGCCTCGAGGAGATCCGGCGGATCGCCGAGGGGGGCGCCCCGATCGAGCCGGACCTCCTGCTGCGCTCCCTGGTCGACCCCGATCCCCGGGTCCGGCGGGCGGCGGCGTGGAGCCTCGGCACGCTCAAGGACAGCCGGGGGCGCAGTGCCCTCGAGGCATCGCTCCACGACCCGGACGCGCCGGTGCGCGGCACGGCGGCCGAGGCGCTCGGCCTGCTCGGCCGCCCCGAGAGCCGGGAGGCGCTCGAGCGGACCCTCGCCGACCCCGTCGAGCGCGTGCGCGCCCAGGCGGCCTGGGCGCTCTGGTCCGTCGCCGACGCGCGCTCCGTCCCCGCGCTCTGCCCGCTCCTGTCCGACGCCGATCCCCAGGTACGATGGGCCGCGGTGAGCGCCCTCGGTCGCGTGCGCGCGCCCGAGGTTCGGGCGCTCCTCACGGCGGCGCTGGCCGACCCCCACGACCGGGTCCGGCGCCAGGCGGTCCTCGCGCTCGGCGAGGGCCCGGAGGCGGACGCGGCGGAGCTCGTCCGGCCGTTCCTCGACGATCCCGCGCGCCGCGTGCGCATCGCGACGTGCGTCGTGCTCGGCCGCCGCCGGGACGGCGCGAGCGTCGGGGCGCTGCTCGAGCGCGTGGTGCGGGACGAGACGTGGGTGCGGCCCGCCGCGCTCGTGGCGCTCGGCCGCATCGGGGACGAGCGGGCGGTGCCGTACCTCGTCAGCGCCTGCGCCGACCCGGCGAGCTGGGTGCGCGTCTGCGCGCTGCGCGCCCTCGGGGAGATGCGGGCGCCCGAAGGGCGGGCCCCCGCGCTCGCCCTCCTGACGGATCCGGCCTGGTCCGTCCGCGGCGCCGCCGCGGAGATGCTCGGACGCTTCGGCGGCCCGGAGGACCTCGGACCGCTCCTCGCGCGCCTCGAGGACGACCACCCCTGGCCCCGCCGGGGCGCCCTCTACGCCCTCGGGCAGCTTGGCCTGTCCGCCGGGGCGCCGCGGATGCGCGAGGAGCTCAAGCACCCCGCCGCCGAGGTGCGCCTCGCGGCGGTCTGGGCCCTCGGCCACCTGGGGGATGACGGGGCGCGCGCCTCGCTCATCTCGCTCCTGCGCGGCCTTTCCCCGACCCCCTTGGCCGACCGCACCCTGGCCGAGAGCGACGGGGCCGTCCGCCTGGTCTCCGACGCCGGCAGCCGGCTGTTCGACGCCACGGTCCAGGCGCTCGGGCGCCTGCACGACGGCGACGCCGACCGCGGGGTCGAGCGCGCGCTCTGGGACGCGCTCGCGCGCGTCGGCGACGAGGAGCTCGAGCGCGCGGCGCGGCTGCCGTACCCCGAGAGCCCGCGGGACGCCCCCTCCCCGACGCTGGGCCAGCTGTTCGAGGCGGCCCTGCCCGCGTCCGGCGAGGAGGACGATCTCGGGTGCTGAGGGAGCTTCGACCGGACGACGTCGACCCGTTCTACGGCCTGCTCCTCCGCTGCTTCCCCGAGGAGGACCGGCTCTTCGGGTTCCGTTCCGACCCGTACCGGCGCGTCGCCCGCCGCCTGCTGCGCTGGGACCTGCAGTTCGTCCTTCGCTGGTTCGATCTCCTGAGGCGGCCGATCGTCAAGGTGCTCGGCATCGAGGCCGACGGGACCCTCGCCGCGGCCGTGATCCTGTCGTTCCCCCCGCGGGCCGGCTTCGTCTCGTCGCTCATGGTCGACGCGCCCTACCGGCGCCGCGGCTACGCGCGGACGCTCCTGGAGCGCTGCCGGGCGGAGGCGCTGAGGGCGCGGCGTCGCTACCTCGCGCTCGACGTGCTCTCGACCAACGCCCCGGCCCTGGCGCTCTACGCCGGTCTCGGGTTCCGCCCCCTCCGTCGGCAGGCGTACTATCTGCGCGGGGCCGGCCCGGTGCCGGCGGCGGGCGACGGCCGCGGGGGGGAGGTCCGCCCGTTCGTCCGTCGCGACAGCGCCGCGCTCGTGCCGATCGCCGCCGCCGAGCTCGCCTCCGAGGTCGCCGAGGTCCTCCCGGTCACGCGGGGCCAGTTCGTCCAGGGGGAGGGGGGGCCGCCGGGGTTCCGTTCGACGAGCCGGGCCTGGGTCGTCGACCGGGGCGCGGGACCGGTCGGCTTCGTGCGCGCCACCGTGTCGGCGACCACCGAGGCCGCCAACCTCACATCCCCGATCCTCGCCCCCTCGGTACCCCCGGCCGCCGGGCGCGCCCTCGTGGCGACGGCTCTCGGTTGGATCGCCGAGCGCTCGGGCGGCCGGGTCGTCACGATGGCGGCCCACGACGCGCGGTCGACGGTCCTCGCCCTATCGGAGGTGGGGTTCCACGAGGCGTTCTCGGTCGAGACGCTCTACGCGCCCCTCGTCGCCCCGGCCGCATGAGCCGGCCGTCATCGCCTACCTCCTGCCGGCGGTGGTCGGCGGCGGGTGGGGCGATATCGAGGAGGTTCTCGCGGCCGGCCGCGCCCTCGCGCGGGCGGGCGTGCCCCTCTTCCTCTACCGCCGGGCGGGCCGCCCGCTTCCGAGGTCCGTCGACGGGCCGTTCGATTGGCCGGTCCACCGGCGGGTGGGCCGCCCCGTCCATACGGCCGCCGCGGCGCTCACCCTGTCCGCGGGATGGGGGATCGCGGCGGCCCCGGGCCGGGACGAGCCGTACGGGCGGGCGGGGCCGTGGGCCGAGGAGCGCGGGGCCATCGAATCCGCGCACGGCCCCGGTCGGCTCCTCCACGTCAGCTTCGAGGAGTTCGCGCGGACCCTCAC
>JAKAOB010000116.1 GCA_021812305.1 Thermoplasmata archaeon
TTCCGATCTACGGCCTTCGGAGATCCGGACGAGGCCGAGGACCTCGGCGAACTCGATCGATGGGAAGATCTCGTCGATCTCCAGGTCGAGGTCGTCGGCGAGGCGGGCGATGTCCTCGTCGCCCTTGTGGTCCTTGAGGAGGACGAGGAGGCCCATCATCTCCGTCGGCGATGCCTTCGGGTACGTGGTGGGCAAGTTCGGAACGTTCTCCCGTAACGCGGACTTCCAGTGGGGGACCGACCTATAAGGGTTGTCGTTTTTGAACTGCACGTAGCACGGCGCGCTACGAACGCGGTGTCGGCGACGCCGCGGGGTCTATGGAATCGATCGGGGACGGCAGTCGAGTCCCGGGAGGGCGGCCCTCGGTGATGAGCGAGTAGACGTAATCGGTGAGCTCGTAGAACGCGTCCGACTTGCGGTCCCGTGGACGCGGCAGCTTGACGAGGACCCCGGCGAGCACCCGCCCGGGGCGGCGGGATAGAACGATCAGTCGGTCGGCCATCACGAGCGCCTCCTCGATGTTGTGGGTGACGAGGATGACCGCTTCGGGGGGCAGCTGGGGATCCCGCCAGAGCTGGAGGACCTCCTCGCGCAGGCTCTCCGCGGTGAGCGGGTCGAGCGCCGAGAACGGCTCGTCCATCAGAAGGACCGCCGGCTCGACGGCGAGCGCCCGCGCCAGGCCGACCCGCTGGCGCATCCCCCCCGAGAGCTCCCGCGGGTACGCCTCCTCGAACCCGACCAGGCCCGTGACGCCGATGTACCGATCGACCTGCGCTTCGATCCGTTCCTCGCTCCAGCCCCGCGCCTCGAGGCCGAGCGCGACGTTCTCCTTGACGGTGAGCCAGGGGTAGAGGGCGAAGCTCTGGAAGACCATCGCCATCTCGTGGCAGACCCCGCCGACCGGTCGCCCCCGGAACCGGACCTCGCCCGCCGTCGGACGGTCGAGGCCCTGGATCAGTCGGAGCAGGGTCGACTTCCCCGATCCCGATGGGCCCACGATCGCGAGGAAGTCGTTGTCGGCGACGGAGAAGGAGATCTGGTTCATGATCGAGATCGTCCCGTGCCGGCTCGGGAAGCTCTTGTCGACCTGGTCGACATCGATCAGCGCCATCCGGTTCCCCCTCCCGCCAGCGCCCGCTCCCTCAGTCGTAGCGGTACTTCTCGACCGCGCGGCGATACAGCGGCTTCCATAAGAGCTCGTTGACGGCCACGACCGTCAGGACCATCGTGAACAGCGCGACGGCCATCAGCGGATAGCCCGAGTGGCCCGGGTCGATGTAGTTGCCCACGTCGATCAGCGCCCCGATCCCGAGAACCTGGAAGTGGTAGCTCGGTCCGTACTGGAGGAACTCGGCGACGATGAGCGTGTTCCAGCCCCCCCCGAAGGCGGTGATCGAGCCGGTGATGAGCGCGGGAAACAGCGCCGGGAGGACGAGACGGCGGTAGTACTCCTTCCGCGGCAGACCGAAGGAGCGGGCCGCTTCGTCCAGGTCCGGCGGGATGGCGCGGAGCCCGGAGAGGATGTTGAAGAACAGGTACCACAGCATCCCCGTGATGAGCATGAGGATCGCCGCGCCCTGGAAGCCGATGTACGGAAGCAGGGCGAAGATGAACAGCGGGAACAGGGCGGTCGCCGGGACGGAGGCGATGACCTCGACCATCGGAAGCCCGACCCGGTAGGCGCGCGGGCGGCGGACCAGGTAGACGGCGAGCGGGAGCGCGATCGCGAGCGAGAGGAGATAGGCGAGCACGATGCGGCCGAACGACGCCGCGAGCGCCGTCGGCACTTGGTTGATCTGGCCGCGGACCAGCGGGGCGATCGGCGTCGCGAAGACGTTGTAGACCGCGACCCCGAGCGTGATGAGGAGGAGCCAGGCGACGACGAGCAACGCCCCGAGGGCGAGGTAGCGGAACGCCGAGCGTACGAACGGGCTCGGCTCCCGATCGCGGCCGGTGCCGGCCGCCAGGGAGGCGAGCCCGACGAACGGCGTGCCGATCCGCGATACCCCCGTGCGGACACCGCGGTAGACGTAGCCGGCGGCCCGCCGCAACGGGGCCGCGCGGGCCCGGGTCACCCCCGTGAGCTCCGCCGAGCCGCTCGGTACCTGGTCGTAGCGGTACTTCTCCGCCCATCGGCCGAGCGGGCGCCAGATGAGGATGTCGAGGGCGGTGATGAGGGCGACCAGGAGCAGGATACCCGCGATGAGCGCGTCGCCGTTGCCGGCGCCCGCCGCGGTGAGCAGGTAGCTGCCGATCCCCGGGAGCGGCGTCGTCGACGAGGAGGTCGAGATGAACTCGGCGGCGACCAGGAAGTACCAGCCGGCGGTCCACGAGAGGACCGAGTTGTAGACGAGACGGTTGACGGTGGCCGGGGCGAGGACCGCCCGGAGCCGCTGGCTTCCCCGGACCCCGAAGGAGTCGGCCGCCTCCCTCAGCTCGCCCGGGAGCGATTTCAGCGATTCGTACACGCCGAAGACCATGTTCCAGGCCATCGAGGTGAAGATGAGGAAGATGGAGGCGATGTTCGGTCCGATCCAGCTGTGCGGCCCGGTCAGGCCGACGAAGAACACGATCGCGATAGGGAAGAACCCGAGGATCGGGACCGACTGGAGGATGTCGAGGATCGGGATCAGGACCCGCTCGCCGCTCCGGTAGCTCGCGGCGAAGTAGCCGTAGGTAAGGGCGAACCCGAGGGACATGAGGTAGGCGAACAGCATCCGGGTGAACGACAGCAGGAGGTCGACCCCCGCCGTTCCCAGGTCTCGGGAAACGCCGCCGAGATCCCCGCCGGTCCATCCGACCACGACGGGGACGGCGATCCCGACCACCGCGAGCGCCGGGCCGCCCCCGAGGGCGAAGCGTCGCAGGCGACCGGACGCGCCGTCGCGGGCGGGCGAAGACCCGCCGTCGCCGGTCCGGGCGCCGGCGGCTTTCTGAGCGACCGTCGGCTGTCCCATGCGGTCCTCCCCGGTGCGGACTCGGGTGCGACCGCGGCCGCGTATTTGTTACCTTGCGCCGCCCCGCCGGAGGACGGACCGGACGCTTGCGCGTCGGGCAACGTTTAAGTGCCGCCCGTCGCTGGGCAAGCCCGTAGCCCCGTAGTGTAGTGGCCAATCATGCGAGACTCTGGATCTCGCGACGCAGGTTCGAACGGTCCGGGGGCTGTCGGTCCCCGGCCCCGAAACTCCTGCCGGGGCTACTCCTTTCTGCTGCGACGCGCGTCTCCGATCCCCGTGCGGGGGTGCTCCAGCTCGGCCAAACCGTCGCCGTCCGGCGGCGGGGCCACCGAGGCAGGGCTTAGGACCCTGTTGCCTAGGGCATACGCCGGTTCAAAGGGGGCCCGGTCGACCGCCCGGCCCCGGGAACTCCGGCCCCCCGCATTCCGGGACCCCGTCTGATGCCGGACCGCCCCCGCCCGACGGCGATCCTCGGGATGGAGCCCGAGGAGGCCGACCGGCTGCTGGACGACCTGGAGGCGCTCGTCCCCGCCCGGCCCGCGTTCGTCGATGTGGATCGCGCGGGCGCCTCCGAGGCGATCGTCTTCGGCGACACCCACGGTGACTGGCGGAGCACCGAGGCGGTGGCGGCCCGTTTCCTGGCGGCCCCGAACGACCGCCTCCTCATCGGCCTGGGCGATTACATCGACCGGACCCCGGGCGACTGCCCCGAGGGATCCGTCGCGAACGCGCTGTTCCTTCTCGGGTTGGCGGCCGAGCATCCCGGCCGGGTCTACCTACTTCGCGGCAACCACGAGTGCGCCCGGACCGTCCCCGTCCTTCCCCATGACCTTCCCGAGGAGGTCGACCTCCTCTGGGGGCCGGACCCGGCCCGCTACTCGCGCCTCCTCGGGCTGCTCGAGCGCGGGCCGCTCGCCGCGCGCCTCGATGCCGGCGTGTATCTCGCCCACGGCGGGTTCCCGCGCCGGTCGGGCGACTGGCGGGCCGCGATCGCGGCAGGGAACGAGGAGGCGATCCTCGACATCACCTGGACCGATTGCGCCACCTCGCGCATCGACCGGGGGCTCGGCGCTCCGTTCACCGAGCCGGAGCTGCTCACGTTCCTGCGAGCGTGCGACAGCCGGCTGTTCCTGAGGGGGCACGATCCCGACATCTGCGGCCGGCCCGCGTATGGGGGGCGGTGCCTCACCCTCCACACCACCCGTTACTACGAACGGTTCGGCGGCGTGATCTTCGCGCGGGTCCCGCTCGACCGTCCCGTGCGTGGCGTCGGCGACATCGTGGTCGAGCACGCCGAAACGCAAGGGCACCGCTACGACACGCCCTGAGGCTCAGAAGAACTCGGCCTCGGCGGCCGCGACCTGGTCGGCCGAGCCACACCCCGCGTAGGCGGCGAGGAGGGCTCCGTTCAGCGCCTCGAACGAGTCCCCCCCGGAAAAGACGCGGACGACGGACCGCGCCCGTTCGGGCTCCCCCAGCACGAACAGCGCCGCCGCGAGCGCTTCCGCGGTGTTGAGCTCGGCCAGACGGCCGTAGTGCTGAGCGTTGGCGGCGATGAGCAGGGGCAGGCGACGGCGGACGCGGAGGCGACCGAGGCCCGCGAGCTCCCGGGGGTAGCCGCCCCTCGCCCGAAGTCGGTTCCAGGAGCAATCGACGCCCAGCACGCCGCCGGCCTCCGCGGCCGGGCGATCGGCCGGCGACAGCGGAGCCGACGCGTGCGGGTCGAGC
>JAKAOB010000117.1 GCA_021812305.1 Thermoplasmata archaeon
GTTGCCCGCCTTACGGGGCGACGTTCCGCCCGAAACGGTCCGGAAAGCGGGCGTCCGGGTGCTTGAGGTGCAACGGCACGGATGTGGGGGGAGGACCGACCGGAGGCATCCTTATCCAGGGTAGGTCTCGGGGGGGGGAGAACGGCGTTGGGCACTCCGGCGGCGTGCTCCATAGGAGCGGCGCCCGGACGCCGGTCGGGGTCAGGCCGGGCGGCCCGAGAGCCGCGAAGGAGCTCCGTCGGCGGGGGGAATCGGCGGTGGTCCCGCCGATAGTCCTAAGTAAGGTCGTCGGCCTCCCGGCGGGAGCGTGACGCGTCGTCGGGTTCGGCTCGGGTATTGCTACCGGTGCGGGTATGTCTGGCGGCTTCGCCGGCGGGATCCGGGACGGTGCGCCCGCTGCAAGTCGCCGCGCTTCGACCAGCCGAAGATTGCTCTCCCGTCCTATGGCGGTGGGCTGGGGATTCCGGAACTCATCGATCCGCATCGGAGGGAGATCGAGCGACTGAGCCGGAAGTACGGCGCTCGCCTTGCCGTCTTCGGATCCGTCGCGCGAGCCTCGGCGAATCTCGACAGCGACATTGACTTCCTCGTCGAATGGAAGCGACCGGCCGGCCTCATTCAACACGCACGCCTCCAGGCGGAACTCGCCCGGGTCCTCGCGCGGAAGGTCGACCTCGTGACCGAGGATTCCCTGCGCTGGCTGATCGCCCCTCAGGTGCTCATGGAGATGATCCCTCTGTGAGCGTCCGCGCCCGGGGGGATGCGCAGAGGATCGCCGATATTCTCGAGCACCTCGAGTCGATTCGGGGGGAGATGCGGGTCGGGAAGGAAGCGTTCCGCCAAGACCGTCGGGCGCAGAAGGTCGTAGCGTACGACCTCACGATCGTGGGGGAGGCGGCCAGCAAGGTCCGACGGGCGACGCAGCGGGCGAACCCCGGGGTACCCTGGTCGGAGCTTGTCGGTTACCGCAATCTGCTGGTCCACGAGTACGGGGACATAGACCTGGAGGAGACCTGGGTGTTCGTCCGCGATACGCTTCCGAAGCTCGAGCGGCAGCTGCGGAGGGCGCGAGTCGCCCCGTCATCGGATCGGGACGCGTCGTGGCTGCCGGGCTAGCCCGGACCGGTTCGCACGCGCCGAAGGTACGCTCGTCCCGCCGAACGCACGCACGACGGTGTCCTCCCGCAGCTCTTCGACGAGCCGGGGCGTCGATCGCTTCGGGGGGTCGAGCCTCTCGCCGCTGTCGCGCTTCTTCTCGGCGATCAGGGCGCCGAGTCACTTCGAAGCTTGGGTTCGGGTGAGGCCGGGGTCTTCAGCGCGGTCGGGATCGACGCCCCAATGGAGGAGGGCGGTTCGCTGTCGTTCGGTGGCCGGGGGCGCTTCTCCGTTGTCGTTCGGGACGATGGCGGTCATCACCTGCCCGTGATGGCCCTACTGCGCCCTAGACGAACCATCCGGGGCGGGTGGCGATCGTCGGCGAGTCCTCCCTCGCCGTCTCTCGCTCGTGAAGGGTCGCATTCGGGACTTCCTGTCGGAGTCGAGACCATGCCGCGGCAGGGGATCGGGTCGGCGGACATGGGAGGGGAAGTAGTCGACCCGGGTCCGCGCGCGGATGCGACCGTTCGCCGTTGTGCTCACGAGACGGTCTTCGCGGAGCGGCTCGGCCCGCGAAGACCGTAGAGGTAGACCTTCACCGGGAAGGCGAGGATGGCGTCGGCCGGGTTCGGGCCGTGGCTGATCTCGGAACATCTCGGGACGCTACCTTGGGTCTCGTCGGGTACCCCACACCTGTCGAACGGGGCGCAGCTGAGTGTTCGCCCTTCGCCCAGGTCTTCCGCGTGCGTCCGGCCCACCCGTCCGACCCATCCGGCCACCCCGTCCGGGCGTCCGTCCGGGTGCTGACGGGCCGTCCGCGCTTGAACGTTCAAACGCGGTCGGCGGCTCCCCGTCTCGTGATCTCCGCCGCTCCCGCCGCCGTGTTTACCGCCGAGAAATGGATTCGGGTTGAGGGGGCAATTGCCCTCAAGTTGACCCCTCAAGTTGCCCCCCCAATTGCCCTCAAGTTGCCCCCCCGCAAGCGGCCTAACCCTGAAACCGCCGGGGGCACGCTCAGGATCACGAAATCTGGCCGACCAAACCGGGCAAACGGCACCTACCACGAACCGCGAGCGGGTCCGGGTCTACTTGCGGGATCACCCTGCCTCTGGTCCCACAGCCGTATCCGTCGCCCTCGGCATGAACATCGAAACCGTATCTCGTTTCACCAGCTCATCAGGCCACCGGCCCAAACCGCTCCTGCCCCGCCAGAAGCGGGCAAATCACCTGTGGCGGCAACCGCCCCTCCAGAAGCTCCGCCCCAAGCCCTCCTGCCGTCGGCGTTGGAAGGGGTCCCCCAGGGCGCCAGAGTGCCTTGCACGCCGCCCGGCTGCGCTGACGGAGGGCCCCCGGCTCGACCTACCTGGCGAGGCCGGGCGGACGGATGCCGTAGTCGGCTCGGAGCGACCCAAGCGGGCGACGCGAGCGGGACGGAGGGCAGCTTTCACCGTGCCGAGAGACGTAAAACACGACATCTGAAGATTTAAGAACCGGGAGGGCGTGGAGCGGAGCGCTTTCTCATGACCGGCAACCGTCGAGCGACCTGGTGGACCATCGTCGTCGTGCTGATCTCGATCACGGGCTTCGGAATCGCGCCGGCGCTGCTTTCGGCGCCGCTCGCCGGCACCGCGGGCGCGACGCCGGGCCCGACGTCGGCCGTGTCGCCGGGTTCGACGGGCACGTCGGCCACCACGGTAGCGACCACGATCAACCTGGGCTCGAGTCCTTCAACCTCTTCGAGCAGTCCTGTTTTCGCTGCCTCCTCCGCACCAGCCGCTTCCAACCCTTCCTCCCCGTCCTCCTCCGTGACGGGTTCGCCGACTCTCCTTGCCCCCGGTCCCTCCTCCCCGGCGGCAAACGCTCCGGCGGGGCCATCCTCGAGCGCCGCGCCATCTAATTTCAGGATCCACCCGCCGGCTCTCCCCCTTGAGCAGACCTCGGGCAGCGGTACCGCCAGTGCGACCCCTCTATCACTGAGCCTGACGACCACGGCCAACGACGAGCTCGTGATCGTCTATGTCACGATAACTGCCTCCACGCTTGGCACGCCCCCAGTCGTCACAACCCCGGCAGGATTCACTATTCGGGGGGACAGCACCGGGCTGCCTGGCCTATCGTCGGCTTCCCCCTTCTACTCATTCGAGTGGTACCAGATCATTGGCACCGCCGGAGCCGTCCCCGTCAGCGTGGCCTACACCGGCGGGCTTGATTCAAGCGGGGTGATCGTCGCCTTCGAAGGGGTCAACACGGCCGCGCCGTTCGACACCGGCTCCGGCATCCCGGACCAAGTTACGCCTCTCAGCGCCGGCACGAGCGCGATCGGCTCGGTCACGACGACCGGGTCGAACGAGCTCGTGATCGGGCTGTTTGGCCTGCAAAATACTGCCTTGACAGTTACCGCCACCCCCCCGTCGTCGACAATCGTGACCTCTAGCGCGAGCACTCTCACCGAAACCCACGCCCAGCAGGAATCCGCGCCCTCGGCGGGGTCCTATACGTCGGCCGCGACTTTCGCCGCCGCCTCTGCCTACGCATTGACCGTCGACGCCATCAATCCACTGCCGCCTCTTACGCTGACCCCCGCACAGGGCCCGGTGGGCGCCTCGTTCACGGTCGCCGGGACCGGCTTTTCGTCCTCGGACACCTCGGTGTCGGTCAGCGGCTCCCCGGTCATCTCCTCCCCGGTCACGTGCGCCATCAGCCCATCGGGGAGCGGCGACTTCTCCTGCACGTTCACGGTCGCCGGGGGTCTTGCCGGCACGTCCTACACGATCACCGCCTCGGGGATCCCGGGCGGGGACTCGAGCACGGGAACGTTCAAGGTCACGGCGCCGGCGATCTCGATCTCGCCGAGCTCGGGGCCGAGCGGCACGTCCGCGACGATCAGCGGGAGCGGCTTCACGCCGACGACGGACACGGGCGGACCGATCACGGTCGCGTTCACCTCCTCCCCGTCGGGTCTGACGGTCACGGGCGCGACCTGCACGGTCACTGGGAGCGGCCTCGGGATCGGCACGTTCAGCTGCCCGGAGACGATCACCGGGTCGGCCGGCTCGTACACGGTGACGGGGACGGGCTCGGACGGGAGCTTTGACGCGGCGTCCGCCGGCTTCACGGTGACGACGGCGAGCCTCAGCATCGCGCCCAGCAGCGGGCCGTTGGGGACGACGATCACGCTGTCGGGGACCAACTACGCCTACTCTTCCTCTCCCGCGTACTTTTACGACTACTGCCTGTTCGGCTCGGCGCCTGCGGTCGGCTCGACGATCTTGCCGGCCAGCTGCCAGGCGCCGGCAGGCACCTTCGCCTCCGCCCCCGGGGGAGCGATCCCCTCGGGCGTGACGACCGTGGTCACCAGCTCAAGCTACCCCTACGTGGTCGTATACGACTCGGATGCGGACACCGTGGTGGCGGTCGCGACGTTCACGGTGACGGCGGCGACGTTCACGATCTCGGCGCCGACGTCGGGGCCGCTCGGCACGACGGTCCCCTACTCGTGGAGCGCGTTCGCGCCGAGCCCACGGTTAGTGTGC
>JAKAOB010000118.1 GCA_021812305.1 Thermoplasmata archaeon
GCTCGTGGTGGGCGTCAATGCCTTCCCCGACGGCAACGAGGCGTTCCACCTGGTCGGCGGTCGGCACCGCTTCGAGCGGATCCGGCCCCAGGAGGCGGCGTCCCAGGTCGCGCGGCTGGCCCGCTGGCGCTCCCGTCGCGACCCGGCGCGCTTCCAACGGTCGCTCGCGGCGCTCGAGAAGGCCACCGCCGACGGGTCGAACGTCGTGCCCCGGGTCCTCACCGCGGTCCGGGACGGGGCGACGCTCGGCGAGATCGCGGACGTCTGGCGGGCGGCGTTCGGAGAGCAGCCGTCGTCGCGGGCGTTCTAGGAGGGGCCGTGCGGATCGACCATCTCGGGATCGCGGTCGAGAGCCTCGACAGTGCCCGCGCCGTATGGGAGGGCGCTCTGGGGGCCCCGCTGGGGGCTGTCGAGGAGGTCCCCCAGCAGGGGGTCCGCGTCGCGTTCCTCTCCGTCGGCGAGTCCCATCTCGAACTGCTCGAGCCGACCGGCCCCGAGACCGCCGTCGGCCGGTTCCTGGCGCGCGGGGGGCGGGGCGTCCACCATGTGGCGTTCGCCGTCCCGAGCGTCGACGCGGCGCTCCGGGCCCTCGCCGCGCGCGGGCAGCGGCTGATCGATCCGGTCGGCCGCCCCGGCGCCCGGGGCCGGCGGGTCGGCTTCGCCCACCCGTCGGCGTTCGGCGGGGTCCTGGTCGAGTTCGTGGAGGCCCCGTGAGCCGCGTCGAGTCGGTCGAGATGCGCGCCATCCTGGACAGCCGCGGCCGTCCGACGGTCGAGGCGGTCGTCCGCCTCCGCGGCGGCGCCAGCGGCACGGCCGGGGCCCCGAGCGGGGCGAGCACCGGCGCCCACGAGGTCCGCGCGTTCCCGGACGGCGGGGTCCCCGCCGCCCTCGCGATCGCCCGTTCCACGGTCGCCCCCGCGCTCCGGGGGCTCGACAGCGCCGACCTCGCCGGGTTCGACCAGGCCCTGCACGCGGTCGACGGCACCTCCGACTTCTCCCGCATCGGCGGCAACACCGCGACGGCCCTCTCCCTGGCGGCGCATCTCGCCCACGCCGCCGAGGTCGGCCGTCCCCTCTGGCAGGTGCTCCAGCGACCCGGGGTCGACGGCACGCGGTTCCCGGCGATCGTCGGCAACTGCCTGAACGGCGGTCGTCACGCGATCGGGGGGCCGGACATCCAGGAGTTCCACGCGTTCGCCCCCTCCGCCGACCCCGCCGAGGCGATCGAGGCGGCCCTCGAGGTCCACCGGCGCGTCGGCGAGGCGCTCCACGCCCGCTTCCCGAAGCAGGCGCTCGGCCTTGGGGATGAGGGCGGATGGGTCGCCCCGGTCGGCAACGTTGAGGCGCTGGAGATACTGGCCGGGGCCTGCGCCGCCGCCTCCGATGCGCTCGGCCGGCCGATCCACCCCGGCCTCGATCTCGCGGCGAGCGAGTTCTTCCGCGACGGCCGCTACCGCTACCGCGAGCAGACGCTCGACACGGAAGGCCAGGTCCGCTTCGTCGCCGAGCTCGTCGACCGCTACGGGCTGCGCTACGTGGAGGACCCGCTCGACCAGGAGGCGTTCGAGGCGTTCGCCGAGCTCACCCGCGCCGTCGGCGAAAAGGCGATGGTCGTCGGGGACGACCTCTACACGACCGCGCTCGCCCGGCTCGAGCGGGGGATCGCCCTCCACGCCACCAACGCCGTCCTCATCAAGGTCAACCAGGTCGGGACCGTCACCGACACCCTCGCGACGGTCGATCGGGCCCGCGCCGCCGGCCTCGCCACCGTCACCTCCCACCGCTCGGGCGACCTGCCGGAGGGATGGCTCGCCCACGTCGCCCTCGGAACCGGTGCCGCGGGCCTCAAATGCGGCCTGTTGGGCGGCGAGCGGGTGGCAAAGCTAAATGAACTCCTACGTCTCGGCGCCCGCCACCGGGAGAGCCATCGATGAGCCCTGAGGACGCCCTCGAGCCGACGCCCACCGACCACGAGGGCCAGGACACCCGCCCCGGAGAGCTGCTCATCCCCGAGGACACCTACCTCACCTCGGGCGTCCACATCGGGACGCAGCAGAAGTCGGCGAGCATGCGCCGCTTCGTCTACAAGGTACGCTTCGACGGGCTCCACGTGCTCGACATCCGGGAGACGGACCGGCGGATCCGGCTCGCGGCGAAGTTCCTCGCCCGCTTCCCGGCCGACCGCATCCTCGCCGTCTCCCAGCGCCAGTACGGCCAAAAGCCGGTCCGGGTCTTCGCGAAGACGATCGGGGCGGTCTCCTTCTCCGAGCGGTTCGTTCCGGGCTGCCTGACGAACCCGAACCTCGCCGAGTACTTCGAGCCGAAGGTCCTCGTCGTGACCGACCCCGCGACCGACCAGCAGGCGCTCAGCGAGGCGGTGTCGATCGGCATCCCGATCGTCGGCCTGTGCGACGTCAACAACGAGACCCGGAACGTCGACCTCGTGATCCCGGCGAACAACAAGGGCCGGGTCGCCCTCGCCACCCTCTACTGGCTGCTCGCCCGCGAGGTCCTCAAGTCCCGCGGCGGTCCGGCGGCCGAAGCGCCGTACGCGCTCACGATCGAGGACTTCCAGGCGGCCCTGTAGCGCGCCGGTCATCGTCCCCTTTTTATCCCGACGGCCGCTCCGAACGCCGTGCCGCGCCCCGGGAGCCGGCTCCTCGAGCTGCTGATCGAGCACGGGATCCCCGAGCGGGCGGCGCGGATCTACCTCGTCGCGTGCCGGGCCGGACCGCAGACGGCGAGCGAGCTCGCGCGGCGGGCGGCCGTCCCGCGCGTCGACGCCTACCGCCTCCTCCGCCTCCTGGAGCAGAAGGGGCTCCTCTCGGTCTCGGGCCGGCGGCCGATGCGGCTCGTCGCGCTGCCCCCCTCCGAGCTCGTCGACCGCTGGATCCGCCTGACCGCCGAGCGCCTCCGGCGGATGGAGTCCGACCGCCCGCGCCTCGTCGCCGACGGGCAGGAGGAGCTCGCCATCGGCGATCCGGACGGGCCGAGGAAGTTCGCGGTCCTCGAGGGCCGGCCCGCGATCCAGGCGCTCCTCAAGCGACGGTTCGGCGCCGCCGAGAAGGAGATCCTGCTGTCGGTCAGCGGATTCTCCCTGGCGAGCGCGATCGACGGGGGCCTGGACCGCAGCCTTCGGGCGGCGCGCGACCGGGGGGTCCGCGTTCGGCTCGTGACGGAGGTGACGGCGGCGAACCTCGAGGACGCCAAGCATTTCGCCTCGGTCGCCGAGCTGCGCCACGCGGCCGCGCCGGTGTCGAACCGGGCGATCGCGATCGACCGCACCGGCGCCCTGGTCTTCGCCTCGGGCGAGGAGGGGCTCGGGGCCGGGGGCGACACCCAGGTGGCGCTGTGGTCGTCGGCGCCGGAGTTCCTCGCCCTCGTCCGCCAGTACCACCAGCGGACGTGGGGCCGCGCCGTCCCCGCGGCCGCGCGGATCGTCGAGCTCGAGGCCCCGCCCTCGGCGGTCCTCCCCGTCCGGCGCGGACGCGACAACGCCCCGTTCGAGCGGCTGCGGGAGATCGCCGGGATCGGGATGCGGGCGACGGGCCGACCGGGCCTCGATCTCGACGTGGGCGGGCTCATCGGCGCCATCGCCGAGGAGATCGGCCGCGCCGTCGCCGAGGAGGTCGAGGGCCGCACGCCCGAGGAGCTCGTGCGCTCGCTCGAGCGCTACTACGCCTCCCACGGTGCGGGCCGCCTCGAGGTGGCGCGCACGGAGCCGCTCGTCCTCCGCGTCACGGGCTGCGGCGCCTGCCTCCCGCAGTCGCCCGAGATCGGCCGGGTCCTCTGCCCGAGGCTCCTCGCCTCGGTCCTCAAGCGCCGCCTCGGTGGCGGATGGGAGGTCTCCGCCCCCGACCCCAGCCGGCACGCGAGCCGCGGGTGCCTTTTCGGCGTCTCCCCGACCTAGCGTGTCCCATGCGACACTGGCGCACGGTGTAGCGTGTGTTCGAACAGTTGAAACAACGGTGGGACTAAGCTATATATACTGGCCGTCCGATGAGCTTAAACGGTTCATATGAAGGCGCACGCCCCGGCCGCTCCGCGTTCCTCCCCGAGCTCCGACCGCGCCCGGCCATCGAAGTCGGCCGAGGACGAGCCGGCCTCGCCGCCGATGGCGGACGTCTGCCCCGAGTGCGGCTCGACCCATCTGACCCGCGACGACGTCCGCGGGGAGATCGTCTGCGCGGACTGCGGGCTCGTTGTCGACGCGAGCGCGCTCGTCTCCGACCGCGGGCAGCGCGGGAGCAAGGAGGATACCGGCCGCGAGGCGCGCGGCTGGGGCCCGGTCATCTCGCCGCTGATGCCCGACAAGGGGCTGTTCAGCGAGATCGGCGTGCCGACCCGGGACTTCCAGGGCAACAGCCTTTCGCGCAACACCTCGCTCAAGTTCTACCATCTGCGCAAGCTCAACCATCGGCTGCGGGCGGCGCGCACCCACCAGCGCAACCTCGTGGTCGCGCTGGGCGAGCTCAACCGCCTCGCCGGCGTCCTCGGCCTCTCGCGCGAGGTCAAGGAGTCGGCGACCTACATCTACCGCCGCGCCCTCGAGCACAAGGCCACGCGCGGCAAGAAGATCGTCGCGCTGGTCGCGGCGAGCGTCTACGCGGCGTGCCGGCAGTGCCAT
>JAKAOB010000026.1 GCA_021812305.1 Thermoplasmata archaeon
CGGTTCGAGAGATACGAAACCCCAAACCTCCGCCGAGACGGCTCACGAGGTGGGGGATGTCACTGTGATGATTTCATACCCGGCTATCGAAGCGTGACGGAGTACTGGACTCGATTCGAAGAGCTCACCAAGACGCTCGACGAGCAGATCCACCAGGCATTCCTGAAGTCCAGGGAAGCCCAACTCCTCGAGACGATTCCCGGTATTGGGGAGTTCACGGCGGTGGCCCTCGTGGCCGAGCTGTGTCCCATCGACCGGTTCCCGAACATCGAGAAGCTGTGCTCGTACGCCGGCCTGGTGCCGACCAACCACCAGTCTGGCGAATCTTCGTATCAGGGCCACCTCAAGACGGACGCGAATCACATGGTCAGGTGGCTCCTAGTCGAGGCTTCGTGGTCCCACCGCCATTGGGCGAGGAAGGACAGTGATGTGACCAAGGTGGCCCGACGAGTCGCTCGACGGAGCGGCAAACAGAAGGGGAACATCGCCGGGGCTCACAAGCTGCTCAAGATCGTCTATGCGGTCCTCGTGCGAGGGACCCCTTACACTCCTGACCGACCGAGCTTCGGTAAGGGTGCTGCGGAGTCGTGAGACGGCCGCGGGAATTTGAGTGAGGTCAGTCGATCGGGAGCGGGCGGCTGCGACTGTCATCGTGCGCAGAAGGCGCGGATAAGTGAATGCGGAGCCCGCACACACGCAACGGGAGAATCATGTAGACGGTGGATCAGCGCGGCGGAAGTCACATAAGTGCACCCTCAAGTCACTTAAGAGCCGGTGCAGTCGCCGACACGTGTCCGGGGGGATGCTCTGCACTTGCCCGGCCTGCGGGGTCAAGGTCCGAGAAGACCGGATTCTGGCCCACAAGGAGCGCGTCCACCCTCGGACCCTCTCGCCCGAGGAGGTCCGGCAGCTTGCGGCTCTGCGCCCCAAGCGCGAAGAACGAGCGCCGCCTCGGGCCGAGCAGTCGAGAGGGTTGACGACGTGGGGATTCTCGGAAGT
This sequence comes from Thermoplasmata archaeon, assembly GCA_021812305.1. Lineage (GTDB taxonomy): Archaea > Thermoplasmatota > Thermoplasmata > Lutacidiplasmatales > UBA184 > Lutacidiplasma. The sequence continues at coordinate 1,000 of JAKAOB010000026.1, forward strand.
GGATGAGGAGGAGGTTGGAGAACCCGTCGCCGAAGAGATCGATACGGGGGAATCCGGCCACGAACTGCCCTCCCTCCACGAAATCGTCGAGCTGCTCGAAGACCGTGTGAGCAGTGATACCTCACCCCCGGTGGCGAGCCCCGAACTGATGGGGGAGATCGAGGACGCGATGGACCTTGTCGAGGACCGATGTGGGGAGCCGCTGAGGGATGAGCGAGAGGAGTTGGAGCAGGAGCGGTTCGAGGGCGCCTGCCGCGCGCGGTGGCAAGGCCTTACCGAGGCGGATCCCGCTTTGGTTGCGGCCCGAGAGCGACTCTTCGAGGCGGACAGCCCCCGGTTCACGAAGAAGTATGAAGAGGGGTACCGGGAACGGAGGAACGCCCTGTCGACGCCCGCCGCTATCCTTAGAGGAGCGGGGGAGCGGGGCGTGCCTCACCTGGCCGTCGTCCTGATGACCAACTCCTGGGCAAGCCTCATTGCGGCGGATGCGCTGGCCGAGATGCCTCCAAGCCCTCTTCGCAACCGCGCGCTGGTGGAGGCTCTGTTCATCCGGGGCGACCACCCGCCCGAGACCGCGGAGAGGGCAATCCCCTCCATCTCCCCGGTCGAACGCTGGGCGCTGTTCCAGGACGTGGCGCGCCAGGCCCGCGACGCAGCAGTGGAGCTCCAGTCCCTCTACTGGACGTCGCTCTTCGAGGAGCGGGCGGACCTCCACGATACCCAGCGTGTCCTCCCGGAGCTGGGGCCGGCACTGGAGCTCCTCTACGACCTCGGCCACCACTCTGCGCTTGTCTCTGGGGTGGACCTTCTCCTCGAGCCTTTCGTCGCCGGCACCGAACGTGTCGAGGCGGTGATACGGGACAAAGGGTTCCAGGCCCTCCTCCGGACCGTCAAGGAACGGCCACCCCTCGCCCACCCGAAACGAAGACGAAGCGCCCACCGGGAGAACGAATGACATCCAAAAGGCGACCGGTGGACCGTCGCGGCGCCGGGCGGATACCTCTCCTCCGACTGGAGCGGATGGGACGGGACGACCTTGTCCGTCTCGCGCGCCGGCTGCTCCGGGAACGTCGCCGTAGGGGCGGCAGCCGGGACCGCCGACCCTTAGTCGACCCCGACGAGGTCGCTTCGAAAGTGTCCTCCGCCCTGGACATCGACTGGGAGTCGCCCTCGCGGGGCGCGCGACGGGAGGTCGAGGAGCACGCCATGAGGGCCAGGACCGACCTCCGCGGGGGACGCTGGGACTCGGCGCTGCGCCGCGCGACGGGGGTCGTCCAGAGCTACGCGGACGGGTACGACCCGGGGGACGACCGCGAGGGGGACCTCGCATCCGATCTCCACGACGCCGTGGCCGTGGTGGACGAAGCTCTGAAGCATGCCCGAGGGACATCTTCGAGGGACGCCGCCTTCGACGCCCTCCTGGGACTCTGGTGGGCGGATCTCGGTCACGGCGGGGTCGGCCTATCGGATGACGTCCCGGGCATCCTGCGAGAGCGTGCGACCAAGGAGGAACGGGTCCGTATCGCCGACGAGGTCCAGAAGCGCCTCAAGGAGACCCAGCCCGGGTTCGAACGGGAGCACGCCGCGCGGATGCTGGTGGACTTGGACGGGAGCCGGTTCACGAACGAGGCCTACCTCGAGTTCTGCAGGACGAACGGGCTTCACATGGAACGGGTAGCGCGGCTCGTCTCTCGTAAGCGATTCCAAGAAGCGGCGAACGTCGCGGAGACCGACGTGCCTCGGTACCGTCTGACCGAAGCCGCCGAACTACTGGTCAAAGGTGGCCACCGGAAGTTGGCGGTCCGAACGGTCGAGAGCTGTCTACAAGATCCGGCGGACAGGGCGTTCCACGACCGCTGGAAGGAGTGGCTTCAGGGCGAGGCCGAGTCTTGGAACAATCTCCCCCGGGCGAGGCAACTTGCTTGGGAGCGCCTCCTTGGGAAGTCATCGATGGCCACCTATGACTCGTTCAAGAGGGTCTCCCGGCGGGCACGGAGCTGGGTCAAGGACGAAGGGACCGTGCTCGACCATCTCAGCCGACCCGACCTGGGGCACCTACTGACCGAGGTGCACTTGGAGGAAGGGCGGGTCAGCGAGGCTCTCCGCACACTCCGGGCATGGACGAACGGGGACCGGATTCCGGACTGGAGCGATGGCCCGCTCAAGGAGCGGGTCGCAAGGGCCGCACAGAAGGACTTCCCCAAGGAGGCTCGAGACCTCTACCTCGAGCTTGCGGAGGCCTTCATATCCCACAAGACACGAGGGGCGTACGCCCACGCGGCCCCTCTGGTAAAGGTCGCCTGCGCTCTCGAAATGAGGGTGCACGGCAGGGAGGGGCCCACGGAGGTCCTTCGGTCTTTCCACCAGAGGTACGAGGGGTTTCCCGCTCTCTGGGACGAGTTCGGGAAGGTCGGGTTGAGATGAACCACCGCCGAGGCGGGCCCCCGCCCCCTCGAGCCGAAGCCCCGGCGACACCCGACTTTGCCGCCCCCCTCCTCTCGAAGCTCTGGGGCCTTGACTCGGACGAGATTGCGACTTGGCTCAAGCTCGTCGCCGCGGCGAAGGCCGAGAAGACGCCTCTCGGGCGACGGCTCGCGGACGAGTTCGCGAACCACCTCCGATCCCACAACATGGTCCCCCTCGACTCGACCGAGGACCTCCCGCCCCATGTGGTGGGGCACGTCTCGCTGTCGGGGACCAAGGCCTCGGTGGTCCACAGCTTCGACTTGGACAACCTCTCGGGGTTTCGGGGAGCCATGGAGGCCCTCGCATCGGAGGAGCCTCTGAAAGACGGGGTTCCGGAGCCGTTCCTTCGCTTTCTGAACGAGCAATCCGACTTGGCCTATCTTCGAAGGGTTGTGCTGGCCCGAAACCCTGCCCGCGCCGAAGAGCTGCTTCGGGCATCTGCAGCGCACGATTCGCCTGCGGGACCGGCTCACCACCTCCTTCTCGACCTGTTGGAGTCGCAGGGACGGTGGAAGGAGGCTACCGAGGAGGCGTGGAGGTGCCGCAAGGTGGCGTCTCCACCCGACGACCTAGCGAAGGCGATTCTTGACCTGCTCGAGGTTCTTTCGGCTCAAGGACGCCACGAGGAAGTACTCCGGGAGCTCTCGGGTCCCGCGGCCGCGAAGCTCTTCCCCACGACGGAAGGCGGCCTCTCGTTCCTGCGCGCGAGCTTCGAGGCCCGGGCTTTGCGTTCGACGGAGGAGGCAACGCACGTTTCGTGCGGTCTGGCGGAACTTGTGAGCTTCGTGAAAGGCCGGTCGGACTCGTTCTTGCCTGGTGCGCGGGAGGAGGCGATGGAGACCTACGCGCGCCTACCGGAGTGGATCGAGCTCCAGCAACGGGGCCTCGACGTCCTTCCCATGGAGGAGACCCTGTCCTTCGGCCTCTATTTCGCGTTCGCTCATCGGTCCGACGAGTCGCCAGACCCACCTGCGGAGGTGCTCTACCGGCACCGGGCCCGACCTTACGGCTTCGTGCGCCCCATCGACCAGGCCATCCATCAATCGCGGCATGGCCGTTTTCAGGTCGTTCGCTCCACCGGTTCCGGAGGGAACCGCAGGATGCTGGTAGTTCGCGACGTGCTATCTCTAGAGGAGCTCAAGGTCTCGTTCATCCCGTCCGCCGGGGCTGACGATGAATTGGACAAGCCTGAAACCATCCTTCGCGGGCATCTGGTTCCTTGGGAGGGCCTGTGGTTCGTCCGCGGCGCGCTCGAGATCCAAGACGACAGCACGGGCCCCCACGGCCCGCGGCTCTGGTTCGTGGACATGATCTGGCCCAAGGATGGGCTGTGGGTGGCCTACGTAATCGATGGGGAGCGCGGACTGGCGGCCTCCGCCGAGGTCGAGCACTACCCCTCTCCCGGCGCTGTCACTCGCGCCCTCTCGAGGGCGCTCCACACGGTGGGGCACCTCCCCGACCTCCTGGTCTCTCCGGAAGAGTTCCCCTACGTCGATCCGACCGGGCGGACCGCCTCCTCCTGGCGGGAGGCTACGGTCTCGCCGATGGACCGGACGTGCTCCTCCCCGACCGGGTCCAGCTTCCCCTCCTGGCCCCACCCCGTGAGCCTTCTCAAGCCCTGGATCGAGGTCTTCGGAGTCCGCCATGTGACCGACCGCACGGCGGTGGAGAGAGCGACCCGTGAGTTCCGGAACGTGGTCCAGCGTGACCTTGAAAGGAAAGTGAGGGTTCGGCGATGACCCGCCGGCTGACGCGCCAGCAAGGCCAACTCCTCGCCTACATCTACTGGTACACGAAGGTCCACCGGGTCCCGCCCTCGGAGAATGAAATCGCGTCGTTTCTCGGTATCCAGGGTCCCTCGGCACACTCGGCTATCCTGCGCCTTGAGGCAGCGGGCCATCTCTCGAGGATACCGGGGACACCCCGGACGCTCAAGGTGCTCCTCCCACGGGAACGAATCCCGGATCTCGAGTAAGGTGTGGGGCCGTGACACGATCTCCTGGCCGCGTCGGAACTCGGCCACCTCGAAGGGCATAGGCCCCGCGGACCTGACGCCGGGCCGGAAGATGCTGGGAGGTGAACGCACGAGGGCAACCGGCAGGTGCACGGTCCGAAGGTCGTCGTGGAGGAAGGGCCGACGACCGCGGCGGGGGCCGTCGCATCACGCGCCGGCCCCTGGGGCGTCGCTCCCTCCGCACGCAGACTCTGCCGAAGTACGCTCCCGAGAGGTTGGCGAACAAGACGTTCGGGCCGTGTCCGAGGCTCTACGCGCCCCGATGAGCCGACGATCGACATGAGGTGGGGTGAACTTCTCGTCAGCCGGTCGAGAGGAGAGAACCCCCTGAGAGTTAGCCCCGCATCATGTCGCCCCTCGAGAGAGGCCGAGGTCATTGGTTGAACGTCGGTTCGAGCGGGCAGCTCGGGACCCTGCGCACCACAGGCTGCGCATTGGAGACTCCCACCCGTTCGCCGAGTTCTCCCAATCCCGCGCCTCAATCATCGTCGAACGCACCGAACATCACGCGAAAGTCTACCAGCAATGACCCCGGTCCAGCGGCCGGATGATCAAAGCTTCCCACCCAACGGAAGCGAACCCTTAGCTCACTTCCCTCCCTCGGCTCTCCCGGGCGGTTCCGGGTCCCACGGCCCGGATCCACCTCCCTCGATCCGAACGCGAGCCGCTCGACGCGGCACCCCCGACGGCCCGGCAGGTCAGGATACCCTAGCGTGCGTCGTCTTTCCCTCGGGCGGCCAACGGGTGGGGCCCGCGGGCGAGCGCCGGGGGACCGTTCGCGACGGAAGACGGCCCGCTTCCTCGAGATCTCGATGATGGAGTCGAGCCCGCCGACCGCCGGCGATCAGGACGCGCGCCCGGGGGGGGCGGAACGCGTAGCGCGTGGGCGAACGGCTCACCCGACCCTTCCGGTCGCGTCCGCGCGGCGCATCCAGGTCGGTAGGAGGAGAGGCGCTCCGTCCAGATGGGCGACCAGCCGATCGATCAGCTCCTTGAAGCCGTGGGAGAAGGTCTCAGCCGTCGGGCGGGAGAGCTTCCGATGCGTGACCACCAGCATCGTTCCTTCCTTGATGGGGCTCAGCTCCCAGCGCACCACCGAAGACTCCCCTTCCGGGGTGAAGGGACCCGGCGGCAGGTTCCACTCATACTCGTAGACGCGCGGGGGGCTCCACTCGATCACCCGTCCCTTCGCGTGGACGGCGTTGGGATGTTCCATTTCGAGACGCCCGCCCGGCGTGTTCTCCCGGCTCACCTTGACCATGAACCACGTCTCGAGCTCCTTCGGCTCGGTGATGGCCGCCCACACCCGATCGATGCGGTGATGGAGCAGGCGACGGAAGATGATGCTGGCCTTCGCTCCCTCGACCCTCAGGACGCCGCTCTCGCCGGCGCCATCGCGCGGGTTCACCGTCGGCGGGCTCTCGGTCACGCCCGATGCTCCCCGCGGGCCCGTTTCTTCGAGTCCAAGTAGGCTTCGAGGGAGTCCAGCTCAAACTCCCAGAACCCCCGGTACTTGGTGATCCATGCGTCCACCTCGGCCAACCGCTCCGAGCGCAGCGAGTAGTATCGGTGCCTTCGCTCCTGACGGACCCTGACCAGGCCCGCCTCACGGAGCACCCGGAGGTGGCGGGAGATACCGGGCTGGCTGATGTGGGGGAAGGCATGCCCCAGTTCCCCGGCCGCCCGCTCCTGCCGCACCAGGAGATCGAGCATCCGCCGTCGGGTCGGATCGGCCAGCGCCGAAAACACATCCCGTTCCATACCGGTCAATGCCCCCATAACTGAGCGAATATAATTAGTGGCGCCACCGATCGACCGCGGACCACGGTGCCTTCCTCCCTACAGGGGCTCCTCGGATAGGGATCGGTCCCGACTGGCGGCGTACAGTATATACCCTGTCGGTTATCCAAGTGGAGCCCGGCACGATGTGCCGAGGAGCAACGGAAGATGTCGAATCCCGCAGTGTCCCCGAAGAACCGGTTGAAGAATCCCGCCACGATCGTCCCTGAAGCGATGGCCCCCCTGCAGGCCCTGGGGCAGGTTCTCGGTCAGGCGAAGGGCGATTCCGGCCGGACGCTTTCGCTCGCGATGATGCGTGCGAGCCAGCTGAACGGGTGTGCGATGTGCCTGAACTGGCAGGGCGCGAGACAGGCAGGAGAGACGGACGAGCGCCTGTTCGCCCTCTCGGTCTGGCGGGAGTCGACGGTCTTCAGCGCCCCCGAGCGGGCCGCGCTCGCCCTCGCGGAGTCGATGACACGACTGAGCGATCGACCGGACCCCGTCCCGGACAGTGTCTGGGAGGAGGTCGCCCGGCACTTTCACGAGAGGGACCTGGCCCTCCTCGTCCTGGGGATTTCGACGATCAACCTCTACAACCGCATCAATGTCACCACGCATCAGGTGGCTCAGGAGTGGGACGCCAGTGCCGCGAAAGAGTGGTCCGCGAGGAACAAGGACTGATCCCCCGCCCGGCCGTCCTCTCGGGGTTCCCCCCTCGGGCGAGGTCGGGAGCCGGGTCCCCCGGCTCGGGCGGGACGCCCCGCCCATGCGCCCTCCCGGCCCGAGGAACGGCCCGCGCCGTGCTCCGAGAGAGGAGCTCGCGCCCGCTCGAGGCGGCGAACCGGAGGACGAGGCGGCCCGGAGCGCCCCCACCGCAGCGCTTCCGTGCGCGTGCCTCTCCGTAACGGGGCCCGCGACAAGATTCAACAAGGGTGGCGCCGTTGCATCTAGCGGGACGGGTGTGCCGTGACCGGGGCGCCGCCACGATCCACGTCGGGCGCGACGGGACCGCCGGGGGGAGCGCTCTCGCTGAGAGCGCTGGGGGTGCTGATCCTGGTCATGTTCGCCCTCACATCCGCCGTGGGCGGTTCTCTCGCCGCCGAGAGCAGCTATCTGGCGGTGACGCTCGCGAGCCACATCGGGCTCGCCCTCGGGACGGTCGGCGTGTGCCTCTACGCCTCCGCCGTGGCCTCCCGACCGTACCGGGTCCGAACCCGAGCGTTCGTGCGGATCGCGGGCCTCTGCGCCGGCGGGGCTACCCTCGCCGGGACCTACTTTCTGCTCTTCGGCCCGAGCGACATTGCGCTCGCTGCCATGTCGGGCTTCGCGCTCCTCGGTATGGTCGCCTCGGCCCTGATCATCGTGTTCGGTGGAGCTTCCGCGAGGGAAGCACCGGGGGCGAATCCGACCTAGCAGCTCCTTCGGGCCGCCGTCGCCGGAGCGCCCGCCGGTCCCCCTCGGCCGTCGAGGATGACGGACCCGCGGGCCGAGACGCCGGGAGCGAGGCGCGGGGAGACCCGTTGCGATCGGGCCGGGCCCCGCATCCTAAGGGCGGCGTCGGCGATCCTAATCGCGCCCCTTCGGTGGGCCGGCCCTCGGCGGAGGGCTCTCGGCTTCATCGGCCAGTTCCCGCACGATCTCGTGATAGTCCTTGAGGGACAGCTCGCCGTGGACGAACCGGCGATAGGCCATCCGACGCTCGTAGTCGACGCGCGTGATCTCCTTGCGCTTGAACTGTCGCCACGCCGCTCGTTCTTCCGGGTCGGAGGCACGCGCGCGCCCCGATTCCGGATCGCCGACGGGGTACCCTCGGGCCTGCAGGACGTTCGAGAAGGCACTGCCCCCCTTCCGCAGCCGCAGGGCCGCGTACCCCATGAGCAGCGCAGCGACCAGACCGACCGCGGCCAGGACCAGGAGGAGGACATCGACGCCCGGGGCGGGGGCCCCCGGCGGATTCGCGGACGGCTGAAGCATCAGCGAATAGACGAGGATCAGGACCGCGAACGACACGCCCCAGAGCACGGCGTAGAAGACCCAGCCTGCCGATCGAGGGCCCGGTCGAACCGGTGGTCGGGAGAGGTCGATCATCGACGGGGGACTGAGCTCCTGGGCCCGCCTATCCTGCCGGGCAAGCCCGCGGGGCTACGTATACGACCGATATGGGATAACCGCGGACCCTATACCCGATCCATGCGCGGACCCGGCAGGTTGAGGGTGGGCAGCGTCGTGATCGAGGCGAGGCCCGCGATGTTCCATCGGTTGGTGCAGTTCTGGTCGGAGGCGCTGCACTACGTGGCGCGAGAACCCCTCGGGGACTGGGCGCTCCTGAGCGATCCCCACCAGAGCGGCCCCAACATCGCGATCCAGCAGGCCCGGGAGGAGGACGAGGTCCCGGGGCCCGCGGGCCGCTTCCATCTTGATCTCTATTCCGACGATCCCGAGGTCGAGGTCCAGAGACTGCTCGGTCTGGGGGCGTCGATGGTCGAGCCCGCGCAGAAGGGAAGGGACTTTGTCACCTTGGCCGACCCCGACGGCAACCTGTTGGACGTCATCGACGCGCGGGGCACCGACTGAGGTACGGCGGGATCGCCCGGCGCTCGACCCCGGCGGATCGACGCCCACCGGGACGAACCCGACCGCCCCGCGACGGCCCGGGCCGGGGCCCCCCCGGCACACCGCGTCCGTCCCTCGCCCGAAGGGAAGTGATGCCTCCTTGGCTTCGCAACTCGAGCGCCCTCTCCCCACGGCGCCCCTGGGTCCGGCCGCCGCCCATCGCGGGGCGAACCGCTCAGCGGACCGCCTTCCGAACGAGGGCCGAGATGGCGGCCTCGTCCGATGCCGTGAGGGCCTTCACGGCGAACGAGGTCGGCCACACATTGCCCGTATCGAGCTGGGCGGCATCGTTGAAGCCCAGGGTCCCGTACCGCGCCTTGAACTTGCTGGCCGGCTGGAAGAAGCAGAGGACGTCTTCCTCCTTGGTGTACGCCGGCATACCGTACCAGAGCCTCGGCGAGAGCCCCGGGGCGGCCGTCGTGATCAGGGCATGAAGTCGCCGCGCCATGGAACGGTCCGGCTCCGGGAACGAGTCGATCTTCGCCAGCACCACGCGCGCGTCGTCCGTCGGGTTCTTTCCCCACACGATCTTGCGCTCGTGGACCAGCTCCTTCATCGCGGCTCGCTCCGCTTCCGCGAGCACCTTGGTTCCCTTCTTGGCGGGCATGCCGGCCCCCCAGCGGGAGTGGCTCCTTAAACTCGGCGTTCCCAGCCGTCCCCTCGGGCCGGCTCGACGTTCCTGCGCCGCCGCTTCGGTCCCCGGCCGCCGGTCGGGCGTCGCCCACGACCGGTCCGGACCGCCCGGACGGTAGATCCGGGAACCCATGACCCCGGGGGCCGCGGCGACGTGAGGCGGCGCCGGACCTCGTGCCGCTCCGGATCCCGCGGCCACCCCGCGCCGGCCCTTCTTCGCGGAGCCGGATACCGGTCGTCCCGTCCGCCCTCCGCTTACTCCTCGATCCTCAGGACCGTTCCACCCGCGCGAGGACGCTGAGCGCTTCCACGGTCGCCCAGCGGCTCGGGACACCCGCTTGCTCGAGCGCCATCGGGAAGATCGCCCCCTTCCACCAGTGGTCTCCGCGGGCCAGCACCACGTCCGGGTGCGTCGCGTCGAGCGCCCAGGTCCCCTCGGGAGAGCGCTTGCGACGCAGCCAGTTCAGCGCCGAGGCCATGCGGGGATCTGAGCCGTACCCGAGTCGCGTCAGGATCCTCAATCCGACGAGGAGGTCGTAGTAGTAGTGGTTCGGGTAGTGGATCCGATACCACGGGGCGTACGGCGTCCGCCCCTCGTTCACGAGCTTCCGGCGCAGGTAGAACTCGGCGCCGCGCTCGATCGTTCGGCGCACGGCGGCGTCCCGGCCGGCCTCGGGGATCTCCGCCAGTCCGGCCAACCCTTCCCAGCAGTCGAGGGTGCCGGTGCGGGACCTGAAGCAGTGCCAGCCCCCGTCACCCTTCTGGGTTCGGACGATCCAGGAGATGGCGCTCTGGACGACCGGATCGTCGAGGTAGCCGAACCGGATCAAGGTCCGGACGGCGTTGCCCGTGACACAGATCTCGGACGTCCGGGCGCTCAGTTCGTTGCTCGTACGGCCCCAGCGGTCGAGGATCAGTTCCGCCGTCCGTCGGATCCGTGGGTCCGTTCGGGTCATGCCGAGATCGGCCAGTACGATGGCGCGCCAGTTGGTCGCAAGGAACTTCGGCTGGTAGAGCTCCTGGGGAGAACTGCCCCGGGTGAACCAGCGCCCGTCCGGCGACTGGTGGTCCAGGAGCGAGGCGCCCCAACCGCTCCGGCCGATCGAACGCAGGTCCTTGCGGACCGAGGGATCCCGGGCGGACCGCCCCTCGATCTCCAGACGAAATCGGGCCCGGACGCTCGGGTCGGCCTGCGCCGAGGTAAGCCATCTTTGGATCTTCGGGGCCACGGGCATCATGGGTAGACCACCGAACCGGTGCCTCAAGATGGTTCGCGTTCGGACATATAGCGGCCCCTCATGGAGCGTCGGCTCCCGGGTCGAGCGAAGGGCCCTCGCCGCCCCTCCCGACACCCCGGCGGTGGCCCGGCGCCTTCCCCCGCCCTCGGGACCGCGGAGCTCCCGGGGTCCGCCCGCTCGGCCCCCGCGCCCGCTCGCCGCGACCGGGGCTCTGCGGAGGGCGGGGCGAACGCTTCGGTTATCGGTCCCTCGTGTGTGCGCGACACTTCCTGCGATGGTGGCCTGGGATTCGGTCCAATATCTCCGGTTCGAGCGGGAGCGGACACAAGCCAGCCACGATCTGGTCCGGCGGATCGCGCTCGCCGCCCCCCGCACCATCGTGGACCTCGGATGCGGCCCCGGCAACAGTACGCGGGTCTTGCGCGAGCGGTGGCCGGCGGCCCGGGTCCTGGCCGTGGACAGTTCCGCCGAGATGCTCGAGACGGCCCGGTCGACCGACACCGGGGTGGACTGGGAACAGGGAGACATCGCGAGCTGGACCCCGGCGGCGCCCGTCGACCTCGTGTTCTCGAACGCGGCCCTCCAGTGGCTGCCCCACCACGACCACCTGGTGCGGAACGTGTGGTCCCACGTGGGGTCGGGGGGGGCCCTCGCGTTCCAGGTACCCGCGCCGGGTCTCCAACGTGAGCGGTGGGCGGGCGCGCTGCGAGCGGTCCTGGGGCGACCCGGCTGGGAAGGAATCGCGTCAGGGTACCGACCTCCGGAGAACGTGCTCTCCTCGGAGGGCTACTACGATCTTCTCTCGCCGACGGCGGGTCGGGTGGACCTCTGGGACACCGAGTACCTCCACGTCCTCCCGGGGGTGACGGCGGTCGTCGAGTGGGTGAAGGGCACCGCGCTGCGCCCGATCCTCGCTCGCCTCCCGGGCGATGGGGACCGCCGGCGGTTCTTGAGCGATCTGGAGGAGGAGCTGGCGCTGATCTACCTGCCGCGGCCGGACGGGCGGGTCCTGTTCCCCTTCCTGCGACGGTTCGTCATCGCCTATCGCCCGTAATGGACAGTTCCCGGCGGCCGCACCTTCCGCGCCGAGCGCGTCGTTAAGGTCGGCCCACCTCGACAAGGGTCCCCGCGACCGGCCCGCGATCGTTCGCGGGCCGTAGCCCCCTCCGGGGGGGTCACCCAGACGGACCCCGACGTGGTGGAGACGGGCCGGTAAGGCCCCCCGTGATCGCGCTCCGACAGACAAAGCGACTTCAGCGGCCCCCCCGGCTCAGGTCGGCGAACACCCACGGCCCCTCCGAGGGGATCGGGGGGGCCGCTCCCGGTGCGGTGGGCCGCGCGGAGGGATGCCTCTTATCGGGCGGGCAGTACCTCGGTGCGGCCGGTGCCAACGCGACAGGTCCCGCCCGCGAGTGCCCCCCGCACGACGCGGGGTCCGGGTCGCGAGGGCCCGTGCGGTTCGGCGGGGACTCGGATCCGCCGTCGTCCCGGTGCGCGGCACGAGGGTGGGGGCGCACGATGAGCTCCCCTCCCGCCGTCCCGGGCCGCTTCGCGCCCCGCGACCTCGCGCTTCTGGCGGTGGTCAGCCTCGTCTGGGGCGCGGCCTACATCCTGATCCGAGAGGGTCTCCTCGCCGGGGCGTCCCCGCTCGCGTTCGCGGCCGCCCGCTACGCGCTCAGCGCCGTCGGGTTCGCGGCCGTCGCCGCCGCGACCCGGGAGCGCCGGCCGGAGCGTCGGGAGGCGCTCGTCTCGGCGCTCGTCGGGGGGATCCTGATCATCGGCCTCTACGGGGGGTTGCTCTACTGGGGCGAGCAGTACGCCTCGGGGGGGTACGCGGCGGTCCTCGCCTCGACCGCGCCGCTCCTCACGGTCGCGCTCGGTTACGGTCTGCTCGCTTCCGAGCGGCTCGGGCCGCTCGGACTCGCCGGCATGGCCGTGGGCTTCGCGGGCGCCGTGGCGCTCGTCGTTCCCCAGCTGGTCGGCTCGCCGATCGCGACGTGGCAGGGACCGGTGTTCATCCTCGGCGCGATGGGCACCACCGCCCTCGGCACGGTCCTGCTTCGACGGGTCGGACGCGGTCGGCAGGGCCTCTGGCAGATCGGGATCCAGTTCGCCGTGGCGTCCCTGCTCCTCAGCGGCGGGGCGGTGGCGCTCCGGCTCCCGCTCACGGTCCCCGGGACGTCCGGCGTACTGCTCGCCTTGGGCGGCCTCGTGCTCCTCTCGTCGATGCTCGGCTACTTCGCCTACTTCGCCCTCCACCACCGGGTCGGGCCGGTGCGGGCCAACGTGGTCGCCTACCTGGTCCCGCTCGTGGGGGTCGTCCTCGGCACCGGAGCGTTCGGCGAGCCCGTGACGACCTGGGAGGTCGCCGGAGTGGGGATCGTTCTCGTGGGGGTCACGCTCGTCCTGGTCGGCTCGGCGCGGGGTTCGGCCGCCCGCCGTTAGCCTCGGATCGAGGGCCCGGTCGCGCGCGGCGGGGAGGGACGGCCTTCCCGAAGCCGCCGACCCCGACGCGGTCTCCCTCGGTCGGTGGCCCCCCCCGGTCCCCGTCAGCCCTCGGCCGCCGACAGCGGTCGCATCACCACGCTCCGGACCACGGTCATGACGGCCAGATACGTCGCGGTGAGCCCGGCGATCAGCAGGAGGAGGAGCGCCGGAAGGGGCGTGAACCCGAGGAAGGACGCGAGCGGGCTGTACGGGAGCACGGTGGCGAAGGCGACGGCCCCGACCGCCGCGAGCACGAGGAGCGAGCTCGGCCGGCTGCGCAGCGGGTTCTCGGTCGTGCGGATGACGAAGACGACGAGGGTCTGCGTCGCGAGCGACTCGATGAACCAACCGGTCTGGAACCCGCCGGCGGCATGGCCGACGAACTCGAGGAGGAGGAAGAACGTGGCGAAGTCGAAGACCGAGCTCACCGGGCCGGCCGCGACCATGAAGTTGCGGATGAGCCGGATGTCCCAGCGCCGGGGCTTGCGGACGAACGCGGGATCCACCCGGTCCGTCGGCAGCGACGCCTGCGTGAGGTCGTAGAGGAAGTTGTTGAGCAGGATCTGGTCCGGGAGCATCGGGAGGAACGGCAGGAAGAGGAACGCGCCGGCCATGCTGAACATGTTGCCGAAGTTCGAGCTCGTCCCCATCAGGATGTACTTCACGACGTTCCCAAACGCCTCGCGCCCCTCCCGGATCCCGTCGTGGAGGACGCCGAGGTCCGGCCGGGTCAGGACGATGTCCGCGGCCTCCCGCGCCACATCGACGGCGCCCATCACGGAGATCCCGACGTCCGCGGCGTGCATCGACGGCGCGTCGTTGACCCCGTCGCCCAGGAAGCCCACGACGTGGCCCGTCGAGCGGAGCGCGAGGATCACCCGGTTCTTCTGGGAGGGGGAGACCCGGGCGAAGAGGCGGACGTCCCGGACCCGGGCCGCGAGGGCGGTGTCGGTGAGCGCGTCCACGTCCCGGCCGAGGAGCGCGGGCTCGGGATCCATCCCGACGGCCCGCAGGACGTGGCGCGCGACCACCTCGCTGTCCCCGGTGAGGATCTTGACCTCGACGCCGTCCCGCGCGAGGGCGCGGAGCGTCGGTCCGACGTCCGAGAGCGGCGGGTCCTCGAACGAGAGGAAGCCGGCGAGCACGAGGTCGCGCTCATCGGCGGCACCGTACGCGGGCCGGTCGACGACCGGACGGTAGGCGACGGCGATCGTGCGCTGCCCGGCCTCTCCCTGGACGCGCACGACCTCGCCGGCGCGGGCCCGGTCCTCCCCGGCCAGGGGCCGCGCCGGCTCCCCCGCCGCTTCCATCGCCGCGCACAGCGGGAGGACGGCCTCGGGGGCCCCTTTCGTGATGAGGAGACGCCGTCCGCCGCCCTGCACCACGACCGAGAGGCGGCGTCGCTCGAAGTCGAACGGGACCTCGTCGACCTTGGAGAACCGGTCCCCCTCCGGACCCGTCGCGTGGAGGATGGCCCGGTCGATGGGGTTCGCGATCCCCGTCTGGAACCGGCTGTTGACCCGCGCGAGCTCGAGGGCGAGGGGGCTCGGCGTGCCGACGGCATCCACGGTGGACCCGAGGGCAAGCTCCCCGAGCGTGAGCGTCCCGGTCTTGTCGCTGCAGAGGACGTCGATGCTGCCGAAGTTCTGGATCGCCGCGAGGTTCTTCACGATGACCTGGCGACGGGCCATCCGGACCGCGCCGCGGGCGAGGGTGATCGTCGAGATCATCGGCAAGAACTCCGGCGTCAGCCCGACGGCCAGGGCGAGGGCGAAGAGGAGGGTCTCGAGGAGGTCGGTCCGAAGGACGATCCCGGCGATGACGATGAAGAAGACGAGAAGGAAGATCGTCTGGGTCATGAACGTCCCGAACGCCCGGATCCCCCGCTCGAACTCGGTCTCGGGCCGGCGGCGCGCCAGCCGCGCGGCGATGTCGCCGAAGACCGTCGCCCCGCCGGTGACGCGGACGAGGGCGGTGGCGGTCCCACCGAGCACCGACGTCCCCTGGAAGACGAAGTCCCGGGCGGCGACGTCCGGGCGCGCGTCCGCCGGGCCGGGGACGAACGGGGCGGGACGGGCTTCCTTCTCGGAGGGGGCCGACTCGCCGGTGAGCGCCGCCTGCTGGACGTGGAGGTCCTTCGCCTCGATGAGCTCGCAGTCGGCCGGGACCAGGTCCCCCGCCGAGAGGTGGACGACGTCCCCCGGGACGATCTCGCGCCGGGGGACCTCGACCCAGCCGTCGCGGTAGGCCGTGGCCGTCACGGCCACGCGCCCGCGCAGCTCCGCGACGGCCCGGTGCGAGCGTCGGGTCTGCACGTAGCTGATGAGCAGGCTGAGCCCGATCATCGCGAGGATGATCGCCGCGTCGGGGAGGATGCCGAGGTAGACGGAGACGATCGCCGCGCCGAGCAGGACGAGGATCAGCGGGTTGGCGAAGTTCCGGAGCGTCTCCTCGAACGGCCCGCGCCGTGCGGCGCTGGCCGGCTCGTTCGGCCCCACCGCGTCGAACCGACGGCGCGCCTCCGCCGCGGAAAGTCCCGGGTACGACGGCGCCTGAAGGCCGGCCAGCGGCGCCGGGATCTCGAGGCGCCGTTCGCTCATCGATGCGGACCCTGGCCGTCGGGGCCCGACCTCGAGCGGGCCCTCCCGGTTCCGGGGGGTGGGCGGGGGTATCCTATCTCGGTCAACGTCGGTTGACCGACGGTCCGTCCCCCGCCGGACGGCCCGTCCCGTCCGTGGCGATCAGGGCGCCTTCGCGAGGTGACTCCAGACGGTGTTGAACCCCATCAGGATGGCCGCGACGCCCGCCAGGACGGCCATCGCGAGGAAGACGGCGAGGGCCAACTTCCAGATCGTCCCGATCGGGGCGGCGGTGGTTCCGTGCGCGGCCGGGGTCACGTAGAGGTCGAGGAAGAGCGTCGCGGGGTACGAGAGCACCCCCAGCGCCCCGAAGGCGAGGAACATCAGGAACATCTCGAGCGGCTCGGTGGTCAGGCCGAGCAGGTAGGCCCTCGCGCCGTAGTAGATCACGCCCGCCCCCGCCACCACCCCGACGACCCCGACGTACTGGGTCGGGACGTTCGTCCAGACCGTGGCCGTGAACCCGAGCAGGAGGATGCCGACGAGGATCGTCGGATCGTAGAAGAGAAGGTTGTACGACGCGGGGAGCGGCCAGGTGAACTCTCCCCAGAACCCGAGCAGGGTGAGAAAGCCACCCAGGATCCCGAGGAGGACCGCCCCACCGCGCAGGTGCTGGACGGCCGGCCCGGACTCGTGGCGGGAATGATGCCACCAGATCCACACGCCGGTGTAGAAGACGATCGCCGTCACCAGGATCAGGGAATCGAGTTCGAAACCAAGATTGTCGATGAACGCCATGGTATTCCGCGACCGAGCGCTTCCCCGCCGAGGGCCGCCACCCCCGTCCCTCCGGTCCTCCTGGCGAGGAGCGCGGAGGGGATTCGGAGACTTATACCCTCGGTAAAGCGACCGGAGGGGAGCGGGACCCCCACCGGCGCGGCCCGGCCGTCGGGCCGAGGTCCGGCCGTGCGACGCGCCCGCGCTCGGCCCGCCACGCACGGCCGGGACCAAACGGTAAGTGCCCGCGCCGGCTCGTCGGGGCGGTGGACCCATGGATGCCAACGCACCGGTCGGCTCCGGCGAGGCAGGCGCCGACGATCTCGAGGCGATCCGGATGCGCCTGCGCCAGGAGATCCTGGCGACCCGGGGGGCCCCCGCGCGCAGCCCTCCCCCGGTCGAAGGGCGGCCCATCGACCTCTCCCGGTCCTCCTTCGACCGGTTCCTGGCCGAGCACGAGCGCGTGGCCGTCGATGTCTGGGCCCCGTGGTGCGGGCCCTGTCGCGCCTTCTCGCCGATCCTCGAGACACTGGCTCGGCGCCTTCACCCGGACGTCGCGTTCGCGAAGGTCAACGCGGACGATGAGCCCGAGATCACGGGGCGGTTCGGCGTCGAGGGGATTCCCACCGTGCTCGTGTTCCGCGGCGGTCGGCTCGTCGACCGGTGGGCCGGGGCCTACCCGGGAGAGGTCGTCGAGGAACGTCTTCGCCGCGCGCTCGGGTTGGGGACGCCGCCGACGCGGGCGCGTCCGGCCCGGTAGCCTCCGACCGGTCGCGGTCGCACCGGCCGCCCCGTCCGGACCGGTCGCGCCGCGCGGACCGTCCGCGGGCCAAGCTGTTATGGGGACGGAAGCCTCGATGCGCTCGCTCCCGGCATGAAAGCGCTCGTCCTCATCGGAGGCTTCGGGACCCGCCTGCGCCCGATCACCTACGAGATCCCGAAGCAGCTGATCCCGATCGCGGGCAAGCCGATGCTCTACCACGTGCTCGACCTCCTCCCGCCCGACACCGAGGAGGTGGTGCTCGCGACGGGGTACAAGGCCGAGGTGATCGCCCGCCACGTCCGCGAGCACCCCCCGCCGTTCCCCGTCCGGTGCGTCTCCGAGGCCGAGCCGCTGGGCACCGGCGGCGGGATGCGGAACGCCGGCGACGGGATGTCGGACCCGTTCCTCCTGCTCAACTCCGACGTCATCGCGGCGATCGATGTACCGGCGCTCCTCGAGCACCAGCGACGTCTCGGCGGCGTCGGCGCGATGACGCTCGCCGAGGTGGAGGATACCCGCCCCTACGGGGTCGCCGCCCTCGACCCCACCGACCGCATCGAGCGGTTCGTCGAGAAGCCGACGCCCGACGCCGCGCCGTCCCACTGGATCAACGCGGGCTGCCAGGCCTGGCGGGCCGAGGTGCTCGAGCTCATTCCCCGCGGCCGCCCGGTCAGCTTCGAGACCGAGATCATGCCGAAGCTGCTGCCGCGCGGGGTCTACGGCTATCGGTCCTATGGGTTCTGGGAGGACGCCGGGACCCCCGAACGCCTCCTGAACGCCCAGCGCCTCCTCTTCGACGCCGGCCGCGTCGGAGCGTTCCGGCGGCCCGAGGGGTCGACCGGAAGCCGTTCCGTCGCGGCCGACCCCAGCGTCCGGGCGACCGGGGCCCGCCTCGGTCCGTACGTGAGCCTCGGGGCCGGGGTGACCGTCGGGCGGGACGCGCGGGTGGAGAACTCGGTCCTCATGGACGGCGTCGTCGTCGGCCCGGGGGCGGTGGTCAGCGGGTCGATCCTCGGTCCGGCCGCCGTGGTACCCGCCGGCGCCCGGGTGGAGCGGTCCGTGCTCGGGGCGGAGCCGCGGGCCTAGGCGCCGGGGCCGAGCGCCGGCCCGGTCACCACGACCTTGAGCGCCTCGGCGGGCGCGGCCGCGAGACGGAACGCCTCGTCGATCCGCGCGAGCGGGACCCGGTGGGTCACGAGGTCCCGGATCGCGAGACGGCCCGACGCGACGAGGGCGTGCACGTCGGCGATGTCCCGTTCGGTGGTCGCGTACGTCGGGACGATCCGCGTGCCGTGGAGGTAGAGCGCCTGGAGGTCGACGTCGAGCCGGCTCTTCGCCTCGGGAAGGCCGAACAGGTTGAGCGTTCCGCCCCGCCGCGGCAGGCGGGAGGCCAGGGAGACCGCGGCCGGTGCACCGGTCGCGACGACGCTCACATCGACGCCGATCCCGCCCGTGGCCTCGGCGACGAGCTGCTCGGCCGCGCCGTCCTCCCGCGGGTCCACGGTCGCCTCGGCCCCGCCGCGGGCGGCCGCCGCCCGCCGAAGGGGCGAGAGCTCCGCGCCCCCCACCCAGCCGGCCCCCATCGCGTGGGCGAGGCGGGCGTAGAGGAGGCCCACGGGGCCCAACCCGACGATGAAGACGGAGTCGCCGGCCCGGAACCCCACGCGCCGCAGCGCCGTGAGCGCGCAGCCGGCCGGCTCCAGCAACGCTCCGTCCTCCCACCCGACCGGGGCGCCGAGCGTCAGCACGGCCCCTCGCCGCACGTTCTCCTCGGGCACCCGGAAGCGCTCCGCGAACCCGCCGGGGTCGATGTTCGTGCGCTGGTACGTGGGGCAGAAGGTCGTGTCGCCACGACGGCAGACGGCGCAGGCGTAGCAGGGCACGTGGTGGTGGACGAAGACGCGGTCGCCGGGCCGGTGCCGCTCGACGCCCGGGCCGATCTCGTCGATGACGCCGACCGGCTCGTGCCCGATCCGGCCGGCGCTCTGGTAGTTGCCCCGGACCTTCTCGAGGTCGGTGCCGCAGACCCCGCACGCCGCGAGCCGGACGATCACCTCGCCCGGGCCGGCGTGCGGCGCCTCCGCGTCGGCCAGGACGACGCGGCCGGCGTCGAGCCGACCGACCTTCATCCCTGCCGCGCCGCGCGGATCGCGGCGTCGAGGATCTCGACGCCCTCGTCGATCTCCTCGCGGGTGATCGTGAGCGGCGGGATGTACCGGATCGACGAGCGGCCGCAGGGGAGGAGGAGCAGTCCCCGGCGGTACGCCTCCTCGATGATGCGGTCCTTGAGGCGGACGTTGGGGGTAAGGTCCTCCCGGCTCCGGACGAACTCCGTCGCGACCATGAGGCCGAGCCCGCGCACGTCGCCGATCTCCTCGTGCCGACCCTGGAGCTCCCGAAGGCGCCCCATCAGGTGCGCGCCCTGGACCCGGGCGTTCTCGAGGAGCTTCTCGCGCTCGATCGTGTCGAGGGTCGCGAGCGCCGCGGCGACGGAGACGAGGTTGCCGCCGAACGTGTTGGAGTGGGCGCCCTGGTAGGTGTAGTCGAGGTCCTCGCGGAAGACGACGGCCCCGATCGGAAGACCGCCGCCCAGGGCCTTCGCGGTGGTGACCATGTCGGGGACGATCCCGTGGTGCTCGATCGCGAACCATCGTCCGGTCCGCCCCATCCCCGCCTGGACCTCGTCGTCGATGAACAGGATCCCGTGCTCGTCGCAGATCGACTTGATGGCCGCGTGCCAGCCCTTCGGCGGCACGATGTAGCCGCCCTCCCCCATCACCGGCTCCGCGATGAACGCCGCGACGTCGTCCGGTGGGATCGACGTCTCGAAGTAGAGCTCCTTGAGGATCTTCGCGCAGTAGAGGTCGCAGCTCGGGTATTCGAGCTTGTACGGGCAGCGGAAGCAGTTCGGCGGGGGGATGTGG
>JAKAOB010000027.1 GCA_021812305.1 Thermoplasmata archaeon
ATGACCTCCGCCGCGTCGACGAGTCCGTTCAGCGCGGCGAGGACCTTCGCGCGGTAGCCGACCACGAGGTTGTTGCCGTCGACGAGGACGTACGCGGTCGTCGCGCCGCCGCCGCGCACGACGACGGCCCGGATGCCGGCGGGCCCGATCCCGTCCTGCCGGACGGTGAACGAGGTGCGGGCGGCCGCACCGACCTCCACCGGGCCCGGGCGGGCGCCCGCGATCGCCTGGGCGACCGCCGCGCGGGCGTCCGCGAGCAGGCGGCCGGCCGCGGGGGTCCCGTAGACGATGTCGCCCTTCGCCTCGACGTAGGAGTTGTGCGCGTCGACCAGCGCGACGCGGACGCCGTCGGTCGACGGGAACTCGCGCAGCAGCTGGTCCGCGACCGCGAGGTCGATGTCGTCGGTCGGCTCCGGCGCCTGGGAGACGAGGACGAGGGCCGTGTCCCCGAGGAGCTGGGCGCGGGCGACGCTCGCCGGGTGCGGCGTCACCAGCGGGCTCGCCCGGTCGGACTGCGGGGCGAGCGACGTCGCGAGGAGCTCGGCGATCGCGTCGCCGACCCGAGCGACCTCCGCCCGGCTCGGCAGGTCGAGGTCGTGGTTGCACGGGGTGTGAGGGACGAGGACCGTACCGGCGGCGTCCCCGAGCCGCTCGGCGACCTTGCGGGGGAGGTCGCTCGCGCCGAGGGACGCGAACGGGCCGGGATGCACCCCGGGGAGCACCACCGTCGCGCGGGGGCCGTCCGCGGCTCGGAACTGCACGGCCCCGACCGAGAGGTCCATGGGGATCGCGAACCGACGGAAGAACGCCTCGAGGGCGTCGGTCCCCTGCACGTCGCGGGCATTGACGTGGTCGAGGAGCGGCCGGATCAGCGAGACCCCGGAGATGCCGAACTCCCGGCGCAACGGTCGGTCCGCCGACCGCAGCAGCAGCGCGCAGGCGCAGAAGCCGATCGCGAGGAAGGCGGCCGCGGCGAGGAGGTTGAGCGGCGTCGCCCCGTAGAGATAGAGGATGCCGAGGATCGCGAGGACCGGCTGGAGCGCCGAGGCCGGGATCGAACGAAGGTGCGACGGGTTCGACACCCCGAAGAGGCTCATGTGGCGGAACCACAGGACCGGGCCCTGTACGAACAGGAGGACCGAGGCGAGGGTCGCGGCGCCGAAGTAGGGGAGGAGCTCGAGGAGCCGGTACAGCGCCAGCAGCGGCAGCATCAGCAGCGCGGCCGTCAGGGCGAGCAGCAGGCTGCGGCGGATCGGCAGATGGCCCCCCGCCGCCGACGCGACCGGCCCGGAGAGCAGTCCCGCGAGAAGGGCCGACGGGAGGAAGACGACCAGGAACCCTTCGAGCGCCACCGTTCCGCCCGGCGAGGGCAGCCAGGCCGTCACCGCGAGCACCGCCGCGGTGGCGACGATCAGCCCCGCCGTGACGGGAGGCGACGGCGCCCGGAAGAGGAAGCGTCGCCCGCGCGGGGGGCGCGGAGCCGCCGGGGGGGGCGGCGCCGCCGTCGGCGCGTCAGCCGCCACGGCGGCGCGTCACCTCCGAGAGGATGCCGCGGAACCCTTCGCCGAGGCCCTCTTCCTCCGTCACGGTCCCCGTGACCAGGATCTGGGCGCCGGCGTCGAGCAGCGTCCGCGCGTCGTCCGCCGTGCGGATGCCGCCGCCCACGATCAGCGGGACCGACAGCGCCGAGCGCACGGTGCGGACCATCGGCGCCGGGACCGGGCTCGGCGCGCCGGACCCGGCCTCCAGGTAGACCAGCCGCATGCCGAGGAACTCCGCGGCGAGGGCATAGCCCATCGCCAGGGCCGGGTCCTCCCGGGGGACCGCGTCGACGAGCCCGACCTCCCCGACCCGCATGCCCGGGGCGACGACGATGTACCCCAGCGCGATCGGTTCGAGGCCCAGCGCCCGCACGGCCGGAGCCGCCCGCACGTGGGCCCGGATGACGAGGTCGAGGTTGCGAGAGTTGAGCAGGCTCATGAACAGGACCGCATCCGCCTCGGGCGAGAGGGAGGTCGGGCCTTCCGGGAAGATGATCGTGGGAACGTCCACCGCGGAGCGGACCGCGCGGGCGGCCGCGCCCATCCCCTCCGGGGAGATCCCCGTCGAGCCCCCGAGCAGGATCGCGTCGGAGCCGAGCTCGACGGCGCCCCGCGCGAGGTCCCCGGCCCGCTCCCCGGGGGACTTGTCCGGATCGACCAGGGTGAAGTGGACCGGCCCCCGACGAAGGCGGCGTTCGAGGTAGTCCCAGACCCGGCCCATTCCCGCCCCCCTCACCGGAACGCGGCCGCCAGGAACGCGATCAGCGCCACGGCCATCGCCCCCTTGCTGAGGGTCTGCTCCCGGTGGAGGTCGCGGGGGAGCCGGGAGACGGAGGCGACGAAGAGGGCATCGGCCGCGAGGACCGAAGCGAGGTACATAATCCCCGCGGCCGAGGTCGCCGGGACGAACACGAGCAGCGGAACCGGGCTCAGGGCGATGGCGAGCGCCACGGACGCGCGCGCCGCGGCCGTCGCGGTCGCGAAACCGTGGGTGCGCGGCAGCGTCGTGCGGCCGACGTCGCCGGCCGCGTCCTCCATGTCCTTGATGATCTCGCGGCTGAGCGTCGCGCCGAACGCCATCAGCGAGAACGGCACGAGCACTAGGGGAGCGTCCGCGGCCGCCCCGCCGTAGAGGAAGACGAGCGCCGTGAGGAGCGCCACGAGAAGGTTGCCCGGAAGCCCCCGCGCCTTGAAACGGAACTCGTACAGGAGCAACGAACCGATCGCGACGGCCAGCACGACGGGGATCCACGGGGCGTGCAGGGCCACCGGGACGGCCGCCAGCACCGCGAGGACGAACAGGCCGACGACCATCCGGCGGGCGGTCGTCACCGAGACCGTGCCCCGAACGAGCGGGCGGTCGGGGTGGTTCTTGGCGTCCGACCCCCGGTCCAGCACGTCGTTGAGGACGTTGCCTCCCATCGTGACACCGGCGGTGGAGAGGGCGGCGAGAACCAGGAGCCCGAGGAACGGAAGGTCGGTCGGAAGCCCCCCGCCGCGGGCGACGAGGCCCCCGACCACCGTGCCCACGAACGAGACGAGCGTGTTGCCGATCCGGACCAGCCGGAGGTGCTCGCGCACGCGGGCGCGACGCGGCCCCCGGTCCTTAACTGTTCCCCGCATCCCGGGAGGATCCCACGGGGTCCCCCGCGGCGCGCCGGGGAGATCATCATCGAAAGCCATCGCAAAAGGGGCGGGAGCCCCCGTGAGGGGGCGGGGGCTCCCGTCGGCCGAAGCCGAATGGGTTCGCTCGGTCCGGACCGCCGATGGCGGTCAGTTCGATCCGTCCCGACCGATCACATCCCCACGTCAACGTACGCCTGACCGATGGCCTGACCGAAGTTGCCCTGGGCGACCACGACGACGTGGAACGCTCCCGGGGCGTGGGGCACGCACGCGAGCGTGGCCGCGTTCAAGGAGAGGCAGCCCAGGGGGAGCCCGAGGTAGTCGTAGTGCAGGACCGGCGCATGGCAGACGGAGGAAATCCCTGCGGTCTGGACGACGGTGTGGAGGACCATCGGCTGGCCGATCCCGACGGGCCCGGTCACGAACAGGCCCGCCGAAGCGATGCAACCCGAAGGCGCCGCGACGCCCGCGACCCCCGCGGTGTTCTGCGCGTGGGTCGGGGCGATCGTGCTCGAGGCCGCAGGGAGCGTGAAGCCGGCGAGTCCGGCGAGCGCGAAGAGGGCGACCGCCCCGACGAGGGCGAACCCGAGGGTCCGGCTCATGCCGGCACCCCCGGGAAGAGCGGGCGGCGCAGCGCCGGCAGGATGAACCGGCGTCGGGCAGGGACGGCCGGGGCCGGGGAGATCTTCTCGCGGACGAGCTCGACGTCCTCGGCGAGATACTCGCCCTCGTCGCACAGGCGGTTGCCGTCGCACAGGCACCGGCCACATCCGGCGACGTGGCGGTCCCAGACGCCGACCGCCGCCTCGAGCTCGAAGGGGAGGGCCTCCTCGCTCACGGGCGGACCTCCGCTGGGCGGGGGCCCTCGTTCGGGACAGCGATCGGGTTCGGGCGCTCGATGGGGGCGTTCGACATGCGGAGACCTCGAATACCATAGTGTGCGACCTTTCGGGCGTGGTGTCGCCGGCAGCCGACAGTTTATATCGGGGGAGCCGGCGTCATTGGTGTCGGCGACAGCGGCGACCGCTGTCGCAGGTCTGACGGTGCGGCGACAGGAGCGGGAGGAACTGCAACGTCAGGTGCTGCTTCTTGAGCGGCAGAACCCGAAGTGGACCTCGGCCGAGATCGACCGGGAGCTCGCCGAGCGTGCGGCCGTCGCCCACGGCGCGTGGAAGGAGGAGGTCCCCGAGGACCGCTCCCGCTACCGGTCGATCCAGCGCTGGCGGGCGGGGGAGCGGGGCTCCGCCGGGGGGCGCGGAGCCCGGACCCTCTTTCCTTTCCTCTGGCCGGTCGGGGATCGGCAGCGGCGGGAGGTCGACCCGTCCCACGAGGTGTCGCCGGTGATCGCCACCGGCTCGTGGCGGATCTTCCTCTACAACTGCGGGACCGAGGTGACGCGCGACGTCCGCATCGCGCTGGACGGCAACGACCTCGACTACGCCCCCGCGGTCCTCATGGGGCGGTTCACGGAGATCCACTGGCAGCGGGTCGAGGCGATCAAGGCCTACTGCCTGCGGGACGACGGCGAGCACCTGTCGCAGCACCGCCTTCAGGTCGAGTTCGTGATCGCGAAGGGCACGCGCGAGGCCTCGCTCGGCGGCGTGCTGACCCTGCACAACCTGCAGGGGTGGGCGCTGTTCGAGGCGCCCGACGGCCGCCGGCGGGAGATCGAGTGAGGCTGCTCCGTCGCCCGCCCCCCCCGCCGCGCGTATAAGCCCCCGGGCCTCCGCCCGCATGTGCCGGCCCGTTCCCGCGCGGTCCCACGGACCGTGCGGTTCGTTCTGCCGAACGGTCTCACCGTGCTCCTCGCCCCGGAGCCGGCGAGCCCGACCGCGAGCGTCTGGGTATGGTACCGGGTCGGCTCGAAGAACGAGTGGCCCGGGGTCACCGGCGCGTCCCACTGGGTCGAGCACATGCTCTTCCAGGGGTCGCCCCGGTACGGCAAGGGCGAGATGGACCGGGCGGTCATCTCGGTCGGCGGGACGCTGAACGCCTTCACCGACACGGACTTCACGGCGTACTTCTCGACGGTCCCCCGCGAGCACCTCCACGTCCCGCTCGACATCGAGTCGGACCGGATGACGCGGGCGCTGATCGCGCCGGCCGAGGTCGAGCGCGAACGGACGATCATCCGGTCGGAACGCGAGGGCAACGAGAACTGGCCGGAGTTCCGGGCCGAGGAGGAGCTGTTCCACCTCGCGTACCGGCTCCATCCCTATCGGTGGGACCCCCTCGGCTACCCGGAGGACATTCTCGCCCTCACCCCGGCCGACCTCGCCGCCTACTATCGTCGGTACTACGGGACGAGGAACGCCGTGCTCGTCATCGCCGGCGGGTTCGACGCCGCGCGCACGGCCGCCGAC
The DNA here is from genome assembly GCA_021812305.1 of Thermoplasmata archaeon. Taxonomy (GTDB): domain Archaea; phylum Thermoplasmatota; class Thermoplasmata; order Lutacidiplasmatales; family UBA184; genus Lutacidiplasma. Next base: position 5,531 of record JAKAOB010000027.1, read on the forward strand.
GTGCGCCGGCGCTTCGGCCGCCTGCCCGCGGGCGGGGAGGACCCGACGGTGCGGGTCGTCGAGCCGCCCGGTCGCGGCGAGCGGCGGACCACCCTCACCGGCCCGGGGACCACCCCGTTCCTCGAGATGGGATGGCGCGGGCCGGCCGTGGGGGATCCTTCGGCGCCCGCGCTCCTGCTCTTGGACGTGCTGCTCGGAGGGGAGACCCGGCTGTTCCGCGCGGGCTCGACCTGGGGCCGCTCGAGCGAGCACCCCTCCGCGCGGCTCTACCGCCGCCTGGTGGACCCGGGGCTGGCGATCCGCGCGACGACGGAGTGGAGGCCGCGCGTGCACCCCGGGCTGTTCGGCCTGCACGCGCAGGCCAGCCGCGGCGTCAGCCTCGATCGCATCGAAGCGACGATCGACGCCGAGCTCGACCGCTTCCGGCGCACCGGTCCGAGCGCGCGGGAGCTTCGGGAGGCCCGGACGAAGATCGCCCGCGGCGCCGCGCTGGCCTACGAGGGGGCGAGCCGCACGGGGTTCCGTCTCGGCTACTTCGAGATGCTCGGACGGCCCGGCTTCGAGTCCGACCTCCTCCGTCGCCTCTTCGCCCTACGGTCCCGCGACCTGCGGGACGCGGCGCGGGAGATCTTCCGCCCCGAGGGGCGGACCGTGGTCCGCTACGAACCGACGGAGGGCCCCGGTGACGCGTGAGTCGTCGGACCCGCTGCGGGTCGGGCGGGCGGTCCTGGCCAGCGGGCTCACCGTCGCCCGCCAGGCGGTCCCCGACGCGGCCCGCAGCTTTGCCGCGTCCTACATCGGCCCGGCGGGTTGGGCGTACGACCCGGACGGCGCGGAGGGCCTGGCCCGCCTGGTCGCCGACCTCGCGCCCAGTGCGGCCGGCCGCCGGGACCGCGTGGCCCTCGCGCGGGCACTGGACGAGCTCGGGGCGACGCTGACCCACCGCCTCGCGCCGGAGTCCGTCGAGTACAGCGTCCACGGGCCCGCCGACACGTTCGAGCCGCTCCTCGACCTCCTCGCGGACGTGGTGCTGCGGCCCCGGCTCGCCACCGAGGACCTCGAACGGGTCCGCCGCCAACTGTTCGAGCGGCAGCTTCGGGAGGCGGCCCAGCCCGAGTCGCGGGCCGATCGGGAGGTCCTGAGAACGATCTTTCCTCCGGGCCACCCCTACCGCGCGACAGGGCTCGGGACGCGGTCGGCCGTCGCCCGGCTGACCCGGCCGCAGCTCGCCCGATTCCGGGCCGGCCATTTCACCGCGGCGGGGGCGTACCTGGTCGTGACCTCGGGTCGCTCCCTGACGGAGGTGGTGCGCGCGATCCGGGGCCGATTCACCGGGTTCGACCGGGAGCCCGCCCCGGCCGGCCCCGCGATCCCGGCCGTGCGGGCGGGAGGGCCCGCGCCCCGCGATATCCGGATGCCCGGACGCGCCCAGGTCGAGATCCGGATCGGCGGCGCGAGCCGACCGCGCAGCGACCCGGACTACCCGGCCGCGTTCCTCGCCAATGAGGTGCTGGGCGGTCGTCCGCTCCTGAGCCGGCTGTTCCAGCGCGTGCGGGAGGTCCACGGCCTCGCCTACCACGCGTCCAGCGGCCTCGAACCGATGCGGTGGGGAGGCTACTGGCAGGCGCAGGCCGGGACCGGCCCGGAGCGGGCCGACCGGGCCACCGCGCTCATCCGCCGGGAGATCGCGCGTCTCGCCCGCGAACCGGTGGGAACGGGGGAGCTGACGACGATCCGGGACAGCGCGGTGGGAGAGATGCCCCTCGCGCTGGAGACGACGCTCGGCGCGCACGAGCTCGCGGCCGACGTCGCCTACCACGACCTGCCGGACGATTGGTTGGTCAACTGGCCCCGCGCGCTCGCGGCGGTCGGCCCGGAGCAGCTCCGGCGGGCGGCCCGGACGTGGATGGACCCGGGGACCGCCGTCGTCGTGCGGGCCGGTCCGCTCGGTCCGGTCGCACCGGTCCACCGGCGGCAGTGACCCGCACCCATACGCATAAATAGACCCCGACGAATCCCCCCCAGATGCCGACCAATCGCCGAGACGGTGGGAGTCCGGGGATGCAGCGGAAGAACATCACGATCACGCCGGAGGAGAACGCCTTCCTCGACCGCCACCCCGAGATCAATCAGAGCGCGCTGTTCCGGCAGGTCATCGAGAGCATGATGCTCGCGGAGAAGGCCCCGCACGTCGCGTCGGTCCAGAACCTCCGGCTGGGCAAGGCGGTCTACCGCAGCGGCGCCATCATGTTCCAGAAGGCGGAGAAGCGCCGCCGCCCCGACTGATCCTCCGCGGCGCCTCGGTCTCCCGCCGCCGCGCTCCGAGCCGCGCCCACCGGGGATCGAGCGCATCGCTGGCGCGTGCGAACAGGACCCCCTCGGCGCCGGGGGTCGCCGCGATCGCAGCGTCCAGCATCGCCGGGGTCGCCTCGGCGAGCGCGTGCCGGGACAGGAGATGACCGAACGCCCACGACCGCTCCGTGGCGAGCTCGGTGAAGTGGGGGACGTAATGGCCTCCGCCCGCCCCGACGACGACCCGGTCCGCGGGATCCTCCCGGAGCTCGAGGAGCACGCGCGCCAGCTCCCGGACGGCCGCGGCCGGAGGCCCGGGGGCGTCCCCGAACCCGATCTCCACGAAGAACGCCGGCTGCTCGAGGTAGGGGCCGTGGTGCGTCGCTTCGTACGTCGCCCCGAGCCCGCCGGCGCGCTCGGCCTCGGAGAGCCGCCGCAGCGCGTCGGCCATCCAGCGCGGCGCGGCGGGCGTGAACGCCCCCGGTCGGCCGCCCACGTCGGCCCGGTCGGTGGGATTGCCGAGGGGGTGGACGGTGAACGTCGCGGTGCCGGCCCCGCTGCGGTGGATCGACGGAAAGACGAGCGGCAGGTCCGCGCGGCGCAGGGCCGCGGGAAGCCGGGCGTCGAGCCGCTCGTCGTGCACGTGGCGACCGGGCCGCACCAGGAGGAGCGCCCGGTCCGTGAGCCGCCGGACGGCCGATCCGTCGACCGTCCACCCCGTGGCCGGCGGGGTCCCCCACAGCGCCCGCACGGCGCCGGCGACCGGGTCCTCCTCCGAGGCGACGATGAGATACGCGGGCTCCACGGCACGGGCAGCAGCGAGGGCGTAGAAAAGGGGCGGGGGAGGGAAAGGTGCTCCCGGCGGGAGTTTCACCGGAGGGGACCCCCCACCGGATTTGAACCCGCGTCAGAGGCTCGAGAGGCCTCTATCCTTGACCACTAGACTACGGGAGCGCCACGGGCGGTTAGCGGGTCCGGTCTTTGAGGCTTTCGGCGGGACCGGTCCGGTGCGGTTCAGGGAAGGACACAACCGGCCGTCGCGTAGTCGTCCGAGTTGAACTCGGCGAACCCGAAATCCTCGTAGAGGTCGGTCTCGGTCACGGTGACCTGGTTGACCGGGTCGAAGAAGACGACCATGCCGGTGCGCGCGTCGTAGGAGAGGATCACCGAGGGGCCGAGGGCCTTGTGCAGCGCGCTCAACGTCGCCGCCGGGATCGAGGAGTTGTCCGTCTGGCACTGCGAGGCCGCCGTCGTCGCGCCGGAGCTCGTGGCGGGGGTGCCGCTGCCGATGATCGGCGGCGCACTGCCGGCGGGCGGGGCCGCCGCGACGGCGAGGACTCCGACCAGGAGCAGGACGACCAGCCCGGCGCCGATGCGGCGACCGACGCCCCAGCGCTCCGCGACGGCGCGCGCCGCGCGGTTCGCGGCCCGGGCCGCGGCGCGCTTGCGCGCACCGGTCGGCGCCTCCTGGGCCGCGGGGGCGGGGCGCAGGCGGACGGCGACGGTGAACAGATTGCCGATCAGCAGCGCGAGGAGGACCGCGAGCGTGGGGAAGACGAGCGGAAGGAGGGCCGCGCCGACCGCGACCACGATCGCGAAGACCGGCTGCAGCCGGGGCTCCGACGGGGCGGTCCTCGGCTCGGCGACCATGAACAGCCCGAAGAAGATGACCGCGGGGTCGACGGCGGACAGGATCAGGACGTTCGCCGCGAGGCCGCCGCCCATCGTCGCCGCCACGGCGACCCGCTGGAGGACCGAGAGCGCCGCGTACGCCCCGAGGAACAGGACGGGAAGCCGCCAGGCGCGGTACTCGTAGGCGATGAGCAGCGCCCCGAGGGCGATGACGAGGAGCTCGTTGATGCTGCCCCACCACGCCGGCGCGATGCCGAAGAGGAGCGCGCCGATGACGACCCCCGTCGCCGCGGGGTTGAACCAGGGACGGCCCTTCGAGCGGAGGACGTGGCGCAGCGCGACGGCGAGGATCGTCGCGCCGGCGGCCGCCAGGATCGGCACCACCGGGGGGAACAGGAGGGCGAGGAACAGCCCCGTGGCGAGCGCCGCATCGGGGAAGCGGAGCGACGCGAAGCGCACGCGCGCGAAGACCAGGTCGACGACGACGGCGAGGACCGGCAGGACGAGGAGGGGCTCGAGGCCGAGACCGGTGCCGAGGAAGTAGACCCCGTAGCCTCCGAGCGCCGCCAGGATGATCCAGAGCAGGCGTACCTGGGGGAGCCGACGTCGGAGCGCCCGCCAGCGGGCGGCGAGGGCGCGGGCCGGCGGCGGCGCGGCCCCGGGCGACTCGGTCATCGCGCGCGCCTAGCCGGGCACCCCACTTAACCTCGCAGGGGGGGCGTCCGGTACACAACGCCAAATACCGCCCCGCGATGACGGCGGGCCGTGACGCCGCCCGTCAAGGCCCGCAGCGGCCACATTCTTCTCGAGGGGCGGGGCCAGTTCCACGACCTCGTGCGCGTCTATCCCGAGATCCACCGCAAGGTCGTCGAGGTGAACCGGCCGTTCGCCAAGGAGACCGAGCCGATGCTCCCGGAGGTCCTGCTGGAGGAGAACCTCCGCGACCTGCGGGCGAACCGCAAGCCCGCCGGCTACAACCGCCCGGACGCCTTCGGGATGCGGTTGATCTTCCCCATCGCCGACCCGCGGCGGCCGGAGTTCTACTTCTCGAAGCCCGCGCGCTGCCAGGAGATCGTGCAGATGACCGAGCAGGTCTCGGCGATGCTGCGGCGCCGGGGCATCCGGCACAGCGTCGAGTACGACCGGTTGCCCCTCGGTACGCCGCGCGGCCTCCCCGGGCTGCCCCCCGTGGGCAGCGGCGGGTTCGTCAGCTCAGCCTGACGGCGTCCGCTTGAACGGCCAGAACGGCGCCGGCGGCTCCGCCCCCTTGAGCTGGCCCTGGAGGAGCTTGAGCGCCGCCCGGGCCCGGTCGAGGGCGACCGCGTAGTCCGTCGCCCGCGCCCGCAGCGACTCGTCGAGCAGCTTGCGCGCCTCCGTCGTGTCGAGATGGCGCTCGGCGGCGCGGCCGAGGGCGGCGTCGATGAGGTAGTGCAGGTTGAGCAGCTCGCGGTGGAGCGCCTTGCGCCGGTTGAGCTCCTCCCCGCCCGCGAGGACGATCTCGGCGGCGTCCAGTACCCGGCCCTCCTTCGCGAGCGGACCGACCTTCGCCAGACGTCCCGCGACGTCGTCGAGGGCGACGTGGAGGCCGTCCTGGGCGAAGACGAGCTCGGTCTGGACCTCCCTCAGCTTCTCCTCGAGGCGGCCGCCGATGAGGTGGACGAGCGTCTCCTGGCCCCGGTCGACGAGGGAGCGGACCGGTTCCACCTTCCCCGCCTCGACGGCGAGCTGGGCCTCGCTGAACAGCTCCATGACGGGGGTGGTGTCGAGCCCCAGCTTCTCGCCGATCCACAGCTTGTCCTTGAGGGCGGCCACGCGGGACTGGAGCTCGGCGCGCAGCCCCTCCCGGGCACGGGACTCCTCGTCGCGCAGGGTCGCGAACGCGCCCGCGTAGGCGCCCCGGGCCGCCTCGTCCTTGACCCGGGTGAGCGCCTGGTCGCGGAACGCGACCTCGGTGGGGGACGGCTCGGCCGTGAGGACGTAGAGCGACTCCAGCTCCACGGTGCGGGAGCGGACCCGCGCATCGAGCGCGACGACGCAGCGCCCGCGGGCCTCGGTCAGGAGGGCGGTGGCGCGGCGCCAGTCGCGCGCGCGCAGCGCCGCCTCGGCGGTCGCCACGGACTCCTCGGCCTCCGACAGCCCCTGGGTCGCCCCCGCCTCCCGGGCGGTCTCGAGGAGGCTGCGCGTTTCGGCGAGGACGCCGGTGTAGAGCCGGTCCACTCCCCAGCGGGCCGCCTCGGCGGCCTCGCGGGCGTGGCGCGTCGCCTCGGCGTATTCGCCGGCCTGATGGGCCGCCCGGGCGCTCTCGAGCCGCCCGACCACGGCCGCGACATCGGCACCGACCTCGAGGGCTTCTTTGACCTGGCGGTCCGCGGTCTCCAGCGCCTCGCGCGAGCGCCGATGGTTGTCCTGGCTCAGGGCCAGGGCATCGGACGCATCGATCGACAGCTCGAGGACGTCGGCGTAGTGGTGCTCGACGAACGCCCCGCGCGCCTTCGCGAACTCCTCCTCCGCGACCTTCGCGTGGATGCCGTCGTGGTGCGCCTCGGCGATCTTCTTCTCCATCGCCGCGAGCGACCCCTGGGCGATCCGGACCTGCAGCTGCGCGAGCTCGAGCTCGCTCTCGCTGCTCGCCACGAGCTGGAGCGCCTCGAGCGCCCGGCCCTCCTCGAGGGCGGTCCGGGACTGCATGAGGAGGTTCTCGGCGAGGGCCGTCACTCCCCCCTCCTGCCGCGTCCGGGCGACGACCCCCTGGAACGCCGCGAGGGTCTTCGAGACCTGCTGGTAGACGACCTGCAGGGTCTCGCGCTCGAGGGTGCCGGCGAGCTCCACGGTGCGGGCGTAGGCCCGCTTCTTGAGCGCGGCCTCGACCTCGCCGCGGCGCTCGCGCAGGGCCTCGATCCCCGGGGCGCGGACGAGCTCCGCCTCGCTCACCGCCTCGCGGGCCCGCTTGACCGCCCGCTCCGCGTGCTCGAGGAAGCCCCGCGTCTCGATCAGCCGGCTGCGGGCGCTCTCGAGGAGCTCCGCGACTCCGGTCGGGACGGGGAGGGCCAGGCGCCGTCGCGACTCGCCCAGCAGCTCCAGGACCGTCGCGACGTCCAGCCCGGCGGCCTGGGCGACCTCGTAGTCGCGCTCCAGGGCGCGGAGATTCTCGGAGAGGACCGGCCGGACGAGGGCGTTGACCTCGCCGTGGGTCGTGCGCGCCTTCCCGAGCGCCTCGGCCGACCGTCCCTCCTCGAGCGCGGTCCGCGCGACGGCGATCTTCCCGGCGATCTCCTCGGTCGGGACCGAGAGCCGCTGGGCGTCCTCGCGCAACAGGTCGCACTCGCCGAGGAGCCGGCGCGTCTCCGCGTTCGCCTGCTCACTCTTGAGCAGCGCGAGGAGGATCTCGAGGGTCTCCTTCGCCCCCTCGAAGTCGAGCGCCTGGTAGGCGACCTTCGTGAGCCGGATCTTCTCGCGGTACGCGTCCGCGGCCCCCCCCTCGCCCTTGAGGTTCTGCCAGAGGTCGTTCGCCTCGGCGAGGCCGTCCAGGATCGACTGCGCCTGGGTCTTGAGCCGCGCGGCGGCGGACTGGGTCTCGTAGGCGCTGCGGTACGCGTCGGAGTAGTGCTGCGCCGCGGCGGCTCCCTGGGCCTGCTCGAGGCCCGTGCGCAGCGCCCCCGCCTCGACGCCCATCTTGGCGAGCTCGACGAGCGCGAGCTTGGCGTGGGAGATCTCGTCCTCCGTGCGGACGAGCTGCTGCTGGTGGACGCGGGCGCGGATCTCCTGGGAGGCGCGGGAGGCCTTGACGAAGTCCCCCATGTTGAAGATCTGCTGGACCTCGTCGATCTGCCGCTGGATCTCGTCGCCGGTCCCGCCCATCGCCTCGAGGGTCCGGCGCTCGTCCTCGAGCATCTCGACGAGGGACGAGGCGTGGGCGGCGAAGATCGCGGAGAACTCCCGCTCGGCGCGCTTGAGGCTCTCGAGCGAGGCGGTCAGGTCCTCCTTGATGCGCAGGTTCACGTCGGCATCGGCCAGGAGCCGGCGGACCGGCTGGACCAGCGCCTCGTCCGGGATGTCCGCGAACCCCTTCTCGAGCTCCTCGACCCGCCGCGCGATGAACGGTCCGGCCGCCGCGCGCAGACGCACCTCGAGCGCCGCGAGCTGCTCGCCCGCATCGGCGATCACGCCCTCGTCGAGGAGGGCGCGGACCCGGTCGAACTCGCGGTCTCCGTCCGCCGGGAGGAATCCGCGCTCGCTCGCGATGGGGAGGACGCGACCGACCTCCTCGAGCTTGCGGGAAAAGTGCCGGGCGGCCTCCTCGCCCAGGATCTGCACGGCCTCCTTGAGCGCCGCGCTCGCGCCCTGAAGGTCGAGGCGGTCGAGCCGGTCGCGCGCCCGGGCCAGGCGGTCGAGGTGGGGACCGGTCGGGAAGCGGGCGGCCCCGAGCCGCTCGAGCAGCCGGGCCAGGGAGTCGGCCTCCTCCCGGGCGGAGTCCAGGTCACCGGTCAGCTGGCCGACCCGGTCCATGGCCTCCTGGCTCGCCGCCAGCGCCTCGGAGTAGATCCGCAGCCGAAGCGCCTCGCGCGCCCGGTTCATCGCGGCGAAGACCTCGCTCGCGTCGCGGCCGAGCCGGCGGGCCTCGACCAGGCGGGGCCGCACTCCGTCCAGGAGGCTCGCGACGACCGCGACGACCGGATCTTCGGTGGCCCCCCGGGCCGCGGCGAGCAGGCGCGGGATGTCCGGCGTCGCGGCCCCGGGGACCTGCGCCGAGACCTCCTCGAGGTCGGTGAGGGCCTCCGTCGGGTCCACCCCGAAGTCTCGGAGGGAGTCGAGCGTGGTGTGCAGCGCGGCCAGCGTGGCCGTGACGCGCTCTCTCAGCGCGTCCCCGGCCTCCGCGTTCGCCCGTTCCAGGCGCGCCACCGTGTCCGGCCAGTCCAGCGGGCTCGCCGTGGCATCGGCCGCGAGGGCGGCCTCGAGCGCCTCGGTCGGCGAGCCCAGCTCCTTGGCGACCGGGACGATGCCTCGGCCGACCTCGGTGGCCCGATCGTGGCGGGCCCGGGCGAGCGGAACCTCGGCGCGGAGCGCGGCGTCCGCCCGCTCGAGCGCTTCCTTCGGCTGTCCGTCGAGGAGCGGTCGCAGGGCCTCCGTCAGCCGGGTCTCGAGCGCCGCGCGGCTCTCCCGGGGTTCGCCGGCCCAGTCGGCGAGAGCCTCGGCGCGGGCGCGGACGCGGCCCAGGTACGCTTCCTCGGTGGTCCGCAGCGCCTCTTGCAGCCGCAGGAGCGCCTCGAGGCGGAGCTTCTCCTCCGAGAAGGCTTCGGTCCGCACGCTGTCGACGATCGTCTGGGTGGCCGGGTCGAGGGGGATGCCGTTCGCGAGCAGTTGCGCGGCGCGCTCCAGCAGCCGCGCCCGGCCGGCATCGGCCTCGGGGCGCCCCGCCTGCTCGAGGTACTCCAGGTAGGCGTGGGACTGCGTCTCGACGGCCTCCCAGTCCGAGCGGCGCGCGAGGGCTTGGATCGCCTGGTCCCGGTCGGCCGCCTCGGGGAGGCGGATCTTCAACTGGTCGAGCAGGCGCGCCCTCGACTCGGCTTCGTGCTGCGCGACCTCCGCGGTCGCGCGCTGCTTCTTGAGCAGCTCGGCCTTCTCCTGGAGGATCTTCGTCAGCCGGGAGGAAGGTAGCGTTCCGATGCCGCCCGAGCCGGTCGTGGCCTTTGCCCCCCCGAGGATCTAGGCCCGACGCCCAGTGGGAGGGGGCCCGCGCCGGGATTCATGCCGGCGCCGTGAAATAAAGCTTGGGTCGAGGCGCGAGGGGTCCGACCTACGGACGGCTGATCCGTCGCTTGCCCATCGCATCGATGTACTGGACCTCTCCGCCGGGGGATAGCTGTCCCTTGAGCTCCGACTCGAGGGGCAACGAAAACGTCTCGTAGGACTCGAGGTCCATCAGCTGGACCTCGGCGTCGGTGAGCGAGAGCACCTGGGCCTGGCGCTTGCCGATCATCGGGACCTGGACCTTGTGCTTCACGGGGAAGACGACACTGCGCTTGGCCCCGTCGAAGACCCCGACCGCGTCGATGCGCGCCTTCGCCTCCCCGTGCTTTCCGGGCTTCGAGGTCTGGATGCTGAGGATCTTGCAGGGCTCCTCATCGATGAGCATGTAGCGGCCTTCCTTGAGCTCGCGAACTTCCTGCTGCGTCCAGGCCATGGACCCCTTCCGAGGCCGAGGACGTCCCGAGGCTGATAAGGGTTGTCCCGTGGCGGAAGGCCGGGCGGCGCGCCCTCGGCGGGGCGGGCCCTTGCCGGGGCCTGCCCGCGGGCCCGTACCCCCCCGGGGGCCGCGGAATATACGTCGGTCGGACCCGCCGGCGCGGATAAGTGTATATACGCATTAATGTGTATTCGCAATCCCCCGAGGAGGGGGAGACAACCGATGGCAACGAAACGGAAGCAACGCCTCGTGTACGCCGTGACCGCCGCCGCCATGATCGCGATGATCGGCGGCTACGCCCTTGCGGCGACCACGGTGACGACCCTGAGCCCCCAGCAGGCGACGAACGTGACCCAGAGCCCGAACCCGGGTGGGTTCGCCGGCATCGCGTCGGTGACCTCGGAGCAGCTGGTCGTTCTCTCGACGGGCATGGCCGGGGCCACGGCCGGCGGGACCGAGACGAGCGGCGCGGTGGGCCTGTCGGGCACGCCGGCGGCCCTCGCGACCTGCGCGACGACCCCCTGCGCGGCTTCGAACTTCATTTCCGCGAGCCCTGCGAGCGAGGTCGCCGGTGACTTCGGAGAGCAGATCGTGATGACCGTCACGCAGCCGTCGGGCACCGGTTCGAGCGTCGGCTTCGACATGGCGTTCACCGTCTCGATGACCGTCGGAACCACGACCTCGACGGTGACGGCCCTCGCCTACCTGGCGACGGGCGCGACGGGCGTCCTGACGACCTCGGCGATCCCCGTGTTCGTCTTCATCGACCTCGGAACGACGAGCGCGCCGGTGATCAACTCGGTCTCGGTGATCTTCAACCAGTGCTCGAGCGCCACGGCCTGTCCGTAGGCGACGACGCACCCGGCCCGGAGCACCGCCGACGGCCGATGCCGGCTTCCCCAACCTCTTCCTCGCCTTCCCTCCCCGGGCCCATCCCCGAGACCGCCCGCCGCGCCGATCCCCACCGCCTCCCCCAAAGGTCCTCATGATTCGTCGTCCCCGCGCTGGGCGAACCCGGACGGGGCCGCTGGCCCGGCTCGCCGCCGGCGGGCTGGCGTTCTTCGCGCTCCTCCTCCTGCTGCCGACGCCGGCCCTCGCCTCGACCACGGTGACCCAGAGCTCGGCGTCGCCGTTCGGTGTCACGGCGACGGGGGCCGCGAAGGTCGCGGCGGTCACGCGGATCGGGATCGGAACGGTCCTCCTCACCACCGTGACCGCGGGCTCCGGCGCGGCCGGCACCCAGACGCCCGGGACCATCGGCCTGAGCGGCGTTACGCTTCGGCTCGCGTCCTGCCGCGTCGGGCCGTGCACCGTCGGTCTCCGCTCGGCCGCTCCGTCCCGGTTGGTGGCGGGCACCTACGCCGAGGAGCTCGTGCTCTCGCTCACCCAGCCGCCCCGCCGGGGGGTGCAGTTCGGGTTCGACGTCGAGCTGGCCGTCCGGACCACCACGGGGTGGTTCTACCTCAGAGGGTACCTTTCCAGCGGGGTCACCCGCTCCGCGGCCGGCCAGGTGCTCCATCTCGACCTCTATCTCGACCTCGGGACCCGCACCCTGCCCGCGGTGCTCGTCACCGAGGTCGCGATCAACAGCTGCCGCACCCTGCGGAGTTGCCCGTGAACGTTCTCCACACGTCCCGGGCGATCCATCGACCCGGGAGCCGGCCGTCCGCCGTCCGGCCCCCGGCGGAGGCGCTTTCGAAGGGATCCCCGGACGATCGGCCGTCCCGGGACCCCCCGGGGATCGTCGAGGCGTCTCCCGTCCCCCCCCGGTCGATCCGCGCGCGGTTCGAGGACGCCGGTCCGCTGTGGTTCATCACCGCGACCTGCGCGCTCGTGGGCACGGTCCTTCACGTTACCAGTCCGGGCGTCGGAGCGGGACCGCTCGAGGTCTGGACGCTGTTCTACGCCCTGGGCGCCGTCGCGGCGGTCGGGGCGGGAGTTTCGATGGCGATCGAGGAGGGCGAGGAGCGGGGGACGGAGGCGCGACGAAACCGCCCGGCGGCCGGTGAGGAGGATCTCCCGGAGACATCGGAGCCGGTCGCGACGACCGCCGGCCGGCGGGTCCAGCCCGCGCCCCCGCCCCCGCGCGCGGTCGGCCGTCGCCGGGAGGCCCGCGCCGAGGTCGACCTCTCCGACCGGCCGCTGCGGCCGGCGACGGCCTCGAGGTCCTCCGCGCCGCTCGGGGACGACGAGGGGATGGCTGGAGAGGCCGTCGGTCGCGGGATGTCGGCCGCCGAGGTCCTGGGCGAGCTCGATCGGCTCGAAGAGGACCTCAACCGGTCCCGGCACTATCGAAGGAAGTCCCGCGCCGTACCCCCGGTCTGAACGCCGCGATCGGTGCGGCCATCGGCCCGGCCGCCGAGCTCCAAGGGTTTATCGTGCGCGCGGCGAATCGTAGCGGCGCGCCCTGCCCGGGACGTGGGAGTGCATGCACCTCATCTCCCCACGCTACGACCCCGCCGCGGTCGAGTCCGAGATATGGCTGTTCTGGGCCTCCCGGCCCAATCCGATCGCCCTGGACGCGCCGGGGGATGCCGACCGCGTCCACCAGTTCCCGGGCGCCGTGGCCCGCAACGACCCCGCCGGGCAGGTCCTCGCGCGGGCGGTGGCCGCCGACGCCGAGGCCCGCTACCTGGCCCAGGCGGGGTTCCGTCCCCGCGGCACGCTCTGGCTCGCGGACGGAACGACCGGACCCGACGGCCTCCTCCCGCTCCTGAGACGGGCGGGGATCTCCCCGGAGGGCGGCCGGGTCCGGCCGCTCGCCGAGGCGGTGGACGCGGGACAGCTGCAGAAGGTCATGGACCGCCTCGCGGCCCGCCGGCTGCTGGTGAGCCGCTCCACCCCGCTTCGGATGTGCCCGTCCTGCCGCCTCCCCCGCAGCCCGGAAGGGATCGTGTACGCCGAGGCCCCGGGACCGGCCTACCTCGTGCGGTTCCCGATCGCGGGGGAGCCGCCGCGGACGAGCCTGCTGGTCTGGACCGACTCGCTCTGGAAGCTCCTCGGGACGACGGCGATCCTCGTGCACCCGTCGCTGCCCTACGTCACGGCCCGCTACCGCCGACGCGGCGTCGAGGAGCGGATCGTAATCCTCCGGTCCGCGATCGATCGGCTCCACGACTGGCTGGACGGGGCCGAGATCGAGATTCTCGAGGAGGCCCCCGGCCGGCGATGGGCCGGCACGGTCTACGTCCACCCGCTCTCGATGGAGTCGCCGGTCCTCGCGAGCCTCCCCCCACCGGCCGGTACGGTGATCGCCTCGGCGGAGGTCGGTGACTCGGGTACCGGGGTCATCGCGCTCGTGCCGGCCCACGGCGCAGCGGACTACCACGCCGCCGGAGCGCTCGGGATCCCCGGCTGGTCCGTGGCGGACCTCAGTGGCCGCCTCACCGAGGACGTCGCCCACAAGTACCAGCGGCTGACCCTGGACGACGCCGAAGCGTTCGTCCTGCGCGACGTCACCGAGAGCGGCCTGCTGTTCGCGCAGCTGAGAGTCCGCCGCGGCCTCCCGCACTGCACCGCTTGCGGCTCGGTCCTCCACTGGGACATCGGACGCGCCTGGTGCCTCGTGACCGCCCGCCTCCCTCCCGAGCGCGTCGCGCTGTACCAGCGGCTTCTTCCCGAGGCTCCGGAGATCGGCACCTCCGAGATCGTCCCCTGGCCGGTGAGCGGGGGGGAGACCACGACCGATCCCGGTGCGCCGGCGCTCGCCGAATGCCAGTCGTGCGGTGGGCTCGCGCCGTCCGGGGCCGGGGACCGGTGCGACTGCGGGGGGGCCCGGCTCCTCTCCCGACGACACCTCCTTCCCCCGGTCCGGGCGGCCATCCTGGCTTGGGCGGCCGCCGCCCCCGTGGCGCCCGCGGAGACCGCCCGCATCTATCTGCCCGAACGGCGACGAGCCCCGGCCCTCGTCCACCACCTCACCGGCATGGAGGCGGCCGACGCGAACCCGCGGGAGGTCCAACTGGCCACGATCCCGACCCTGCCGGGCTCGGAGGTCCCGGCCCGCCCGGGTCTGGCCGAGTCCGCGGACGCCCTGCGCGCGGCACTGCTCCTCACGGAGGACGCCCCTCGCAACGGCGAGCTGACGCTGCTCAACCGCCGGGAGCAGGAGGACCGCCGCCTGCGCAAGTGCTGGGAGACGGCGCGCGAGATCCTCGAGCGCTTCGTCGCCGAGCGCGTCGAGCCGGCGAGCCTGACGGCGCCCCGCCAGATCGAGAACCTTCCGGAGGAGGACCGGGCCTTCCTCTCGCTGTTCGAGCGGATGCGCCTCGAGGTCCTGGCCCTGTACGACGCGGGCGAGCTCGCGGCCGCGCACGAACGCCTCGCCCAGTTCATGGAGGAGGATCTGCGGACCGGCTACCTCCCCCTCGCCGGCCCACGACTGGGTTCGGCGGGTCCGAGCCCTGGAAAGACGGCGGCGCTGACCGTCCTCGGCCACGTCCTTCCGCTCTGGGTCGAGCTCGCCGCGCCGGTCCTGCCGTTCACGATGGAGGCGCTCCACCGGGCGCTCCGCGGCGACCACGAGAGCGTCTTCGAGCGGCGGTTCACCCCGATCCAGGAGAGCCTGCTCGATGCCAACGGGGAGCGCTCCTACGCCATCTGGCGCGAGCTGCGCGCGGCCGTCGCCCGCTACCGTCGCGACCTCGGTGTGGCGCCGGGGTACGAGCTGCCGTTGCTCGTGGTCTTCCTCAACGACGAGGCGTCGGCCCGCCTCGTGCGCGACCGGCCCGCGCTCCTGGCCCGGATCGCCGGGGCCGTCTCGGTCCAGGTCGCCTCGCCGGATCGCCCGTGGGACGCGCGCCACGTCGAAGCGACGCCGAACCTCGAACGGATCCGGGCCCGCTACGGGCCACCGGCCGGTCGGATCGCCCGGCTGCTCGAACAGCTGAGCGGGGCGCGGATCCAGGAGGGCCTCAAGGACGGCCGCCTCGAGGTCGTCCTCGACGGCCTGCCGTACCCGATCGCCCCGACGATGGTCGACTTCACCGAGTCGCTCCCCGAGGGGATCGTCGCGGTGCCCTGGCGGCTCGGGGAACTGTTCCTGCGCCCGCCCAGCGGACCGGCCGACGGCCCGCGCGAGTCGCTGCCTCCCCTCACCCCGGACGGGTTCCGGCTCTTCCGCGAGGTGCGGCGCCAGTTCGACCGGCTCGCCCAACCGTCGCTCGTGTCGGAGATCGACGTGTCGGTCGAGGGGCCCCTCGCCGCCCAGCTCGAGCGGCTCCTCCCGTCGTTGAGCCATGCCTTCGGCGGCGTGCCGGTGCGGATCCTGCCGGAGGGCGAACGCGGACCGGACGGGCTAGCGATCGAGGGACGGACGCGCCGCGGGGACCGGTGGCGCTTCGTCCTCGCGGGAGCGCCCGCGGCCGCCCCCCGCCGCAAGGTGCGGCCCCGCCGCGACCATCGGCCGCGCGTCCGGCCGAGCGCCGCGCCCCGATCGGCCTGGGAGGGCACCGATTACCTCGACGAGGGGCTCCGTACCCGGGAGT
>JAKAOB010000028.1 GCA_021812305.1 Thermoplasmata archaeon
CCGATCTGAACCGGCGGCCGACGTGGCGGCGAGCGTCCCGCCTCCGACGGACCGGACCGGGCGGGAGGCCGCGATCCGCAGCGGCCTCAAGAAGGTCTTCGACCCGGAGATCCCGATGAACATCCTCGACCTTGGCCTGATCTACGGGATCGATTGGCCGGCCGAGGACCGCGTGGCGATACGGATGACCATGACGAGCCCGGGGTGCCCGGTCGCCGATCTCCTGGTCGAGGAGGTCCGACGGGTGGCGCTCGCCGTTCCCGGGGTCCTCACGGCGGACGTCGAGGTCGTCTGGGACCCCCCTTGGGGCCCGGACCGCATGAGCGAGTTCGCCCGGCGACAGTTCGGCTACGCCTGACGATCGCCGGCCCACGACGCACCGGGATCCGGACACCGCCGTTACACCCCGCGCGCTCGGCCGGGAGTGTATCTCGGGTGTAGCGGACGCCGGCGTTTAAAAGGGCCCGAGTGTCGTCCGGCTTGATGGCCAGCCCCCGCTACCCGACCCCACCGGGGCGGGGGGACCGCTCCGGGTGGAGGTGGGCCCGGGGACGCGCTCCCGAGCTCGCTGCCTACGCCGTTGTGCTCATCCTGCTGACCCCGTCCGTCGGGACGGTGGGGGCCCAGGTCACTTCGGGCCTCCGCGCGGCCTTGGCGCCCACGGCCCGGGTCGCCCCAACCGGGGAACCCACCGCGGCGCCCCTGGCCTCGGCCTGCCGCCCGATCGGGAGCTCGTCCTGCGCCCCCGGACCCTCCTCGTCCGGGAGCTCGAACGGGCTCGTGTGGACGAACCTGACCGCACCGTTCGCCGCCGCTCCCACGGAGCGTGCCGACGCCGCCTCCGCTTACGACCCCTCGCTCGGTCGGACGGTCCTGTTCGGCGGGCTCGGTCCGTACGGGACGGCGCTGGGGGACCTCTGGCAGGAGTCGAACGGTAGCTGGACCGCCTGGACCGCGCCGGGGGAGCTCTCCCCCGGGGCTCGGTGGGGGGCCTCCATGGCCTACGATGCCGCCGACGGCGAACTGATCCTCTTCGGGGGCCGCAACGCGACGTCCTTCCTGGGCGACACCTGGGTCCTCAACTCGACCGGCTGGCACCGGCTGAGCAGCGGGGTGAGCCCGTCCCCGCGGGCGTTCGCCCAGGCGGCGTACGACCCGACGGAGAGCGGGATCTTCCTCTTTGGCGGGGGCTCGGTCACGCGGGCGGGGCGGGTCGCTCTCCAGAACGACTCCTGGCTGCTCCGTTCGGGCAGCTGGGTCAACCTCTCGGCGTCCCTGCGCGGAGCGTCGCCCCCGGGCCTCATGGAGGGTTCCCTCGGCTACGACTCCGGCGCGCAGGACCTGATCCTGTTCGGCGGCGAGACCGCCACCGCCCCGGTCGCCTACTCGGGCGCGACCTGGGAGTTCACCGTCGACGGCTGGTCGAACCAGACCCCGTACCTCACCGCTTCCCCCTCCCCCCGCGCGGGGGCCGCGATGGCCAACGATCCGTCGGCCGGCGGGCTCCTCCTCTTCGGGGGAGCCACGGCGACGGGAGTGTCGGACGCGACGTTCGTGTACGGCGCTTCCGGATGGGAGAACGCCACCGGGTCCGGCCCCCGTCCGGCGGCCCGGGTCGGCGCCGAGATGACCTACGACCCCGGCACGCCACGGGCGACCCTGTTCGGAGGCATGGTCCCGTCCACCTTCATCTATTACGGCGACACGTGGGGCTACGGGCTCCCGCCGCTGGAGGTCGTCCTCTCCGCCACCCCGACGGCCGGGGTCGCGCCGCTCAACGTCAGCTTCTCGCTCAACGTCTCGGGCGGGGCCGCGCCCTATGCCATCGACTGGTCTCTCGGTGACGGCGGGCGCGCCCTCAACGTGACCTCGGTCGAGCACACCTACGCCTCGGTGGGGAACTACTCCGCCCAGGCGACCGTGACCGACGCCACGGGCACGGTGCTCTCTCGGGGGCTCGTCGTCACGGCCATCACCGGGTGGCAGAACCAGCACCAGTGGGCCGAGGTGACGCCCTCGACGGGGTCTCCGAGCCCGCGCACTTCGCCCCAGATGGCCTACGACCCCGACCTCCGTGCGGTCATCCTGTTCGGCGGGTACTCGCCGGCGAACGTCGCGCTTTCGGACACCTGGGAGTTCGTCAACAACGTCTGGATCAATCTCACCGGCAACCTCTCCGTCGCGCCGCCGGGCCGGTGGGGCGGGGGGCTCACCTACGACCCGTTCGATCACCTCCTGCTTCTGTTCGGCGGGCGGGGTCTGACCGGCTTTTACAACGACACCTGGAGCTTCACCCCGACCGGCTGGCAGCGGCTCGCCCCCTTGACCGCGCCGTCCCCCCGCGGGTTCTTCGCCATGACCTACGACGCCGCAGACAGCTACGTCCTGCTCGAGGGCGGAGGGTACGGGGGGGTGGGCGGCCTCCCGTGGGCGGTCCTCAACGACACGTGGGAGTATCGCGGCGGGAGCTGGGTGAACGCGACGCGGAGCGTCACCTCGGCCCCCCCTCCGCTGCTCGGGGCCGTCGCCGCCTACGATCCGGCGGTGGGGGCAGTCGCCCTCTTCGGCGGCAGCTCGCTCGCTCCCGGTGGCACCCCGGGGACCTGCTACCCGAGCGCGGGAACCTACCTCTATCGCGACGGGGTCTACACGCTCTCGGCGACGGGCCACTCCCCGCCGGCGCTCCTGTTCGCGGCCGGGGCGTACGATGCGACGGACACGGCCCTGATCGTCTTCGGCGGCGCGGCGGAGATCGGCGGCCTCTGCTATTCCACCGCGATGACCTATTCGCTCTCCGGGGGCGACTGGGCGTCGCTCGCCCCCACGCTGGTCACCTCCCCGCCGGCCCGCGATGCCGCCGCTGCCGCCTTCGACTCGAGCGAAGGGGTCGTCGTCCTCTTCGGAGGGACCTCGAACGGCCTCTATCTCGGCGACACGTGGGTCTACCCGGCCCCGCTCAACGGGAGCCTCGGCACGTCCGTCGGCAATCCCAACGGGACCAACGGCGGGGGATCCTCCGGCAACTCGAGCGGCGGCAACGCCAGCGGGAACGGTCCGTCCAACACGACCGGTGCGAGCGTCCCGTTCGTGGTCGGCTACTCCGTGAGCTCGACGCGCGCCAGCGCTCCGCTCACCGTCGTCCTCTCGGCCACCGTGACGGGCGGCCAGGGACCGTACAATTTCTCGTGGGATTTCGGCGACTCCTCCCCGGTGGCGTTCGGGGCGGAGACCTCCCATGCGTACCGGGTGGCGGGCCAGTTCGACCCGGTGCTCACCGCCCGCGACGCGGCCGGCGCGCTCGTCGTGGACGTGCTGCCGATGATCGACGTGCTCGCCTCGCCCGCGAACGCGACCGTTCCGACGACGGTCGGCCCGGGGGAGATCGGTGCGGCCGTCTCCTACGGGCTCA
Organism: Thermoplasmata archaeon; assembly: GCA_021812305.1. Classification (GTDB taxonomy): domain Archaea; phylum Thermoplasmatota; class Thermoplasmata; order Lutacidiplasmatales; family UBA184; genus Lutacidiplasma. The sequence goes on from JAKAOB010000028.1 coordinate 3,410, forward strand.
CACTGGTCGTCGCCGGCGCCGCGGCCGTGGCGGGGGTCGTCTACGCCTGGGGCCGGTACCAGCGACGCCTCGAGGAGGAAGGGAATGCCATCGTGCGGGACATCGAGGAAACTAAGAACCCAGAGGAGTTACCCCCACGCGCCCGGTGAGGGTTCGTGGTCGTGGGTCGCGCGTGTGACCATGATCGGTCGAGGCGGCGGAAGGGCCCGCTCGCTCGCTACGCGGGGTGGCTGGCCGTGACGGCCCTCGCCCCGCTTCTGCTCGGTCCGGCGGGGGCCGCCCTCGGCGTGCCCTCGGCTTCGACCCCCTTCGCCGTGGAGGTCGCGGCGTCCCCCACGTCCGGTACGGTCCCGCTCACGGTCGGATTCACCGCCACGGTGACCCAGGGCGTGCCGACCGCGGTCGATTGGACGTTCGGCGACGGGGCGAGCTGGAACGGCACCGGCCCCTCCGCGCTCGACGTGCTGCACCGCTACGTCGCCGTCGGAACGTTCGTCGCCGTGGCGACCGTCTTCGAGTCGACCGGCGTCTCGAGCGCCTTTACGCGGGTGAGCGTCGAGAGCGGCCCGCTCTCCGCCACGATCGCGGTGACCGCGCAGAGCGGCCCCGCACCGCTCGCCGTGACCTTCCGGGCCATCGTCGCCGGAGGGACGGGGACCTACACGACGTTCGCCTGGGCGTTCGGCGACGGCGCCGTCGGCGCCGGGCCGGTCGTCAACTTCACCTATCCGACCCGGGGGCTTTACACTGCGACCCTGACCGTCCGGGACAGCGCCAACGACTCGGCGATGACCTCGCTGGCGATCAACGTGACCGCACCGGTCGGCAGCGCCGGGCCGCTCGGGACCCTGTCGGTCCCCACGACCCTCGCGACCGCCGGGATCGTCGGGGCCGGCCTCGCGTGGGGCAGCCTCTACCTCGGCCGTCGACGGAGGTCCTCCCGCGCGGGGGCCGACGAGGACGCCGATGGCCCGTCCCCGATCCCGCCCGGCGCGCTCTCCGGCGGTTCGGCGGGACTCCTCGGGGATGCCCTGGCGGGGCCGGTGGTCGGCGCGGCGGCGGCGACGTCGTCGATGCCGGTGCCCCCGGCCCAGGAACGCCCCTCTTCCCCCGCTCCGTCGCCGGCGGGCCCCATCGCCCGGCCGGTCGTGACCCTGATCGTTCCCGCCCGGCCGGGGACGGCGATCCCCCCCGCCGCGGACGAACCGAGGCGGTGGTCCCGTGAGGTCGTCGCCTACCTCGGCTCGCTCCCGATCCTGGGACCGGACGACATCGCATCGCTCGACTGGACCCAGAAGGGGATGAGCGAGCGGCTCGGCACCGGGCAGAACCAGGTGAGCAACGTGCTGCGACGGCTCGTGGCGGCCGGCGTCGTGCAGGAGCAGCTCGAGCACGTCCAGGGCCAGCCCCGACGTCTCAAGGTCTACCGCCTCACCCCCCGGGGGGAGGCGCTGGCCCGCGAGGTCCGGCGGCGGCGGGCCGCCGAGCGGGGTTCCCTCCCGCCGCGCGGTCGGAGCTAGCCGCGGCGCCCGGGCCCGTGCCTACTTGTAGGTCGAGCGATGGGCCGTGCCCTCGTCGTCGACGATCGTGATGCACTCGCCCTCGCACTCGAACAGGCAGGCCTCGCACACGATGCAGTCGGGGCCGGCGATCACCGCGGACTTCTCCGCCCGGAACTGGAACTTGGCCGCGACGCTCGGGTCGTCGACGATGCCGGGAAAGGCATCGCGCGGGCGCATCTCGAACACCGTGACCGGGCAGACGTCCCGGCAGTGGGTGCAGCCGGTGCACTTCTCGTGGGCGACATCGACCGAGACCATGGGAATCGGGGGGCCACCGCGGTCCGGTATTTAGCCCGTGTCCCGCGCCGGTGCACGGTCGGCCCCCTCGGGGGACGCCCGCGCACGCCCGAGGACCCGCGAGCCTCCCGGCACGTCGCAGGGTGAACCGAACACGGTCGCTGGGCGGGAGCGCCCGGGGGCTGCGTCTCGCCGCGGCCCAAGCGTGCGAGGGAAAACGCCTATCACTGGAGGACCCCTGCTCGGGGCGTGTCCTCCTCCCCCGACGCCCCCGCGGCCCGCCTCGAGGGCAAGGTCTGCCTTGTCACCGGGGCCACCTCGGGGATCGGACAGGTGATGTCCCGCGTACTGGCCGAACGCGGCGCGACGCTGATCGCGGCGGGGCGCGACGCGGGGCGCACCGGTGCCCTGGTCGACGAGATCCACGCCCGCGTGCCCGCCGCGGCGGTCATCGGGTTGGTCCACGACCTCGCCGAGGTCGACGGGGTCCGCGCGCTCGCCAAGGCGGCCTCGGCCGCCGCGCCGGGCGGGATCGACGTCCTCCTCAACAACGCCGGGGCCGTCTATGCCCGACGGCAGGAGACGGCGGAGGGCGTCGAGCGCACCTTCGCGCTCAACGTGGTGGCCCCGTTCCTCCTGACCCTTCTGCTAAGGGATCGGCTGAACGCACGGGCCCCGTCGCGCGTCGTCATGGTCGCCTCGGAGGCCCACCGGATGGGGCGCCTCGACCTCACCGACCTCGAGTTCCGCCATGGCTACTCCGGCATGCGGGCCTACAACGCCTCGAAGCTCGCCCTGATGCTCCTGACACGGGAGCTCGCCCGGCGGTTCGCTCCGGACGGCATCCGCGTGAACGCGGTGCACCCGGGCCTCGTCCGGACCCACTGGGGCCTCAACAACCGCGGATGGTTCGGCGGGGGCGTCCGTCTGGCGCAGGCCCTCTTCGGGATCTCGGCCGAGGCGGGAGCACGGACCCCGCTCGCGGTCGCCTGCGATGCGGCCTTCGCGGATGTGACGGGCGCCTACGTCGTGCGGGGTCGGATCCGGCCGGGGGCCCCGGCGTCGAACTCACCGGAGATGGCCGCGCGCCTTTGGACGACCCTCTCCGAGCGCGTCGGCCTCGGCCGGTCCGGCGCGCCTTAGGGCGGAGGGGAGGGCGCGGGGACCGCCCCCGCTCCGTCGGCCTCCGAGGGACGGACGGAGTCGAACACCGCGGCGAAGTCCTCGTCGCCCCGTCCGGCGGCGATCGCCGCGTCGTAGAGGCGCCGGACCTCGCGCGAGAGCCGCGTCGATCGGCCCGCCGCGCGACCCGCCGCCTCGACGAGCCGAACGTCCTTGTCGGCCAGACGGAGCTTGAACTGGACCGGGTACTTCCGCTCGAGGAACATCCGAGACTTGCGCTCGAGCATCGCCGAGCGCCCGCCGCCGGCCAGGAGCAGTTCCGTGACCCGTGCCCGCCCGAGACCCAACCCTTCGGCCAGGGACAGTGCTTCGGCGGCGAGGGCGACGTGACCGATCGTCAGCAGATTGTTGACGAGCTTCATCGATGTGCCGGACCCCACGTCGCCCATCGGCTCGATACGGGCAGCGAACCGGTCGAAGTAGGGTCGGGCCCGGTCGAGGTCCGCGGCCGCACCGCCCGCGAACACCGTGAGCCGTCCTTCGGCGGCGAGGTCCGTGCTCCCCCCGACAGGCGCGTCGAGGAAGTGGACGCCGCGCCGCGAAAGGCGTTCGGCCTCGGTCCGGCTCTGATCGGGCGTCACCGTGCTGAGGTCGACCACGAGTCCGCCGGCCGGCATTCCGCGGGCCAGCCCGCCGCGCCCGAAGAGGACCGAACGGACCGCGGCGAAGTCGCTGACCATGACAAAGACGACGCCGGAGCTGGCCCGGCGACCGACCTCGACGGGCCGGTCGGCCCGGGCCGCGCCGGCCTCCACGAGCGGTCGGGCGCGCTCCGCGGTGCGGTTGTAGACGACGAGCGGGATCCCGGCGGCCAGGAGCCGGCGGGCGATCGCGGCCCCCATGAGCCCCAGGCCGACGAATCCGACGATCGGGGCAGCGCTTGGGCCGGCGTCCGCGTTCATCGCTCCGCTAGGCGCACCGACCGCTTATCGGTTCGCGCCGGACTCGCATCCCTGGGTCCCACCGACCCCACGGACTATCTGCCCGGGAGGCCGTAGCCCGGGCGATGCCGGACCCGACCGCCGCGGGGCCCGCCGTCGTGCGCACCATCGGACACTCGACGAGGAGTTTCGACGAGCTCGTGGAGCTCCTCCGCTCGGCCGGGGTGCGCCGGGTCGTCGATATCCGCACCGTCCCCCGTTCCCGCCACAATCCGCAGTTCGACCGGGCGACCCTGCCGGGGGCGCTGGCGAGGGAGGGGCTCGACTACCGCCACGCGCCGGCGCTGGGAGGCCTGCGTCGCCCCGCGCGGGACTCGTCGAACACCGGCTGGCGGAACGCCTCGTTCCGCGGGTTCGCCGACTACATGCAGACGCCCACGTTCGAGCGGGCGATCCGCGATCTGGTCACGGAGGCGCGCTCCACCCCGCTCGCCCTTCTGTGCGCCGAGGCGGTACCGTGGCGCTGCCACCGGTCGCTCGTCGCCGACGCGCTCCTGGCGCGCGGGGTCTCGGTCCTCCACATCCTCGGGGCGGGATCGCCCTCGCCGCATGTCCGGACACCGTTCGCGGTCGTCGAGGGCGAGCAGGTCCGCTATCCTCCGGTAGAGGTCTCGGACCACCCGCTCGAGTCGTTCGGGGACGCCCGGCCGCCCGACGCCCCCCCGAGGGCGAGCTCCTCCGGCGCGGTCCGCCGGCGTCGGCCCCCTGCGGGCGCCGCCGGAACCGAGTAGCGCGCCCGGCGGCGCGGACGTCCCTGCCCCCCGCGGACCGTTCGCTTCTCGGCGGGTGACGGTCCGCGGGGGCTCGGGCGCGGGCCGCGGGGGGGGCCGGCGACGGCCGTGAACAGGTCCTAATACACGGCCCCGATTATCGCCGATGTGCGCGGTCGGACACGGGTCGTCTCGGGCAAATGGCGACCGTTCCTCCCGGGGCTTCGGCAGAAGATCGTCATCGAGGGTCCCGTCATGACCCTGGCGCTCTACCGGATCGGTCCGGGAGTGCACTCCCCGCTCCATCGGCACCGCGAGGCGCAGATGGGGATCTGCATCGAGGGCTCCGGGCTTCACCGCATCCTCCTCTGGGTCCGACGGGGCCGATCGACGCGGGGGGAGATGACCGAGGTACGGGTCCATGCGGGCGATGCCTACTACATCCCGCCGCTGACGCCCCACGAGTTCATCGCGGACGCGAAGACCGGGGCGACCGTGGCCGACCTCATCATCCATCGGATCTACGGCAGCCCGCCGCTATGACGGCCGCAGCGCGCCACCGAACGGGCGGCGGCCGCTCCGGTTCCGGCGCCCCCCGCGCCAGCGCCCGACGGCGGTCCGAGGCCCCGCGACCGGTCGCCGTCGTGACGGGCGGGGGGACCGGGATCGGCCTCGCGATCGGGGCGCGTCTGGTCCGCGACGGGTTCGACCTTGCGATCGCGAGCCGCTCGCGCGATCACCTGAGGGCCGGCGCGGAGCGGCTCCGGTCCACCGGCGCGCGGATCGTCGAGGCGCCTACCGACGTCCGCGATGCGGCCCAGGTCGACCGGCTCTTCGGTCGGGTCCGGGAGGAGTTCGGACGCCTCGACCTGCTCGTGAACAATGCCGCGGGCAACTTCATCGCGCCGGCGGAGACGATCACCCCGAACGGTTGGCGGGCGGTCGTGGGGATCGTCCTGGACGGGACGTTTTTGTGCTCGCGCGCGGCATTTCCCCTCCTTCGCGCCTCGGCGCGTCCGGCGATCGTCAACATCGTGGCGTCGTACGCGTGGATGGCCGGGCCGGGGACGGCGCATTCGGCCGCGGCGAAGGCCGGGGTGCTCGCCCTCACGCGGACCCTCGCCGTGGAGTGGGCACGCCACGGCATCCGGGTGAACGCGGTCGCCCCGGGTCCGGTGCGCACGGAGGGGACCGACCGTCAGCTCTGGGTGAGCCCGGATCTCGTGGAGGCGATCCGCGCCGGGATCCCGATGGGGAGGTTCGGGACCCCCGAGGAGGTGGCGGACGCCGTCGCCTTCCTCGCGTCCCCCTCCGCCGCCTACATCACCGGCCAGGTCCTGGCCGTGGACGGCGGGCAGTGGCTCGGCAAGGGGGTCCTGGACCTGCTCGAGCACTGGCCCGGACGCCCGGCCTGATCCCTACGGGGCTGGCACGGCGCCGGTCGGACCCGGCCCGGCCAGGTGCGCGCCGAGGAATTCGGCGGCCCGGGTCCACGCGGCGATGCGGTTGTCGAGGCGAACGATGCCGTGGCCCTCGTTGTCGAACACGAGGAGCTCGACGGTCCGGCCGTGCGCGCGCAATGCGCGGACGATCTGCTCGGCCTCGAACAGCGGCACCCGCGGGTCGTTGCGTCCGTGGATGACGAGGAGCGGGGCCCGGATGCGGTCGGCGTGCGTGAGCGGCGAGATCTCCTCGAGGAACGCCCGGTCGTGCTCGAGGCTGCCGTACTCGGCCTCGCGCAGCCGACGGCGCCAGGGGCCGGTCCGCTCGAGGAACGCCACGAGGTTCGCGATGCCCACGAGGTCCACCCCGGCAGCGAACAGCTCCGGATATTCGCTCAGCGCCGAGAGGACCATGAAGCCCCCGTAGCTCCCGCCGAGGATCCCGATGCGCCCCGGGGCGACCCGCCCCTGGCGGAGCTGGGCCGCGAGGAGGTCGTAGAGGTCCCGCACCGAGTCCATCCGCTTGCGTCCGTCGTCCAGGTGAACGAACGTGCGACCGTAGCCGGTGCTGCCGCGCACGTTGGGGGCCAGTACGCGGAAGCCCTCGCCGGCGAGGAATTGGAGGAACGGGCTGAACCCCGGTCGTGCCTGGGACTCGGGGCCGCCGTGGACGTAGACGACCGTGCCCCGCGCTGGGCCCCGAGGGGCGAACTCCCAGTAGGGCACCGTGACGCCGTCCCGGGCCCGGACCCGATCGAGCCGGGGCAGGACCGACCCGGGCGGTTCGGTGGCGGGTCGCGTGAGGCGCCGTTCCTTGCCGGTATCGACGACCCGGCGGTAGACGTCGATGCCGTCCGCCGAGGCGATGTCGTAGGCGAACGCCGAGGAGTCCGGGAGCCACGAGATCCCCCCGATCACGCCGCGCGGCCCGGAGAGGACGGCCCGGTCCTCTCGGGTCGTCGGGTCGAACAGGTGCGTTTCGCCGTAGCCGTCCCGGTTGACGACCACCGCGAGGAGGGAGGAGCTCGGCGCGGCCGAGAGATGCTCGACCTCGCCGGGGAACTCCCGCACGAACTCGTGGTGCGGGACGCCGGGGCGGTACCGGACGAGGGCGGTGAGATCCCGTCCGGGGTTCGCTGCGGCGTAGACCGCGTCGTCGCGCAGGGCCGCCCCGTGCACCGTGACCTCCTCGGTATGCGGGTTGAGGTGGACGGCTTGCCCGTCCCGCAGGACGAAGAGGTCCGCGTCGAGGTTCGTGGACGCGCGCGCGAAGAGGACCCGATCGCCGCGTACGTCGAGGACGACGTGGGTCCCGTCGCCGGTGAAGATGCGCACCGGCGGCGAGGGGGGATCGATGCCGATGCGGTACAGGTCGAAGAAGCGCGGGTCGCGCTCGTTCGATGCGAAGACGTACGACCGCCCGTCGTCCGCCCAGCGTCCCGAGGCATGGACCACCCTCGGCGAATCGGTGAGGCGCCGAAGTGGCGGGGAACGACCCGGGGCGGGCGCGAGGTCGAGGAGGGCGAGCTGCCAGTGCTCGTCGCCCCCCGCGTCGACCGACACGATCGCCTGCGGGGCCGTGGGGGAGGCCTGGACCCCGCCGACCCGCTCTGCACCGGAGGTCAAGGGACGGGCGGGGCCTCCGGCGGAGGGAACCCGCCAGACCTGGGGGTGGCCGGTCGCATCGGAAAGGTAGAGAACGGACTCGCCGTCCCACGTCACCGACGGGGAGTAGGCCGACGGGACCTCGAGCCAGCGTCGGAGGCGATCCGACGGCCCCTCGGGGGCGGGAGGTACCACGGAGGCGGGTGAACGCGCCCGGGGGATAACCTCTCGGCCGGGTTCGCATCGAAAAGTAAAGGTCCGAGACGCCGTTGGGGGCGAGGACGGAGGGCGGGCCGGCTCTTCCGCGGACGATGCTGGTCGAGCGGGTCTTCGAGATCGGCGGGGTCCTGACGATCGCCGCCGGTGCGGCCCTGGCCGGGCTCCTCTACGCGACCGGCGCATACGGTGTGAGCGTGGGCGTGTTCCTCACCCCCGCGCTCCTGATCGGGTTCGGCGTGTTCTTCCTCTGGGTCGGTCGGCAAGCCCGCGAGGACCGCCGGGGGTTGCTCGCGCTCGCCGAGCCCCTGCCGGACGCCCCCTCCGCTTCCGGAGCCCCGCCGAAGAAGGGGTGAGCATCGCATGGAGACCCGGCCCCTCGGCACCGGCCGCGAGCGGATTCCCGTGGTGGGGTTCAGGACATGGAAGGTCCTCGATGTGCGGGGGACGGAGGCCGAGGGTCGGGCTCGGAAGGTCGTCGAGGCGACCTACGGCGCCGGGGTACGGGTGTTCGATAGCTCCCCGATGTACGGCGAGGCCGAGCGCGTGCTCGGCGCGGCGGTCCGGCCGTTCCGGGAGGACGTGTTCGTGGCGACCAAGGTCTGGGCGCAGACCGAGGAGGAGGCCGAACGGCAGATCCGACGTTCGCTCGCGTTCTTCGGGGGTCGGATCGAGCTGTATCAGGTCCACAATCTGCGCCTCCTCCGCTACCTTCTCCCCCGTCTGCGACGGCTGAGGGCGGAGGGGACGGTGCGCTACGTCGGCGTGACGCACTACGAACCGCGTTCGTTCCCCGAGCTGGCGCGCATCCTCCGGGAGGAGGCGCTGGACGTGGTCCAGCTCCCGCTTCACCCCGCCGCGCGTCAGGCCGAGGACCAGCTGCTCCCGATCGCCGAGGAGCGAGGCCTCGGGGTCCTCGTCATGCAGCCGCTCGGCACCGGGGGACTCCTCACGGGCCGGGAGGGCCCACTGCCGGCCCCGGTCGCCGCGCTCGGGTGCCGCACCTGGGCGCAGCTGGCCCTCAAGTGGACCCTCTCCGACCCGAGGGTCACGGCGGTCCTCCCCGCCACGCGCCGCATCGACCACGCGGTCGAGAACGCGGTCGCGGGCGACGGGCCGTGGCTTTCACCCGAGCTCCGCGCGGAGGTCGCCCGACGCTGGGGCGACCCGGGCTGAGCCCATCGTCCCGGCGACCGCGGGGCACAAGGCTTTTCTTTGCGGTCCCTCCTCGTCAGGGTGCGGCCGGGATGGGGTAGTTTGGTCTATCCTGGGGGACTGTGGATCCCTCGACCCGGGTTCAAACGGTGGCGGGGACCTCCCCCGCCACCGGAGACTCTCGGTCCCGGCCCTTCCTACTTCCGGCGGCGGGGGAGGGAACGTCCGGCCGAGCCCTTCGGCACGGCCGTCTCGAGGGCTTCGGGCAGTGACGCGAGAGAGTAGTCCGCCCAGCGGGCCCCCCAGCGCGTCAGATCCGCCGGGGTGAGCGCCCATCCCGGAAGGTTCGACGCCCGAGCCAGGGCGACCACCCCCGGGATCGAGCCCGCCGCCTCCATGTCGAACCGGGAATCGCCGATCAGGTAGAGCGGGGCCTCCGGGAACCGGCGGCGGAACTCGGCGAGGTGCTCGCGCTTCGTCCCCTGCCCCGATCCGAGGACGGCCTCGAACCAGAACCGCAGGCCCTCGCGCTCCAGTACCAGGTCGGCCATCTCCCGCTCGGCGCCCGTCGAGACGACCAGGGTCCAGCCCTCTCGGCCGAGCCGCTTGAGCAGCCCGGGCATCTCGGGGAACGGGCGGGCCTCCTTGTACGCCTCGCGCACCTTGCGGTCGTGGAAGGTGCGGGCCACTTCGGCCCGGGTCGCGGCCGGGACATCGGGGTAGAGCTGCGCCAGCTGGGCCTCGAACGGCATTCCCGTCGTGGCAAGGTAGTGCAAGCGGCCCTCCTCCGTCGGGGTCCCGAACGCCTCCGCGAGGACCGCGGCAGCGACCGCGCTGATCGGCCCGATGTCGTCCAGGATGGTCCCGTCGAGGTCAAAGACGAGGACGCCACGTCCGACGGCCCTCGGGGCGACGGGCGGCTCCGCGACGGGGAGGCGCGCGACCTCGGTGAACTGCGAGGTGGAGGCGGGCACGACCGGGAGCAGCGCGCCGGTTGGGGCGGGAGCGACCGCCGGCGCTCGGGCCGGCGGGGAAGCCTTCGCGCGGCGGGCGCGCCGACGGTCGGCCACGTTCCGCCGAGCCCGTCCCGCTCATTAAGCCGATGCCTCGCCGCCCCACGCGAGGAGCTAAAGTCCCGGGATCCTCTCTGAGTCCGGGGTTTCGACATGCATCCGAGCCGGGCGATCCGGGGCCGCCGATCCGAGCTCTTGGCCGGTCGCCGCATCGTTCTCGGGATCTCGGGGTCCATCTCGGCCGTGGAGACCCCTCGGATCGTCCGGGAGCTCCTGCGCCACGGAGCGGACGTGGTGGCCGTCATGAGCCGGGAGGCGACGCGCCTCGTCACGCCCGAATCGGTCCGGTTCGCCACGGGTCACCCCCCGATCGTCGAGCTGACCGGCGAGGTCGAGCACGTCTCCCTGCTCGGACCCGGGGCCGGCCGGGCCGACCTGCTGCTCTTGGCCCCGGCGACGGCGAACACGATCTCCAAGATCGCCCACGGCATCGACGACACCCCCGTGACCAGCTTCGCATCGGTGGCGCTGGGAGGCGGGGTCCCGGTCCTGCTCGCCCCGGCGATGCACGCCGACATGGCCCGGAACCCGGCGATCCGAGAGAACCTCGAGCGGCTCCGGGCCTGGGGGGTCGGGATCGTCCCGACGACCTCGGCCGAGGGGGAAGAGAAGCTGGCGGGTCCGGAGGAGATCGCCGCCGAGGTGCTCCACCGCCTGGCGCGCGGCCCCCTCTCGGGACGGCCCGTCGTGGTCATCGGGGGCGCGGCGCGGGAGTCGATCGACGCGGTCCGCTCGATCACGAACGAGAGCAGCGGGGCGACGGCCGTTGCGCTCGCCTCCCAGGCGCACTACCGGGGGGCCCGGGTCGAGCTATGGGCGGGCGCCCTCGAGACGCCCGTACCCCCGTGGATCCTCGTGCGACGCTGGCGGAGCGTGGCGGACCTCCTCGCCCTCGCCCAGAAGCGCCGCCGCGAGCTCGCCCGCGCGGCGGCCGTCCTCGTCCCCGCGGCGCTCAGCGACTACACGCTGGTGCCGCGGACGGGCAAGATCTCCTCCGGCGAAGAGCCGCGGCTGACCCTCACCCTGGAGCGGACCCCGAAGGTCCTCGGGGAGATCCGCCGCCGTGCCCCGAGCCCGACCCGCCTCGTGGGCTTCAAGCTCACGGCCGGCGCGGGATCGGTGACGATGGAGAACGAGGCGCGCACGCTGCTGGAAAGCTCGGGCGCCGACTGGATGATCGGCAACGATCGCGCGGTGATGGGCGCGGCCGACACCCAGGTCCTGGTCCTGACGCGCCGGGGCGACCGCCGCTGGCTCAAGGGCCCGAAGCCCGAGGTGGCCGGCAAGATCCTCGACGACCTCTCCCGGGAGCTCGCGGAGATCCCCGCGCGGGGCCCGCGGACCCCCCCTCCCGCCGGGACGGCCCCCGCCGGACCCCGCGGACGGCGGCGACCGGCGCACCGGCGGGGCGCGCCCCGTTCCTCTTAATTAGTCGGTCGCCACGGCGGCGCGAGGAACGGACGATGGTCAAGCTCGCGGAGTGGAGAGGCAAGGAGATCTTCCGCCAGTACGGGATGCCGCTCCCCCGCGGCCGGGTCGTCCGCTCGGCGGCGGAGGCCGCGTCGGCCGTGGCCGCCGGGTCCGTGCCGCTTCCCTGCGTCGTGAAGGCCCAGGTGCTCGCCGGAGGCCGCGGGAAGGGCGGCGCCGTCCGGTTCGCCTCGACCCCGGCCGAGGCGGAGGCCGCGACCGGCGCGATCCTCGGGCTCGAGTTCAAGGGCGAGCGGGTGCGCGAGGTCCTCCTCGAGGAGAAGCTGCCGATCGCCCGGGAGCTGTATCTCTCCGTGGCCCTCGATCGGAGCCTCCGGCTGCCGATCGTGATGGCGAGCGCCCGGGGCGGCGTCGAGATCGAGAGCGTCGACGATGCGCAGATCCTGCGCGTCCCGGTCCACCCGTTCGTCGGGCTCACCGGGTACGAGCGCCGGCGCATCGCGACGACGCTCGGCCTCGTCGGTCCGGCCGTCCGATCCCTCGACACGGTCCTCACCGCGCTCTGGCAGATCTTCGAGCGGGAGGACGCCGAGCTGGTCGAGATCAACCCGCTCGCCGTCGTCGGGGACGGACTGACCGCGCTCGACGCGAAGGTCATCATCGAGGACGACGCGTCGTTCCGTCACCCCCAGTACGCGGAGGTGCGTGACGACCGCACCCCCCTCGAGGAGATCGCCCGTGAGAAGGAGATCGCCTTCGTCCAGCTCGACGGCAACATCGGCGTGATCGCGAACGGGGCCGGGCTCACCATGGCGACGCTCGACGTCCTCCAGCAGTTCGGCGGCCGACCGGGGGTCTTCTTGGACCTCGGGGGGACCGACGATCCGAAGAAGGTGACCGAGGCGTTCCTGCTGATGGCCAAGGCCCGGCCGGCGGCGGTCTTCCTCAACATCTTCGGCGGGGTCACCCGGTGCGACACTGTCGCCCTCGGTCTGGTCGAGGCGATGAAGCAGGTCCCGCCCGCGGAGCGCTTTCCGCTCGTGGCCCGCATCCGCGGCAACAATGAGGACGAGGGGATCGCGATCCTCCGCTCGGCGGGCGTCACGTCGCTTCACGAGCTCAAGGAGTCGGTCCAGGCGGCCGTCGCCGCGGCGGGGGGCCGGCCGTGAGCGTCCTCGTCGGCCCGGACAGCCGGATCGTTGTGCAGGGGATCACGGGGCACCAGGGGACGGTCCACACCCGCCAGATGCTCCTGTTCGGTTCCCGGGTCGTGGCCGGGACGACCCCGGGCAAGGGCGGGCAGAGCGTCGAGGGGGTCCCGGTCTTCGACAGCGTGCAGGAGGCGGTCGACCGCACGCAGGCGAACACCTCCGTCATCTTCGTCCCGGCCCCGTTCGCGAAGGACGCGCTGCTCGAGGCGGTCGACGCGGGGGTCACTCTGGCGGTCGTCGTGACCGAGCATATCCCGTTCCACGACATGCTGACGATGTACCACTACGCCCGGTCGCGCGGGGCGCGCATCATCGGGCCGAACTGCCCGGGCATCGCGGCCCCCGGAAAGTCCAAGGCCGGGATCATCCCCAACGTCGTCTTCCGGCCGGGACGGATCGGGGTCATCTCCCGCAGCGGCACGCTCACCTACGAGATCGTCAACGGCATCAAGGAGCACGGCCTCGGCCAGAGCACGTGCATCGGCCTCGGGGGCGACCCCGTGATCGGCACGACGTTCGTCGACGCGCTGCCGCTGTTCGAGGCGGACCCCGACACCGACCTCGTCGTGCTCGTCGGGGAGATCGGCGGGACCGCCGAGGAGGACGCCGCCGAGGTCCTGCGCTCGCACTTCACCAAGCCGGTCGTCGCCTACGTCGCCGGCCGCTCCGCCCCCCCGGGCAAGCGGATGGGGCACGCCGGGGCGATCATCGCGCGCGGGAAGGGGACGGCGGCGAGCAAGCTCGAGGCGCTGCGCGCCGCGGGCGCCGAGGTCGCGGACTTTCCCTACGAGATCCCCGACCTCGTCGCGCGGACCCTGAAGGAGCGCGGCCGCCGATGAGCGACGCGGCCGAGCGCGCCCGGCCGGCCCGCGATCGGGTCCCGGACCGTTGCGTCGTCCCCGGCTGCGCGGAGGAGGTCGCCCGGCACCTTTCGCTGGCCGAGGCGAAGAAGGCGTTCAGCCACCTCCCCGACTCGGGCCGTCGGGCCCCGCTGTGCCGGACCCACTACAAGGAGTGGAAGAAGGCCACGCGGGAAGCACGCGCGCTCGGCCGGCTGGGCCGGTAAGGGCGTTCGCCGCGACCCACGGAAAGGAAAGGACGGGGAGGGGTGCACCCTCCCCGGAAGGGGTGGCCTACTGCTTGCGCATCTTCTGGGCGCGCATGCGGCGGCGCATCCGTTTCTTGCGCCACTTCCACCGCATGTGGCCGCGCTTCTTCCAAACGCGCGAGCTGCGTTTCATTCCACCGCGTCCGAGGTGGCGCGGGGTACTTTTGACCCATTATAAGAGTTGCCGCCGGCGGAGGTCGGTTTTCGCCGTTAAGTAGCCGGCACCGCTCGGCCGGGGGATGGTCGATGTCGCCGACCTCGAGACGAACCTTTTGCTGTTCCTGCGCAAGAGCTTCTCCTTCGACCACAGCGCGACGCTCGACGGGCGGGAGTACGGGGTCTTCCTCCGCACCGAGACGGAGAGCGAGTCGAAGTTCCGTCCACGGATCGTCCACCTCGCGCTCGTCGTGCCCCTCGACTGGGTCGTCTACGACGTCGCCGCGGACCTCTTCGCCCTCGGCCGCGACGGCGTGCGCCCCGGCCCGCGCGGCGGGGGCGCGGCCAGCGAATCGGCGACGGAGGCCCGCGAGTTCACCGAGCAGGGCCTCGCCTGGCGGCGCGAGGTGCTCGCCGGCGGGGGCGTCGTCTACCTTCCGAAGGAGCTCGCCCCGGCGCTCTTCGGGCCCGCTGCGCTCGCGGCCCTCGGGCTCGGCGGCTAGAGGACGCCCATCTCGCCGAGCTTCTCGGGCAGATAGGTGTCCGTCACGTAGTTGAGCCCGTACTTGGCGAGCGACTGCTGCTCGGCCTTGCGTCCGTTCTTGAGCATGAGCTCGATCTCGGCCCGCCAGTCGGCGGTCTGGAACCTCGGGTCGGTCAGCTCCGCCTCGAGGGCCCGGACGTCCTGCTCGCTCAGCTTGTCCGAGGGCAGGTCGTAGTTCTCGATGTCGCTCGCCGTCACGCCGAGGAACTCGGCCGACGGCGTGGCGAGGTACTGGGAGATGTGGGCCGTCTTGATCGCCCCGAAGGCGACGGAGGCGAAGATGCGGAACGACCACGGGTCGCCGTCGGTGAAGACGACGACGGGCAGATGGAGCTCGGTGTTGAGCCGCTTGAGGAACCGGCGCGTCGAGCGCGCCGGCTGGCCTTTGAGGTGGACGAGGAGGGCGTCGTGCTGCTCGTCGAACCCGTTCTCGGCGAGCCGGTCGACCATGCCGCCGCACTCGATCGCGAGGACGAACTTCGCCGAGGTCGACTCGAGGCGGATCTTCTCCGACTCGACGTTGAACGGGAGCGCGTAGCCGCCGTCCCCCACGTCGTTCCGGCAGTTGATCTTCTTGACGACCCCCTTGCGGTTGCGCTCGCGGAGGGTGAGGTCGCCGATCACCGACGCGCCGTTCTCCTCCGGGTGCAGGCGGAAGTCCTCCCGCAGGCGTTCGCAGAGGACCTCGAGGTCCTCGATGAGGAGGTTCGACTCGTCCTCGCTGTGGAACTTCGACTCCTCCCACCCCTCGCTGATGTAGTAGAGCTCGCGCAAGGTCGAGGTCTTGTTCTCGCGGGCCATCTCGTTGATGAAGTCGACCAGGTAGAACGTCCGCAGGAGCATGAGCGCCCCGTCGAGCTTCCGCGCGCTGCGGGTACCGAGGGCGCGGCCGAGCTTCCAGACGCCCTCGCGCATCTGGAAGGCGATGTTCTGCTTCGTCCGCAGCGGAAGGCGCATCCGGGGGATCTCGCCGGCGTTCAGCTGGTCGTAGATCGAGCGGGCCAGCGCCCGGGTCGGCGCGAGGGCCTGGGTATGGCGGCCCTCCTCCTCAGTCGTCGTCGCGGGCGCCTTCGCTCGCTTCGGCGGCATCGTAGTCCACCTCCGTTTCGTCCGCCGCGGGCAACGGCTCGCCGGCGTCCTGGGCGGCCTCGATGACCGCCCGCGGCAGCCGGATGTCCCAGTCGCCGGGGAGCGGCTCGGCCCCGAGCAGGTGGGCCTCGTCGACGCCCGCGACGTAGAAGGAGAGGTCCGACGCGTCGACCTCGGTCCCCGGGGGGAACGAGACCGAGAGCGCCGTCCGCGCGTTCGGGGCCAGCTTCGCCAGCGTCCACCAGGCGCGGCCGAGCCCGGGGTCGGTCCCGTCCGGCGCCGGCGCGAACGTCGCCGAACCGAGGAGCGCCGCGGGCATCTCGAGGAAGGTCTCGAGCACCCGGGGGCGCGGCGTGTAGTTCGTGATCTCGGCGCGGACGGTCGGCCCGGCCCCCTCGGGGGAGGTGAGGTCGACGAAGACGATGTCCATGATCCGGGTGATCACCGGCGTGAGGTCCGGAACGGGCCGGTCGACCAGGTGGGCCGTCTTCTCCGCGAGCTTCGGGAGGATGCGCTGGATGATCGCGAACTTCTCGCTCGCCTGGTCGCGGCGGCCGCGGCGCGACAGATGCGTCCGCAGGTGCCGGGCCGCCGCCTGGAGGGCGAGGGTCAGCTCCTTCTCGATCTCGGGGTCGGGGGCGATCGCCTCCTTCGCCTCGCTCGTGAACGGCACCTTGGTCGAGGCCAGGTGGACGAGGAGCAGCGCCGGGCCGACGGGGAGGCCGGCCCCGCCGCGCTGGTCGAGCCCGTAGCGCCGCCAGTCCATCTGCTCGACGGCGGCCGTGATCGCGCACGCGCCCTGCTGGAACAGCAGCGGAACCCGGTTCGCGAACCGAAGGAGCTGGATCGGCTGGTCGACCGGGAGGCCGCCGCCGTAGACGAGCCCGACCTCGACGAGGAACGGGAACCCCCCGCGGACCCTCGGCGGCCGGCTCACCGGCGGGGCGTAGAAGTCCGGCCGGACCTCGCCCAGCACGTTGCGCAGCCCGCGCTTGATGAGCAGCGGGCCGATCGGGCTCAGGCAGTCGACGGTCGGGGGGACGAGGGGGACGCTGTGGAGCGCGGCGAGGAGCCGCTCGAGTTCCTCGCCATGGACATCCCCCGGGGCCTCCTTTCCCGTCAGGCCGGCCGCCGAGAGGACCTCCCGCGCGGCCCGCGGGCTGACGCCGGCCCGCTCCTTGAGCAGCGTTTCGGTCAGGGAGGAGTACCGCGCGGCCTTCAGGCGGGAGCCGAGCTCGCCGAGCTCGAGGCCGTAGGGGTGGGGGGCGACCTCCTTCGGCACCGGCGGGACCTCCTCCGACACCCGCTCGTAGGTGACCCGGGTCCCGTCCGGCTCGGTGAGGACGATGCGGGCGTGGGGATTCACGATCGCCGTGCCCTTGAGGTACTCGAACGGCGACTGGCGTCCCCGCTGGTACTTCGCCTTGAGGAGCAGCTCGACCCGGGTGCCGTGGGGGCGGTCCCACAGGGTGAGGTCCTCGGAGAGGACCCGCGGGAGATTCTTCTGCGTGTCGATCAGGAGCTCGACGACGTGGGCCGCCTCCTCCTCCTCGACCTTGCTCGTGATCTTCGCCGGCCGGGCCGTCGTCAGCCCGGCGTAGAGGACCGCCGCGGAGATGCCGATCCCCTGCTGCCCGCGCGACTGGCGGTTGGCGTGGAAGCGGGAGCCGTAGAGGAGCCGGGCGAAGACGTTCGGGATCTCCCGCTTGAGGATCCCGGGGCCGTTGTCCTCGACGCTCACGCGGACCCGGTCGGCGCCCTCCCGGGCGATCTCGACCCGGACCTCGGGGAGGACCTGGGCCTCCTCGCAGGCGTCGAGCGCATTGTCCACGCCCTCCTTGACGGTCGTGAGGAGCGCGCGCAGCGGATTGTCGAACCCGAGGATCTGGCGGTTCCGCTCGAAGAACTCGGCGACGGAGATCTCGCGCTGCTTCGCCGCGAGCTGCTGGGCGAGCGAACGGGCGGGCACCGGCGGAATTGGAGCCGGGGGCTCCTATAAAGCGTCGGTTCGAGCGGCGGGGGC
>JAKAOB010000029.1 GCA_021812305.1 Thermoplasmata archaeon
GTTGGCCGGCAGCGCGACGAGGGCCTGGCCCCCGAGGGCCTCCACGGTGAAGGTCAGGCCGCCGGGGCCCGTGATCGCGATCGGGACCGTCGTGTTCGTGAGCAGCGCGCCGTCCGGCCGGGTCAGATTGACCGTCACCCGGGGGGCCGGCGCCGTGAGGTCGATGGCGCTCGAGAGAACGCCGGTGGCGTTGACCGTCACGGACGACAGCGAGGCGAACGACTCGTTCGCCCCGGGGGCGGCCGCGTAGACCGTGTAGGTCCCCGGGGCGATGAGGAACCGCCCCTCGAACGCGGAGCCCGAGACCGTGACGTTGACCGTCGGGGAGAGGAACCGCACGGTCACCGCGGTGGCGGGAAGGGCGCCCGGCAGCCGGAGCGTCCCGTTCGCCGCGACCTCCCGCACGACCGTCAGGGTGAGGTTCGTGGTCCGCGCACCGACCGGAAGCGTCACATTGAGCACGTTCGGCGGAAGGTAGAGCCCCCCGCCGGACGCGGTCGAAAAGGCGCTCAGCGTGTAGTCGCCCGGCGTGAGGGAGAGGGCGAAGGACGGGCCCCCCGTCACGTTGGTCGTGCGCGCGGTCGGGCTGGCGGCCGTGAGGTTGACCGTGATCGCGGCCCCCGCCGGGAGCCCGTTGACCGAGAGGGCCACCGCGACCGGGTTCGGGGAGAGGGGGATCGTCCCGATGCCGCTCACCGAGGTCGGGGAGAGGCCGCAGCGGCTGAACGGAGCGTAGCCGTACGCGCTCACCGACAGGCAGAACGACTCGCCCGGGGCCGCCAGCGTCGGCACGACGAACCGGACGAAGCCGGTCGCGTTCGCGTGGACGAAGAGCGTCGCCCCGGCCGGGGCGAAGGTCACGCGGACGGTCGCGTCCGCGGTCGGGGAGATCGCCGTCGCGCCGCGATAGACGGGGACGCCCACCTGGGCGGTCACCACGGACCCGCTCTCGAGGGCGAGGTCCCGCACGGTGGGGCCGCTCACGGTCACGTTGGCGGAGCCGATCGCGACGGGGGACGACGCCACCGTGAGGCCCTCGACGGCGAACAGGGAGTAGGTCCCGGCGGGGAGCTCGAGGCGGTAGCCGCCCGAGGCGTTCGTGAACCCGGTCACGACATTCCCGTTGACGTCGTAGGCCAGCACCTCGGTCGGGGACGAAAGGCCGCCGGAGGACGAGATGCCCTGGACCTTGCCCGACACAGAGTTCGCGGGGGCCAGCGTGAGCGGGTCGAGCGTGACGCCGGCGGACGTCGCCGCGGCGTAGGACGTCTCGAATCCCGAGTAGAACGTCCCGCCGATCAGACCCAGGCCGTAGACGGTGTAGTTCCCGGCGGGGACGACGGCCCGGACGAACCCGTTCGCGTCCGAGTAGAAGACCGAAGAGTTCGTCTGGGCCGCGCCGACCGGATTCGGGTTCGGCGCCGGGGACCCGTGGGTCCCGTTGGGCGACGGGGTCGCGGTCACCGGCTGCGCCAGGACGGGCGTCGGCGACAGGCGCACGGGGAACGCCGCGACCGGCGCCCCGTTCGCCACGACGGCGAAGCTGATCTGGACGACGGGCGCGAGGGTGAAGTTCGTCCGCACGAGGCCGCCCGGCTGGGCGAAGGAGACCGCGGCCGGGGGCGACGCCATCGCCTCGCCGGGCAGGCTGGCCGTCGCCGAGTAGTTGCCCGGACCCAGGTTCGGGATGCGGAAGCCGCCGGTCGCGTTGGTCGTGGTCGCGGAGACCTCGCCGCTCTCGGACTGGACCTGCACCGTCGCCCCGACCGCCGGCACGCCGGTGTCGGTCCGCACCACCCCCTCGAGCGTCGCCGGGGAGAGCCCGTGCGAAGCGTTGACGGACTGGCCGTTCCGGACGTAGACCTGCGGCTGGCTGAAATTCGCTCCGTCGTAGGCGATCGAGAGGTTGTAGACGCCGGGGGCGACGTTGCCGATCACGAACGCCCCGCTGGCGTCGGTGAGCGCGGTCCGGGTCGGGTGCCCGTTGCCCCAGAGGATCGCCGACGCGCCCGGCACGAGGAGGTCGGCGTTCGGGATGTAGGAGGAGTTGTTCGCGGTGTTCCAGTAGACGAACCCCTCGACGGTCCCGGGGTTGAGCACGATCGGCCGGACGAGCGTGGGCGCGGTGGGGCTCAGGCCGTAGACCGGCGACACGTAGAGGTGGATCGTCGCGAGGCTCGTCTGGCCCTGCTGGAGCAGCCCGTAGACGGGGCCGACGGTGACGTTGATCGTGTCGTTGCCGGGGGGGAGGATCACCGAGTAGGCGCCGTCGGCGCTCGTCAGGACGGTCTGGTGGGGGATCCCCCACTCATCGAAGACCGTCACGCGCGCGGCAGGGACCGGGGTCCCGCCCGGGAGCGAGACGACCCCGGTCATCGGCTGGCCGGGATAGTACTCGAGGATCGACTCGCCGCCCTGGAAGTAGGCGGAGGAGGAGGCGTCCAGCGTGCCGTTCTGCTGCTTCTGGAGCGCCTGGGCCTGGATCAGGTTCATCGGCTGGAAGCAGCCCGAGTGGCCCGTCGGGTTCGAGTACGGGCAGTAGTAGGCGGTCCGGTAGACGACCCGGAAGTGCTGCATCATCCACCCGGGCATCGGGTCGAGGCTGGTCAGCCCCGAGCTCAGCCCCGGGATCCCGGCGGACTGGCCCGCCTCGGTACCGGTGTAGCCGATGAACGTCCGATAGATGGTCGAGTTGTAGAACGCCGGGAGGTAGTTGATGTTGTACTGGACCGCCGAGACCCCCGCCGGGACGGCCCCGACCGCGTAGGTGTTGCCGTCGGAACCGAGGACGCTCAAGGTGTAGTACGCGGTGGGCGCGCCGCCCGCGCCGATCACCCGGTCCGTGAGGTCCGCGGGCGCGTAGAAGATCCCCGTGTTGCTGCCGCTGAACGGGAAGAGGCGGCTGTCGACCATCGCGTAGCGGATCGACCAGTGGGTGAAGGTCTGGATGTCGCCGTAGACCTGCACGAGCGCGCTCTCCGACAGGCTGGTCGCGAGGAACCACGAGACCGTGTCGAACATCGCGTTCGTCGGGTCGATGTTCGCCGGGTCGACCGGCAGGTAGCGGTCGGGGTGCGCCAGCACGAGGGGCACGTCCTGGCTCGTGTTGACCATCAGGGTGTGCAGGGTCGTCAGGTTGACCCCGTCGCTCGACAAAAGGTGGTTCAGGGCCGGCGGAAGGTACGGGTCGTGCGAGGCGGTCTGCTCGGCCTGGAGGAGGGTCGTCGCGAGAATGCCGATGGAGAGGGTCTCGTTCTGCGCGAGGAGGAAGTTCCCGGCCGGGTCGATCCCGTTCTGGAAGTTGTCGGCCACGGTGGGATGGAGCCCCTGCGCGAGCGCCTGGAACCCGTAGTCCCACCAGCTGATGAACGCGGGCCGATTCTGGAGCGGTACGCCCTGATCCTGCCCGGCGAGCCAGAGGTAGCCGCTCTCGTCGTACTGGGACGGGGTGTCGAGCTGCGTGCCGGCCGCGCCGAGGTAGAAGCTGGTCGCGTTCTGCGGCGAGACCCTCAGCGGGGCCGGGAGCGAGTTGTAGATCTGCTGGCTGAACTGGCTCTTCGAATTGTAGGGGATCCCGGCATCGACCGAGTACCAGACGTTCGGCAAGAGGAGGACGACGAGCAGGAGGATGACGAGGACGTAGCGGGCCTTGAACCCGCGGCGGAGCGCGGAGAACTGGCTGCGACGGTCGGAGAGCGAGGCGACCGTGCGGCGGTAGGTGCCGAAGTTCGCGACGTCGAGCAGGCGGACGACCACCTCGGCCGGCAGCAGGGCGAACGCGGCCGATCCCAGGAAGAAGAACTTCGCGGCCGAGACCGGTAGGTAGATCGACAGGATCCCGAAGACGAGGAAGAGCAGGTGCTGGCGCTTGAAGCGCTCGCGGGCGAGCCGCCAGACGACGAAGGCCAGCCCCACGAACGCGAGGAAGAACGTGACGACGCCGAACCCGAGGATGAGGGCGTCGATGCTCGGCGCCTGCGCCTCGGCGACCGTCGAGTAGATCAGGGTCTTGACAAAGTAGCCCTGCCCCGTCACGATGTTGACGAAGAAGGCGTGGTTGAGCACGTCGAGGGCGCCGACCGCCGCCGCGGTGATCCCGACGAGCACCGGCACCGAGACGACCCAGGGACTGTCCCTCAGGAAGACGAACGGCAGCAGGATGAGAAGCGCCCCGAAGTAGATCAGGAGCGGCAGATCGAACCACCCCGCGAACAGCCCTTGCGGCAGGTAGTACGGGATGGCCATCGGGAACCCGATCAGCCCGATGATCCAGGTGTTCACGTAGAGGCCGAGGGAGTCGACGCGCCGGATCCGCTCGATGATGAGCTGGACGACCAGGAAGACGACGATCGCTGCGACGGCGTAGGAGTACCCCTGCCACGCGAGGGCCAAGGCGCCGAAGGAGACCCCGGTGAAGACCGCCCACTTCACCGACTGGCGCTCGGTCCGAAGGAACGCCCGCAGGGCCCCGGGGAACTGACCGGGGCGACGGTAGCTCTCCACCCAGCGACGGGTCCCCGTCGCCTTGATCGTGCGGAGGAAGCCGTAGAGCGTGAGCAGGATGAAGAAGGTGTAGAACGACAGGTAGTTCGCGTAGCCGAAGGTCGAGGAGTCGATGTTCGCGACGAGGAACGGGTACAGGAGCGCCGCGACGAGCCCCATCCGCCGCGAGCTGACCTCGCGACCGATCAGGTAGACCGGGAAGACGCCCAGCGCCGCCCAGAGCGGGCCCTGGAAGTCCAGCCACCACGCGCCGGCCACGACGGCGTTGCCGCCGAACAGCGGGGCGGAGAGGATGCCCAGGATCGCGTTCATCCAGTCGAACAGCGGCTCGCGCGGGTTGACGGCCCCGAACGGGTAGTGCAGCCCGGGGTCCCGGACGAGGTTCGTATGGGTCTGGATGATGTAGGTCATCACCCGACTGTGGTAGAACGAGTCCGAGCCGCCCCCGTAGACGTTGAGCGGGCCGAACAGCTCGATCACCGGGGCCATGAACACCGTGCGGATGAGCAGCGCGATGCCGAAGGCCGAGAGCAACAGGACGACCGTCCAGCCGTGGCGGCGCCACCAATCCGAACCGGCGGAGACCATCGATGAGAGACCTTCCTCTGACGGCGGCGCGCGAGACCAAGGGGGTCTATAAATAGCCTTCACTCGGACGGACCGCGGCCGCCGGTCCCTCGGCGCGAACGGTTCGGAACCGGTAGAAGACGCGGCCGTCGGCGATGGTGTAGGTCTCGACCCGGACCGTCTGGCCGATGCGGACCTCGGCCCACGCGCTCCCTTCGATCCGACCGAAGAGCCGCAACGGGGCGCCGTCCAGGTCGACGAGCCCGACGACGAACGGGACCTCCGCCTCCATGCCGAGGGGCGCGCCCGCGAGGACCGCGCTGAACGCGTAGATTCGCCCCTGCGTCGGCAGGTCGACCCAATCGACGGCGTCCTCGTGGCACTTCGGGCAGACCGTCCGCGGCGGCCAGTGGAGCGCCCCGTCGCGTCGGCATCGGGTCGTGGTGAGGCGCCCCTCGCGCAGCGCCGCATAGAAGGCGGCGAGACGGGTCTGATCCTCGCGCTCGAGGGGGTAGAAATCGAGGAGGAACGGGACCGTCGGCGCGCCCGGGCCCGCCGGTTCGGCCTCGGCCGGTCGCTTCTTCTTCACCGGAACGACCGTCGCCTCGGCCATGCTATCCCCCCCGCTCGTAGACCATCAAGGAGTGGACGTTGGCGCTGCCGCTCAGGTTGTGGACGAGCGCCCAGTGCGGGTCCGGCACCTGACGCCGCGGATCGACCTTCTGGGCGAACTGCTCGAAGACCTCGACCGCCTGGGCGATCCCGGTCGCCCCCAGCGGGTGGCCGCATCCGAGGAGGCCCCCGCGCGGGTTCACAACGAGGTCCCCTCCACGGTCCGACCGCCCGTCGGCGACGAACCGGCCCCCCTCGCCGCTCGGGCAAAGGCCCAACGCCTCGTACTCCACGATCTCCGAGATCGTGAAGCAGTCGTGGAGCTCGGCCAGGTCGAGATCGGCCGCGGTGATCCTGGCCGAGCGGAACGCTTCGGCGCTGGCGCGTCGGAGCCCCACCCAGTCGGTCAGGGAGCCGGCGTTCGCGAGATTGTGAAAGTCCGAGTACTGTCCGGTCCCGCGGATCCAGGCGGGCGAATCCGTGAACCGGCGGACGAGCCCGCTGTGGGTGAGGACCACGGCCGCGGCGCCGTCCGTCATCGACGAGCAGTCGCCCAGCCGCAGCGGGGGAGCGACGAGCGGCAGGCGCAGCAGCTTGTCGCGGGGGAAGGTCTTCTCATGGAACTGCGCCGACGGATTCGCGTTCGCGAAGCGGTGGTTCTTTTCCGACACCGCGGCCAGCTGCTCCTCGGTCGTCCCGTACTCGAGCATGTGCCGCTGCGCTACCATGGCGAAGAACGGCGGGGCCGTCGCCCCGTGGACGCCGTCCCACGGACGGTCCATCACGCACGCCATCGCGGTGTTCGCCTCGGCCATCGACGGGAGGTTCATCTTCTCGACGCCGACCGCGACCGCCACGTCGCTCAGCCCGGAGGCGATCGCGGCGTAGGCGCTGCGGATCGCCGACTGGCCGGAGGCGCAGGCGAGCTCGGTCCGCTGGAGGATGCGGTGGGGCGTGAGCCCCATCTGCTCGGCGGCGAGCGGGGCGACGTGCGACTGGAACGCGAACCGCTCGGGCTCGGCCGCGCCCACGAACAACGAGTCGACGTCCTCGGCGGCGAGGGCCGGGACCGCCCGGAAGAGGCCCAGCCCGGCCTCCTGCGCGAGCTCGGGCCACGTCGTCGCCCGGACGCCGAACTTGACCGTGGCCCCGCCGACCACGGCGACCTCCCGCCGTTCGCTCATCGGGGGATCCCCCGGATCGCCTCGGCGATGCGATCGCCCGCCTGGATCGTGGAGACCTCGCCCCCCTGATCGTAGGTCCGAGCGCGGCCCGCGACGAGCGTCGTCGCGATCGCGGCCTCGAGGCGGTCGGCCTGGCGCCCGAGGCGGGCGTCCGAGTGCCGTTCGGCCAGCCAGCGCAGCAGCATCTCGACCGCGAAGAACGTAGCGAACGGGTTGACGCGATGCTGGCCGGCGTACTTGGGCGCGCTCCCGTGCACCGGCTCGAACATGGCGTGGTCCCCCCCGATGTTCCCTCCGGCGGCGAACCCCATCCCCCCCTGGAGCACGCTCGCGAGGTCCGTGATGATGTCGCCCATCATGTTGGTCGACACGACCACGTCGTAGTGCTCGGGATTGCGGACGATCCACTGGGTGAAGGCGTCCACGTACGCGTAGTCCGGCTCGATCTCGGGGTACTCCTTCGCGATGCGGTCGAACGTGGCGCGGAAGAAGCGGCACCCCTCGAGCACGTTGGACTTGTCCACGCACGTCACCCGACGCACCCCGTCCTCGGGGGCCCCGCGCGGCCGCGCGCGGGCGAGCTCGAAGGCGTACCGGATGACCCGCTCGGCCCCCTTCTTCGTGATGATGCGGGTGTCGACGGCGACCTCGGTCTCGTCGGCCCGCCGCAGCACCCCGCGCGCCGGCGTGTAGAGTCCTTCGGTGTTCTCCCGGACGATGACCATGTCGACGTGCTTCGGGTCCCACACCTGGCGGTACTCGCCGCTGATCCGGTGGAGGACACCGGGGTAGAGCCGGCAGGGCCGGACGTTCGCGAACAGGTCGAGTCGCGAGCGGAGTCCGAGCACGAGCGCCCCGCCCGCCATGTCGCCGTTGGGCAGGCGGGCCCCCGGCCAGCCGACCGCCCCGAGGAGGATCGCGTCGGCCGCGCGGGCGGCGGCCTCGGACTCGGGTTCCCACTCGCGGCCGTGGGCCAGGTAGTACTGACCGCCGCCCGGATGCTCCTCCAGCCGCCAGGGAGCTGCGTCCCCCTCGGCGAGGGCGTCCAGGGCCTTGCGCCCCTCGGCGAGGACCTCCGGCCCGGTCCCGTCGCCGGGGAGGAGGACGATGCGGTAACCGGCGGAGCTCATGCGCCGGCCTTGCCGTGGAGCTCGGCGCGGACCTTTTCGACGAGACCGCCGGCCTCGAGGAGGCCGAGGAGGTGCTCGGGCAACGGGGGGAACGAGAGGCTCGCCCCGGTCCGCTCGTTCGTGATGCGGCCCGCGCGCAGTTCGATGCGGGCGGGGTCCCCGGCCTCGAAGAGGGCCCGCACGCCGCGCGCCTCGATGGCGGGTACGCCGAGGTTGATGGCGTTGCGGAAGAAGATGCGGGCGAAGGAGTCGGCGACGACGGCGCCGATCCCGAGCGCCTTGAACCCGGCGGGGGCGTGCTCCCGGCTCGAGCCGCACCCGAAGTTCTCGTCCGCGACGATGATGTCACCGGGCTTCGCCTCGCGGGCGAACTCGGGCATGACGATCTCGAGGACGTGCTTCTTCAGTTCGTTCGGGTCGATGATGGTGAGGTACTTGCCCTGGATGATCTGGTCGGTGTCGATGTCCTTGCCGAGGACCCACACACGGCCCGTGAGGATGTTCTGCATCTGCGACCTCTCCTAGAGGAACTCCCGCGGGTCGGCGATCTCGCCGCGGATGGCGGCCGCGACCGTGGCCGCAGGGGACATGAGGTAGATCCGGCCGTTCTTCGCCCCCATGCGGCCCGGGAAGTTGCGGTTGGAGGAGGAGGCGCAGACCTCGTCCGGAGCGATGATGCCCATGTTGCCGCCGAAGCACGCCGAGCAGCTCGAGTTGGTGAAGACCGCCCCCGCCTCGGTGAAGATCTCGATGATCCCCTCGCGCAGGCACTGCTGGTAGATCGAGGTGGAGGCCGGCGAGACGATGTAGCGGACCGAGGGGTGGACCTTGGCGCCCTTCATCAGGGCGGCCGCCTCGCGCAGGTCCTCGATGCGGGCGTTCGTGCAGGACCCGAGGAAGACCTGGTCGACGCGGATGTGCTCCTTGGCCACCTCGGGCAGGGGCCGGACGTTGTCCGGAGAGTACGGGCAGGCGACCATCGGCGGCATTCCCTCCACATCGATCTCGATCGTGCGCTCGTAGCGCGCGTCCGCGTCCGGGGTGAGGGGATGCATCGGATGCTTCGCGATCGAGGCCAGGTAGTCGAAGGTCGTCGGGTCGGGCGCGACCATCCCGCACTTCGCGCCCATCTCGGTGGTCATGTTGCAGAGCGTGAACCGCTCGGGCATCGAGAGCCCCTCGATGGTCGGGCCGGCGAACTCGACCGCCTTGTACGTCGCCCCGGTCGTCTTGATCTCCCCGAGAATGCGCAGGACGAGGTCCTTCGCCGTCACGCCCTTGCCGAGCCGGCCGCGCACGTGGATGCGGACCGTCGGGGGTACCTTCAGCCACAGCCGGCCCAGGGCGAGGACCGCGGCCATCTCCGTCGGGCCGATGCCGGCGGCGACGGCACCCATCGCCCCGAGCATGTTGGTGTGGGAATCCGTACCCACAGCGAGGTCGCCGGGGACGACCCAGCCGTTCTCCGCCAAGATCTGATGGCAGATGCCGTGCTGTCCCACGTCGTAGAAGTGGGGAAGGTGCTGCTCGGCCGCGAACCGCCGGAGGATGCGGTGCAGGACCGCCGCGCTCTCGGTGGATGCCGGGACCCAATGGTCGATCGCGATGACGACCCGGTCGACGTCCCATACGCGGGGCGCGCCCATCTCATGGAACGGTCCGACGGTCTGGGCTCCCGCCTCGTGCATCATGGCGAGGTCGACGTGCCCCTCGATGATCTCGCCCGGCGTGACGATCTCCTTCGCGGAGGCGCGCGCGAGGACCTTCTCGGCCAGGGTCTGGCCGGCTCCGTTGCTTCGGCTCATGTTCGCTCTGTCCGGATCCCGAGCTCGTCCACCAGCCCCCAGAACTCCTCGTCGGAGATCCCGGGGCGCGCGTAGATCCGGCGGTACTCCTCGAGGAAGCGCCGGATCTCCTCTTTGCCGTGGCTCTCGCCCGCCTGCTTTAGCCGCAGGAGGAGCTGCGCGAGCAGTTCGTCGCTCGGGTTCGCGTGGCGCTCCTTGAGCTTCTCCACGAGCGCGGCCTTGCCGGTGTGCTTGCCCAGAATCATCTGCCGCTCCCGGCCGAGCATCGCCGGCTGGAGCGGCTCGTAGGTGAGGGTGTGCTGGAGGATCCCGTGGGTGTGGATCCCCGCTTCGTGGGAGAAGGAGTTGTAGCCGACCAGGGCCTTGTTGGGAGGGAGCGGTACCCCGGCGATCTCCTCGACGAGCTGCGAAAGCCCGTAGAGCTTCTCCGTGGCCATGCCGGTGTGCACGCCGTAGAGCACCTCGAGGCCCATCACGACCTCCTCGAGCGACGCGTTGCCGGCGCGTTCGCCGAGCCCGTTGACGCAGACCTGGGGGCTCGTCACGCCCTCCTCCAGGGCGGTGAGCGTGTTCGCGACGGCGAGCCCGAAGTCGTTGTGGCAGTGGACGGACCAATCCCGGGGCTGCACGCGACGGGCGAACTCCCGGAGGTACCACCGGAAGGTGAGCGGGGTCATGACGCCGACGGTATCCGCGATGACGAGCCGGTCGGCCCCCTCGGCCAGCACCGCCCGATAGAGCCGCTCCACGAAGTCGAACGGTGCGCGGGTCGTGTCCTCGGTCACGAAGGCGACGTGGAGCCCCGCCGCCTTCGCCTGACGGACCGAGCGCACCGACGCCTCGAGGACCGCCTCCTGGGTCATCTTGAGCTTGTAGCGCAGATGGACGTCGCTCGCGGCGACGAAGATCGCCGCGTAGCGCGCCCCGCTGCGGATGATCGCGTCGACGTCGGTCGCCACGGTACGCCCGGCCGCGAGGACCTTGGCGCGCAGCCCCGCTCCCGCGAGCAGGCTCACCGCCCGGGCCTCCTCGGTCGAGACCACCGGGATCCCGGCGTTGAGCACGCTCACGCCCGCATCGCTGAGCGCTTCCGCGATGCGCAGCTTCTCCTCCGGGCTGAAGTGCACCCCGGGCATCTGCTCCCCGTCGCGGAGCGTCTCGTCCCAGACCTCGATGTGCTCGGGGAGGTGCCGGTCGCCCGCCGTCGTCCGGTGGTAGTCCTCGACGAGGCGCTCGTCGGCCATTCGACCCGCGAACCGAGGGCGCGACATAAAGTCTTGGCCGCACGATCGTCGGACAAACGTTAGCGTACGCATGTTGGTGCGTCGGCTCGTCCCCGGCGCGCGTTCACCGGCGGGCGGGAGGCGCCGGAACGGCAGAGAATCCTCACCGGCCGGGCTCGCGCGCCCCCACCGTTAAATACGCGCGCCGAATCGAACGAATGCGTGCGGCTCTCGAGGGCCGGACGCGACGAGACCGATGACGACACCTGCTGCCCGCACCACCCCGCTCGCGGTGGAATCCGGACCCGGAGAAGCGCGTCGGCCGAAGGAACTCTCGGACCTTGCCGTGCTCATCGGCGGACAGGGCGGGGACGGAACGCTCACCGTCTCGGACCTGCTGGGCCGCTACTTCCGGCTCAAGGGGCTCTATGTCTACACCTCGCGCAACGTGCTCTCCCGTATCCGGGGGGGCCACGCGGATGCCTCCATCCGCGCCGCCCGGGAGCCCATCGCGGCGATGAAGTCGCAGGTCGACCTCATCGTGGCCTTCGACAGCGAGGCCGTTGACGTCGGGCGCCCGGAGCTCGCCCCCGACGGGACGATCCTCTACGATTCCTCGGTCTTCCGTTCCGACCTCCCGAACGCGATCGGGTTCCCGTTCGCGACGCTGGCGGGCGGCCAGCTCGGCGCCCCGATCTACAAGAACACCGCCGCCTACGGAGCGATCTCCGTGATGCTGGGCTTCGACCCGGCCCTCACCCGGCAGGTGATCGAGAGCCGGTTCCGTCGACGCAGCCCGGAGGCGCTCGAGAAGAACCTGAAGGCGCTCGAGATCGGCCGCAAGGCCGCGATCGACGCCGGCATGGAGGCCCGGGGCAACGTCGTTGACGGCGAGGCGCGCGACCAGGTGCTCACCACGGGCAACCAAATGGTCGCTCTGGGATTCGTGGTCGGAGGAGGGCGGTTCTTCGCGGGCTACCCGATCACTCCGGCGACGGAGATCATGGAGTACCTGATGCGGTACCTGCCGCCGTTCCATGGGGTCGTCCGCCAGGCCGAGGACGAACTCGCCGCGATCAACATGGTCATCGGGGCCGCGTACGCGGGGGCCCGCGCGATGACCAGCACGAGCGGCCCGGGACTCTCGCTGATGACCGAGGGGATCGGCCATGCCGGGACGGCCGAACTACCGATCGTCGTCGCGGACTGCGCACGGGTCGGCCCGTCGACGGGAGAGCCGACCCGGCACGAGCAGTCCGACCTTTCCCATCTCGCCAACCTGGGCCACGGGGAGTACCCCCGGTTCGTCCTCGCGCCGGGCACGGCCGACGACTGCTTTTACCTCACGATCGACGCCCTCAATCTGGCCGACAAGTGGCGCGTCCCGGTGCTGCTCCTGCTCGACCAGGCGCTCTCGCAGAACACCGTCACGATGTCGCCCGTCGACCTCGCGCAGGTCCGGCTCGACCGGGGCAAGCTGCTCTCCACGGAAGAGTTCGCGAAGCTCGAGGCGTACAAGTACTACCAGTTCGCGCCCGACGGGATCTCCCCGCACGTGCCGCCGGGAACTCCGGGCGCCTTCGCCCAGGTCACGGGCAACGAGCACGACGAGTGGGGCCACGTCTCCGTCAATCCGGTCAATCGCGTGAAGATGATGCACAAGCGCATGGACAAGATGGTCCAGGCGCGGGGCGACCTGCCCCCGCCGCGCCTGTACGGAGCGGACCAAGGGCGCGTCGGGCTCATCGGGTTCGGCAGCACCTGGGGCCCGATCCGAGAGGCCCAAGCCCAGCTCGACCGGCGGGGCATCCCCACGAAGTTCTACCAGGCGCGGACCCTCTACCCGGTGCCGACGGACACCCTGCGGCCGTTCCTCGACTCCGTCGACGTCGCCTACATCATCGAGCACAACTTCACCGGGCAGTTCGCCCGCCTGATCCGGGAGGCGCTCCCCGACCATCATGCCAAGCTGCGCTCCCTCGTCAAGTTCGACGGCCACTCGTTCCGTTCACCGGAGATCGTCGCCCGGGTCACGGAGGGCTGACCATGGTCCAGTCCGTCAAGCCGATCCCCTCGACGTGGTGCCCGGGCTGCGGGGACTTCGGGGTCCTCGCGGCGGTGAAGAAGGCCGCGGCGGAGGTCGGGGTCCCCGCGCACGAGCAGGTCCTCGTCGGCGGGATCGGCTGCTCGGGCGGGATCCACAATTTCATCGAGATCAACGGGATCCATGCGCTGCACGGGCGCCTGCTCGCGCAGGCGATCGGAGTGAAGCTCGCGAACCCGCGCCTCACGGTGATCGCGGCCGGCGGCGACGGGGACGGCTACGCCATCGGCATGGGCCACTTCATGCACGCGTTCAAGAAGAACGCCTCGATCCTCTACGTCGTGATGAACAACGAGACCTACGGCCTCACGAAGGGGCAGGCTTCCCCGACCAGCCAGATCGGCTTCGAGGGGAACATCGAGCACCCGTTCGATGCGATCTTGACCGCGCTCTCGATCCCGGTGCCGAACTTCATCGCGCGGACCTTCTCGGGGGACCCGAAGGGCATGACGCAGGTCCTCGCCGAGGCGATCCGGTTCAACCGCGCCAATCGCGGCTTTGCGTTCGTGGAGGACCTCTCGCCCTGTGTGACCTACAACGACACGTTCAAGCTCTGGCGCGAGAAGATCGTCGACGTCTCGAAGCTTCCCGGCTACGATGCCTCCGACCGCAAGGCGGTCTTCCGTCTCTGCCTCGAGACGATGGAGTCCGGCCGCATCCCCGTCGGAGTGATGCACCGCCCGAAGGCCGCGGACCCGGAGGCGGTGGCGCTCGAGCTGAAGCTGCTGCCGGACCAGGAGGGGCCGGCCGTGACCGACATCGCGCTCGAGCACAACCGGGCCGCGTACGACCGGCTGATCAAGGGCGTCACCTAGGGGGCGACGCCCGCACGGCCGCCTCCCGGTAGCGACGATGGATGCTCGCGCGATCGCCGCCGCACTGCTCGTGGTGTGCTTGGCGGCCCCCGGGGCCGCGGTCCCCGCGGGCCACGTGAACCTCGCGCTCAGTGCTTCGGGAGCGCTCGGGGTGACGGTCGTCTACACGGACCCGAACGGCTCGGCGCTCCGCTACGCCATGGACGGGAACTTCTCCCCCCTCCTCGACGTCCTGATCACGAACACCTCCCAGCGCGCCACGACGCTGGCCCAGATCGAGACCGCCGAATCGACGCCGATCATCGGGGGCTTTTTCGGGAACCGAGATGGGGTCGTCGTCGCGAGCGAGGTGACGCTCTTCGAGAGCCTCATCCAGCAGCAGGTCAAGCTGCTGCCGCCGAACAGCCTCACGGGCGGGGGCGGGGTCGAGCTGACGATGGACGGGTCCCCGCCGACCTCGGCCCACCTTCTCAGCGTCTCGTTCGCGAACGCCACGGGGCCGGACAACTCGACCCAGCCGATCCTGATCACGACGGACCTCGCCTACCAGTTCGACTACGGTTCGGGCAGCCACCTCCTGGCCCTGACGTTCAACAACTCCTCCACCGGCCTGAGCCCCGGCGGCCCGGCCGCGTCGGTCGTTGTGAGCCTGACGACCCCGAACGCGACGGCGGTCACCGGCTCGCGAGGGTTCACCACGACGTCGACTTCGAACGATCCCTGGGGGCTCGGCCCGGCCCAGTTCACCGGCGCGTACTCGGCCGCCCCGGGCCAGGGCGCCTCCATCTCCTTCGGCCCGTCCTTCCCGACGGCCTACGCGGTGATCCTCATCGCGATCGCCGCGGCGGCCGTGGCGTCCGCGCTCCTGTGGCGGCGGCGCCGACGCCGGCGGGCGGCCGAGGGGTAGGCCCGTGTGGGTCGGCGTCGACGACACCGACAGTCCCCGCGGGGGCTGCACCACCTTCGTGATGACGGAGCTCCTGCGGGCCGCCCGGGACTCCGGGCTCGATGTCCTGGGCGAGCCCCGGCTGGTCCGCCTCAACCCGAACGTCCCGTGGAAGACGCGGGGGAACGCCGCCCTCGCGGCCCGGTTCGGCCACGGGCGCGGGCCGGCGCTGGAACTCGGCCGGATCGATGGACGGGCCGTCCGGGGGTTCGCGCAGGGTCGTCCGCCCTCGGCGGCCGAGCGGGACGCGTTTTTCGAGACGGCGTGGGCCACGGTCCTCGCCGGCGCTCGGACCGGCGAAGAGCGGGTCGACCCGGCGATGGTCGTCAGCCCGCGCGCGCTCCCGGCCGGCCTCTACCGACGCGCCGTCAGCGACCTGGTCGCCGTGGAGGAGGTGGAGGCGCTCCTCGCCGCGGCCGGCGCCGAGGCGAGAACGCGCGGCTCCCCGAAGGGCCTCGTCGGGGCCGCGGCGGCCCTCGCGTGGCCGGGGCGGCGCGCCACGTGGGAGCTGATCGCGTACCGCCACCCCTCGGCGGCGGGGCGCCCGCGCCGGCTCAGCGCTCCCAGCGTCCTCGCCGCGCAACGCACCTACCCTGACCTCTTCCTGTGCGCGGACGGCCGCACCCGCCGGGTGCTGATCGCTCCCCACACCCCCTGCCCGATCCTGTTCGGCCTGCGCTCGGCGCGTCGATCCCCGCTGCCGCTCGCCCGTCGCGCCATCCGTTCCGAGCCGGTCGAGCGATGGGTGATCTTCCGCACCAACCAGGGAACGGGCGACCACCTTCGACGGCGGCCGGCCGGCGCCCTGGCACCGTACTCCGCCGGCCGGGTGCGCGGGACGGTCCTCGCCGGGCCGACGGTCCGCGCCGGCGGCCACGTGGCGTTCTCGATCCGCGACCGGGCGGGGGACGTCCTCGAGTGCCTCGCGTTCGAGCCGACGAAGACCCTGCCCCGCCTCGCACGCCGGCTGCGCCCGGGGGACCGGGTCGAGGTCTGGGGAGGGCGGGCGGAGGACCCGAAGTTCCGGCTCGAGGGGATCGTGCTGCTGCGCCCGGTGCCGCGCCTCGGCCCCGTCGTCCCGCCCCGCTGCCCCGCGTGCGGCCGGACCGCGCACTCGCTCGGCACGGGGCGCGGCTACCGTTGCGAACGCTGTCGGCGCCGGTTCCCCCCCGAGCTCGCGCGGCCCGCGACGTCGCCCGAGGCCCCGGCCCGGGGCGCCTACCACCCGACCCCCTCGGCGAGGCGCCACCTCGCCCCCCGGGGGCCGGAGGTCCCCTGGCGCGGCGCGGCCGGGGGACGGATTTATACCGGCGGCGGCTGACCGGTGCGGGAGCGTCTTCTGTGGTCGGCCCGCGCGTCCGGACGGCGGTCCTCTTCGCTGCGATCATCGGCCTGTTCGTGGTCGTCGGCGGGCTCGTCGGCGAGTACCTGCTCGGCAGCTTCCTCGGGGGCCTGGTCGTCGCGCTCGGCCTGTCGCTCGTCCTGAACCTGGTCTCCTACTTCTTCTGCGACCGCTTCGTCCTCTGGGCGAACCGCGCCCAGCTCGTCACCGAGGCCGACGCGCCCCGCCTCGGACGCATCGTGCGCGATCTGGCCCCGCGCTTCGGCCTCCAGCACCCCCGGCTCGCGATCGTCCCCACGCAGACCCCGAACGCCTTCGCAACGGGACGCGATGCCGAGCATGCGGTGGTCGCGGCGACGGAGGGGGCCCTCCGCCTCCTCAACGACCGGGAGCTCACGGGCGTCCTCGCCCACGAGCTCGCGCACATCAAGGATCGGGACATCCTGGTCATGACCTTCGCCGCGACGCTCGCCGGGGCGATCTCGTACGTCTCGCAGTGGGTGATCTTCTCCTCGCTCTTCGGGGGGTCGAACCGCGGCTCCGGCAACGGCTGGCTGGTCCTCGTCGCCGCGATCACGGCGCCGATCGCCGCGATGCTGATCCAGCTCGGGATCTCCCGGGCGCGGGAGTCGCGCGCCGACGAGGTCGGGGCGCGCACGATCCGGGACCCGAACGCCCTTGCCGACGCGCTCGAGAAGCTCGAACACTACAACGAGCGGCGCCCGATGCCGTTCGGGTCGCCGGCGTCGTCGAGCCTCTTCATCGTCAACCCGTTCCGGGGCAGCACCCTCGCCGCGCTGTTCTCGACGCACCCGCCCATCGAGCGGCGGATCGAGGCGCTGCGCGCGATGGCGGCGGACCACCGCTACGCCCCCGAGATCCGCTCCCCGACCTTCCGCGCGCCGACCGTGGGCCGCACCCTGGGGAACTGACCGGAGCGCCCGCGTGTCCTCGTGTCCCGTCTGCGGGTCCACTGCCCCCGAGGACGCGACCGAGTGCGGTCGCTGCCATCTGGCGGTGGGGCTGTTCGATGCGGTGCGGGAGGCCGCCGGCGGCGCGGGATCGGACCCGCAGTACGTGCGCGCGGTGAGCGAGCTGCTCAGCGCCGTCGAGTCCGACCCCGAGGCCGGGCCCGCGGAACCGGAAGCCGGGATCCTTTCCCCGGCCGCCCGGTTCCCTCCGCTCCGGGGGGGCCGGCCGGCCGCCCCACCGCCCCCTCCCGGGGCCGCCGTCGGACTGCCGGCGCTCCCGCCGGCGGGCGACGTCCCGATCCTCCTGCGCCAGGTGAACGACTACCTCCAGGTCGGACGTCGCCAGGGGATCGACCTCGGCGCCTACGCCGACCAGGTCCAGACCGCCGCCGGAGCGCGGGACCGGGACGCGCTGGAGGTCCTGGCGCGCGACCTCTTCGTCCACCTGGCGGCCGCGCTCACCGAGGAGTACGACTCCGTCGTCGCCCGGCGCAACGAGCTGAGCGCGCTGGTCCCGACGGCGAGCCCGGACGTGGAGCTCGAGTCGTGCCGTGCGGCGCTCGGCATGGGCGACCTGACCGGCGCGCAGCGCCGCCTGCGCCACATCGAGCAGGAGCTCGGCGACCTCGAGGACCAGTGGGCGACCGTGCAGATCCTCATCGCGGAATGCGACCTCATGACCGCGACCGCCCGGGAGCTCGGCGCCGATCCCGAACCGGCGCTCGGGCCGCTCGCCGAGGGACGGCGCCTCGCGCGCGCCGGCCAACGCGCGGTGGCCGAGCCGGTCCTCGCCCGCGCCGCCGTCGCGCTCTGGGCCGTGCTCTCTCCCCGGTTCGTGGCCGAACTCGGCCGGATCAAGGACGCCCTCCTCCGGGAGCGGGCGGCCGGGACCGACGTGGGCGCCTACGTCCACGAGCTCCGCGGTCTGGCCCTGGAGCTCAAGCACCGGAACTTCGCCGCGGCGATCGCGGCGTACCGCGGCCTGCGCCCGCTCACCGAGGGTCCGTGGCCGGCCCTCGCTCCCGGAGCCGAGGACGCCTCCGCCGCGCCCGGCGCTCCCCGGGGGAGCGCTTAAGAGCGGCGCGCCCGCTCTCCCGGCCGTGCCGTTCGCGCCCCTGCGCGGGTTCCGCGACTACCCTCCGCCCGACGCGGGGGCCCGCTCCGAGCTTTGGCGCCGGATGCGCTCCGTCGCCCGGCGCTGCGGCTTCGCCGAGCTCGAGACCCCGAGCCTCGAGAGCCTCGAGCTCTTCCGCGTCAAGAGCGGCGACGAGATCTCGAAGCAGCTCTGGGCGTTCGTGGACAAATCCGGCCGCGACGTGACGCTCGTCGCCGAGACGACCCCGTCGCTCGCGCGCGTCTTCGTCGACCGGGCGAAGGCCGAGCCGCTCCCGGTGAAATGGTTCACGATCTCCCGGCTCTGGCGCTACGAGGAGCCCCAGTCGGGGCGGACCCGGGAGTTCGCGCAGTTCAACCTCGACATCCTGGGGGTCGCCGGACCGGCCGCCGACGCGGAGGTCCTCGCCTCGGCCGCGCTCCTCCTGGACGAGGCCGGCGCGGACGGGCTCTATGCCTTCCGCGTGAACGACCGCGCGCTCGCCGAGAGCCTCGGCCGACGCCTGGGCGCGGTCGACCGGGACCGGTTCTTCCGGGCCCTCGACCGCTACCGGAAGATCTCGGCCGCCGACTTCCGCTCCGAGCTCGCCGGCGCCGGAGCGACGCCGGACGGGATCGCCGCGCTCGTCGCGCTCCTCGCCCGGGTGGGGGACGGGGTCCCCCCCAGCGCGTTCGGCGAGGTCTTGGCCGAGCTCGGCGCGGCCGCCCTCGACGACGAGGGCCGCGCGGGCGTGGCGCGCCTCACGCGGCTGCTCGGCGAGCTCGACCGCATCGGCCTCGGGGATCGGGTCGTCTTCGACCCCACGGTCGTCCGCGGCCTCGCCTACTACACCTCGACGGTCTTCGAGGCGTTCGACCGCGCGGGGGACAGTCGGGCGCTGTTCGGCGGGGGCCGCTACGACCACCTGATCGAGCTGTTCGGGGGTCCGCCGACGCCCGCCGTCGGGCTCGCGATCGGCGACCAGACCTTCGAGCTGCTCCTGCGCCGCCACGGCCGCTGGCCCGACGGCGAGCCGGCGCTCGACACCTACGTGGTCGCGGTCACGCCCGCGGAGGCGCCCACGGCCCGGGAGATCGTCGAGGGGCTCCGGCGGGCCGGCGTCTCGGCCGACGCCGACCTCATGGAGCGGTCGCTCTCCCGCCAGCTCAAGGAGGCGGCGCGTCGCCGGGCTCGTCGGGCCCTGATCGTGGGTCCGAAGGAGCTTTCGCGGGGTGCGGTCGTCGAGCGGGATCTCGCGACGGGGGCGCAGCGGGAGGTGCCTCGGGCGGAGATCCTCCCGGGGCGCGATGGGCCGTCGCCGCCTTCGGGGCGAGCGTCGGAGTGATCGACTCCAGGCTCGGCGCGTCCCACAACAGGATGCCGGGCGGCGACTCCGCCCCGTCGACGAACCCGTACCAGTAGACGACGGCGCCCTCGCCGAAGAGCTCGGTGTAGGGGGCGAGCTGGCGGCGGAGGTTCTTCCTCAGCTCGACATCGTCCCCGAAGTTCGCCTTCGACTCGATCCACGCGAGCTTCTGGCCGTAGAAGATGATCGGGTGGTCGAGGAGCGCGTCCGGGGTCTTCGCGTACTTGCCCCGAAGGTCCTTCTCGGTCCGGTAGCCGATGCCGTGGCGCTCGAGCCACTGGTAGAGGCGCTCCTCGCCGCGACGGCCGCGCTCGCGCTGCATCTCCATCCCGCGGGGCGAGTAGATCGGGTCGGCGTCGATGAGCGCGTGGACCTCGGTCCGCAGCCGGGGGTCCGGCGCCGTGTCGGGATGCAGGAAGGTCTGCCAGACCTTCTTCCGGGGGATCTTGAGCTCGCCGAGCATCATCTGGCCCATCAGGACCGGCGGGAACCGCCACTCGTGGGCGATGTCGAGGATCGTCCGGCCGTGGTGCCAGTCGCGGACGAGCCGCGGCACCTGCCGCTTCACCACGTAGAATCGGCGGGTCGCGTCGCGCGTGACGCGGTGGGTATGGATGACGAAGAGCAGCTCCTCGTCGATCGATTGTTCGCGGGCGACGCGGCGGACGTCGTCCATGGTCGCCAGGGTGTCGTAGAGGTGCTGGTAGGTGGCGCGGTCCATAGGGTGCGGTCGGGGACGCCGGGGTCCGGCCTCCGAGAACTTGGGAAGGGCCGAGCGGTGGGGCGCTAAAACCTTTCGCGCCGCCCCCGGCTCAGTCGCGCCAGTCGATCCCGAGGGTCCGCAGGCCGATCTTCGGGATCGGCGGAGGGCGCCGCTTGTGCCGATGCGCGGCCACGCGCGCCTCGATGCGGGCGACCTCCGCCTCGGGAAATCCGGTCGCCCGGGCGATCTCCAGGGTCGAGCGCAGCTCCTCGAGCCCGCGCAGGACCCGGTCGAGGTCCGCGTACGGGGCCCCGAGCTCGGCCTCGTCGGTCTGCCCTTCCCACAGTCCGGCCGTCGGCGCGCGCTCGAGGATCGCCCGGGGGAGCCCCAGCCGATGGGCGAGGGCACGGACCTCGGTCTTGTACAGGTCCCCGATCGGAAGGAGGTCGACCCCCCCATCCCCGTACTTCGTGAAGTAGCCCAGGAGCAACTCGGACTTGTTCCCCGTCCCCACGACGAGCCGCCGCTGCTCGCGGGCGAGGGTGTAGAGGACGATCATCCGGGCGCGGG
>JAKAOB010000119.1 GCA_021812305.1 Thermoplasmata archaeon
GATCTCGTCGCGACGCTGACCGCCGGGACTCCGGCCCCCGCTCGGGACCGGACCGAGGCGGTCGTCGCCATGAGGGGGGAGTAGATCGTCTCGATCGGGGCGTCGGACGCAACGAGGAGGGCGGCCGCGAGCAGTCGGTCGCGGGGGTCGCCGCCCATCACCTCCACGCTCCCCCAGACGTTGCGGAAGCCCTCGGCCAGCTCGTCCGGACCTTTCCGGAGGCTGGCGAGCAGGGCCGCGACCGGGCGCAGCAGCGGGAGGGCCGTCGGGGGTGTGAGCGGTCCGAGTTCGGCGAGGAAGTACTCGGCCGTCTTCGCCCGTTGGTCGAGGCTGGCGAGCACGCGTCCGAGCTCCTCGGCGACGAGGTCCAGCGGGAGCGGGTCCGTGCGCGCCGCCCGGGCCTCGAGCTCGGCGAGGACGTGGCGGCCGACCGCGGTCAGCGTCGGCGACGAAGGGTCCCCCGAGACCGCTCCCCGGTGGGCCAAGGTCGCCCAGATCTCGGGCGACGTGGTCGTCCCCCTACCGCTGTCGAGGCCCGCAAGGGCCCCGCGGACCTCCCCACAGGAGAGGGGCGTCACGCCCAAGGGAAAGGTCGGCGCTTACTTAGACCCTCCGAGAAGGAAGGTCGGCGGCCTACGCGCCGACGCCCTGCT
The DNA here is from genome assembly GCA_021812305.1 of Thermoplasmata archaeon. Lineage (GTDB taxonomy): Archaea > Thermoplasmatota > Thermoplasmata > Lutacidiplasmatales > UBA184 > Lutacidiplasma. Next base: position 654 of record JAKAOB010000119.1, read on the forward strand.
TCGGCTTGTTGTCCCCGCCGACGTTGGCGCTGGTGGTGCTGCCGGCGGTCGCCCGGCCCAGGTCCCGGGCGATGAAGGCGCCGATCACGAGGAAGATGAGGGAGAGCACCAGCGCGATCGAGATGATCGGGGCGATCGGGATGCTGGCGTTCGAGGTGTAGAGCAGGCCGCTTCCGATGAACGGCAGGGGGTTCTTCGGGGCGAGGAAGATGAAGATCCCCCAGGTGACCCCGATGAAGATGACGGTGATGAGGGTGTCCCCGAGGCCGTGCGGGTAGTTCTCGGGGAGCTTGCCGTGCCGGATCGCCAGGTAGGCGAACATCACGATGAGCGTGATGACCAGGGTGTAGGCCAGGAAGACCCCGATGGCGATGTACAGTACCGCGAAGACGGCGAGCGCGATCGCGTAGAGCGGAACGTCCATGCCGGCTTTCCCCTCGGACGTCGCGGGGCACGCGGGGCGTATTCATAAACCTCTCTCCCTCGCACGCCGAGGCAGACCCCGGACGACCCGGGCGCCACGCCGCGCTCTCCCGCTGCCGGCTCACCGGATATATCTCGATATGGGGTCTAAAGGTTTAAACCCCATATTCCATTCGACCGCCTCTAGATGGGCGGTCCCTCCCCCACCCCCCCAATGCCCCCCGGCCCTTCCGAACCCATCGGCCTGCCCGCGACCCGCCCGGTCGGCTCGCCCCGGGCGTTCCGGGCCGCCCGCGGCTTCACCGCCGGGGCCATGGCCCTCGCGTTCTGGGTGGTCGTCCTGCTCATGGCGATCCCCGCCTCGGCCTCTCCCTTCACCCCGGCCACGGCCCCGTCGGCGGCCGTGCCCGTCCTTCAGCTTCCGGAGGTCCCCGGGATCCATCGGGCCGCCCCGTCCGCGACCTCGGGCGCGGCGATGACCTTGCCCGGCTCGACCCCCTCCGGGCTCGCGGAGGAGTCGGGCGCCGTCCCCGCGTACGTCCCCCCGATCTACCAGACCCTCGCCAACGCGTCCGAATCGTCGTCGCTCGCAGCGACCTCCTCCGCGCCGGCGGCCCAGAGCGCGATCCCCTCGGCGACCCCGACGCCCGCGAGCGGGATCGTGACCCCGAGCGGGTTCGTCTCGGGAACCGTCTGTGCCCAGGGCGGCGGGAACCCGTGCACCAGCGCGGTCGAGGGTGTGGCCGTCCAGGCCTACAGCAACATCGGCGGGGACTGTCCGACCTGCACGCAGGTGACGACCAACATCAACGGGAACTTCACCGCCCGCTGCCCCGCCGGGGCGGACTACGCTACGTTCACGCTGTCGTTCTGGGTCGACAACGAGACGTACTTCAAATGCCTCGCCGGGACGACGGTCTACGTCGGGATCGTCTACCTGGTGGCCGAGGCGATCGGCACCGGCTACGTCTACTCCAATATCACGAACACTCCGGCGCTCTCCGGGGTGGCGGTCTCCGCGATCTCCCGCGACCAGCAGGTGCACGGCAACCCCGCAGGGACGACCTCGTCGTCCGGCTACTTCAAGATCGGCATCCCCCCCCTGCCCTCCCAGATCACGTTCCAGCCGCCTCCGGGCTACCTCGGGACGTTCCTCTATGCGAACGCGACCCCGGGTCAGGTGGTCAACCTCGGCAAGATCTACCTGCAGAAGCTCGTCCCCGTGAAGGCGACCCTGTACGACATCACCACGGGCAACCCGGTCCCCACCACGTCCGGCTGCAACCCGTACGACCCGCAGTGCCGCGCCATCTCCGTCTGCTCCGCCGTCACCAACATCTGCGCTTCCCAGGGGGACTCGGTCATGACTCCCCAGGTCGAGGCGGTGGCGGCCGCGGGGCCGAGCTTCATCAAGGCGCTCGCCACGGGGTTCGAGGCGACGTCCGCCCCGATCGGCACGATCCCGTGGAACCCGGCGGGGGGGTCCTACAATGCCGGCAAGATCTACATGGTCCCGCTCGGCGTGGTCGATATCGCGACCGCGGTGACCCACAACTCCACCTCGTTGCCGGCGCGCTGGCCGACCGGCCAGTACACGGCCACGATCACCAGCATGAACGGCCTCCTGGGCTCCGGGGTGACCGTCAATCCGGCGACCTACACCGTCAATATGACCCAGCTGGCGAGCATGCAGGGCTGCGGGTATGCGGGTGCCCTGACCGGCTTTTACGCGGTGGCGCTGCGCAACGAGGTCACGATCACCCCCGACACGACGGGGTACTGCGGCGGGGGCATCCCGATGTGGCCGATCCCGGGTCGCCCCGGCCAATCCCCCGACCTCCCGGTCTGGGGGAACAACACGGAGGTGAACGTCACCCCGAACGAGGTGACCCGGACCTACCTCAACTTCACGCCCGGCACCTACCTTCAGGGCAGCGTCTACATCACGAACTCGTCCCTCTCCCCGAAGGATTTCAGCGTGATCGCCATCTCCAAGGAGTCGACCTCGATGGCGTCGTACTCCTACACCCAAGGCACGAGCCCGTGGGCCTGCGGCGGGAGCGAGCCCGCCGGTGGCTTCTGTGTGCCGGTCCCGCCCGGCGGGTTCCGCCTCCAGGCGAGCGCCCTCGGCTTCCCGTCCAACTACACGTGGGGCTACGCCCCGCTGACGTGCTGCTACTCCCCGTACGAGCCGATCCCGATGAGGGTGGCCACCTCCCCGTCGGTCAGCTCGATTAACCTGACCGCGCCCGGGGCGATCTACGGCCATATGTTCCAGGCCGGGACCAACCTCGGAGTCTACTTCGGGTCGATCGTGGCCTGCCCCGCCTCGCCGAACGCCGTGGGTCAGCAGTGCGACAACGGGATCGTCTACTTCAACGGGACGTTCTTCGGCCAGGCGCCCCTCGGGTGGGACTCCATCACCGCCTCGGCGGCCGGCTTCAGTCCGAACACCGTATGGGCCTACATCAACGGCAACGTCTCCGTCGGCAACATCTCGATGACCCCGCTGGCCACCATCGCGGGCCAGGTCGTCGACCCTACGGGGCATCCCCTCTACGAGGCGAACGTGCACTACTGCCACGTCGACGCGACCATCAGCTGCGGCACGCCCCTGGGCTCGGGGATCTCCACCTCCGCGGGCGGCTACAACGGCACGGTCCTCGGCGGCTGGCTCCCGTGGACCACCTACGAGCTGTCGATCTCGGCGGCCGGCTACACGACGGACTGGGTCTGGGTCAACACCACCGTCGGCAACTACACGACGGCCCCCACCGCGGTCCTGTACCCGCTCGGCACGAACACCTCCGTCCCGGTGGCGCGCGGGGGCGTTCGCGGCGCGGCGCCCGCCGCCTCGACCCCGGCTCCCACCGGGGTCTGGGTCGACGGCACCCTGACCGACGCCTCGACCGGCTACGGGGTCGTCACCGGCAGCATCCAAGCCTGCCCGACGAACGGCGGACTCTGCACCCCGTTCACCGACGGCAGCAACGAGCAGGGATACTTCAACGAGAGCGTCCTTTCCGGGCTCTACTACCTCAACGTGAGCGCCGCCGGCTATCAGCCGGCCTCGGTCTTCTTCAACGCGACGGCCGCCGCGGTCATCCATTTGGGCCGCATCCTGATGTACTCCTGGGGGTGGGTCCGGGGCAACGCGACGATCGATCCGTTCGGCCCCCTCGTGAACGTCCTGAGGAGCGGGTCCTCGACCGTCCATGTGGAGATCCCGTTGGCGCCCGGGGCGACCGTCGGGTCGTGCAACAACGCCCGCACGACGTGCGGCACGTCGATCGACCTCTCCAGCATCGGCAATTTCGCGATCCAGGCCCCGCCCGGCGCCTACGATGAGGTCACCGTGAACCCCTCCGGAGGGTCGGTCGCCGGCAGCATCGGAGGAGGGTTCCATGACAATGTGACCCTCTTCAACACCACCGGCAACGCCAGCACCT
>JAKAOB010000120.1 GCA_021812305.1 Thermoplasmata archaeon
TTTCGGTGGCGTCCCGGACCCGCTGCATCGCCATCTTGTCGCGCCGGACGTCGATGCCGCTCTCCTTCTGGAACTCCGAGGCGATGAACTCGCTGAGCGTGTTGTCCATGTCGGTCCCGCCGAGCTGGGTGTCCCCGCTCGTCGAGATGACCTCGAAGACGCCCTCGCCGAACTCCATGATGGTCACGTCGAGGGTCCCGCCGCCCAGGTCGAAGACGAGGATCTTCTGCGACTTCGCCCCCTTGTCGAGGCCGTAGGCGAGCGAGGCGGCCGTCGGTTCGTTGATGATCCGGACGACCTCGAGCCCGGCGATCGCGCCCGCGTCCTTGGTCGCCTGGCGCTGGTTGTCGTTGAAGTAGGCCGGGACGGTGATGACCGCCTTCTCGACCTTCTCGCCGAGGAACGCTTCGGCGTCGCGCTTGATCTTCTGGAGGAGGAAGGCGCTCAGCTGCTGGGGGGTGTACTCCTTCCCGAGGACGCGGTACTTGTGGTCCGTCCCCATTTTCCGCTTGAACGCGGTGACGGTACCCTCGGGGTTCGAGACCGCCTGTCGGCGTGCGGGCTCCCCGACGATGAGCTGTCCGTCCTTGGTGAAGGCGACGTACGACGGAAAGGCCTTCCCTCCGCCGACGGTCGTTCCCTCGGCGCTCGGGATGATGACGGGGCGTCCCGCCTCCAGTACCGCGGCGGCCGAGTTGCTGGTTCCGAGGTCGATTCCGATGATCTTGGCCATGCTGTGAACTCCGGAGGGGCGGCCGGGCTCAACGCCCGACCGCCCCACTTTACAACAAGTGTAAGCTTGCGTTACTATAAATAACTATGTATTTCCGACCCTCGGCCCGGGGCTCGGCGCGGCCGGTCTCCGGCGTCCCGGCCCCGAACGCCGCCGCCCGTCATATACCGTTCGGGGTCTCCCAACGGTCCGTGCCGACGCGCCCGGGGCCGTTCACGCAGGAGGCTCGACGGCTCCTTCCCCGCCTTCGGCGATGGCGCTCCGACTTCCACCGCGAGCCCGAGCTCGCCGACCAGGAGCACCGCACTCGGGAGCGCATCGTCCGGATCCTCGGCGAGCTCGGGATCCCCGCCACCACGTATCCGGACTTCACCGGCGTGCTGGGAGTGATCGGCGGCGGCCTTCCCGGCCCGGCGGTGGCGGTCCGCGCGGACATGGATGCCCTCCCGGTGACGGAGGCCACGGGGCTTCCGTACGCGTCCGGTCTCGCCGGCCGGATGCACGCCTGCGGCCACGACGTCCACATGGCCTGCCTGCTCGGCGCCGCGGCCCTCCTCGCTGGGCGGCCCGACCTCCGGGGCCCGGTCAAGCTCCTCTTCCAGCCGGCGGAGGAGGAGGGGGAACGCGGCGGGGCGGGACCCTTCCTCGATCACGGCGCGTTCGACTCCCCGCCGGTCGATTACGTCCTCGGCCAGCACGTCGAGCCGGGCCTCCCCCTCGGGACCTACGGGTGGCGAAAGGGTCCGATCATGGCGGCCGCCGACCGCTTCCGCATCACGGTGTTCGGACGGGGCGGGCACGCGGCCTATCCCCACCGCGGACCGGACGCGATCCTCGCCGCGGCCGAGATCGTGACGGGGCTACCGGCGCTCGTCAGCCGGGTACGGGACCCGCTCGATCCGGTCGTCGTGAGCGTGGGCGCGGTGCACGGCGGAACCCGCCACAACATCCTCCCGGACGAGGTCGTCCTGGACGGGACCGTGCGTACCCTGAGCGCGACGACGCGCGACCTCATGGAGGCGGCGGTCCGGCGCCGGGTCCGGGCCATCGCCCGCGGCCTCGGGGCCCGGGTCCGCATCGTCTATCGGCGCGGCTACCCGGTCACGGTCAACGCCCCGGCAGCGACCGAGGTGGTCGTCGGCGCCCTGGCCGAGGAGTTCGGCGGTCGGGCGGTCCGGGAGCTCGAGCGCCCGGTCCTCGGCGCGGAGGATTTCTCTCGGTACCTCGAGCGCGTGCCGGGGACGTTCCTGTTCCTGGGGGTGGGCCAACGCGGGGCTCCCTCGACGCTCCACAGCGCGACGTTCGCTCCGCCGGACGCGGCCCTCATCATGGGATCGGCCGGCCTGGCGGCCGCCACCGTCGCCCTCCAGGGGACCTGATGCCGCCGACGGCCGGTCGCCGCTCCGATTTCCCCGCGCTGCGGCGCCGCCGCGGACGATCGCCGGTCCACTACCTCGACTCCGCCTGCATGTCCCTCGTTCCGACGCCGGTCCTCCGCGCGATGGAGGAGTACTACCGGTACTATCCCGGATGCGCCGGTCGCAGCCTGCACCGGTTCTCCGAGGAGGTCTCGCACCGCATCGAGGCCGCGCGCGAAGGGTTCGCCCGGTTCCTCGGCACCCGTGATCCCGCGTCGATCGTCTTCGTCCGGAACGCCACCGAGGCGATCAACCTCGTCGGGCGGGGGCTCTCGCTGCGGCGCGGCGACCGGGTCCTGGTCTCCGACCAGGAGCACAACTCGAACCTCGTCCTCTGGCAGCGGCTGCGCGCCGAGCGGGGGGTCGGGCTCGACGTCCTCGCGCTCCCGGACGACGGCTCCTTCGACCTCGCGGCGCTCGAGGCGGCGCTCGCGCGGGGCGTCACGCTCGTCAGCCTCTTCCACACGTCGAACCTCGACGGTCGGTCGCTCCCCGTCCGGGAGATCGTCGAGCGGGCGCACGCCCACGGCGCCCGGGTGCTGCTGGACGGGTGCCAGGCCGCCCCGCACGTTCCCGTCGACCTCGCCCGCATCGGCGCGGACTTCTACGCCCTGTCGGCCCACAAGATGCTCGGGCCGACGGGGACCGGGGTTCTCGCCGCCGCCCCCGGGGCCCTGGACGGGCTGGCCCCCTTGATCGTGGGGGGCGAGACGGTCGAGTGGACCACCCTGACGGATCACGCGCTGAGACCTCCGCCCCACCGCTTCGAGGCCGGTCTGCAGAACTACGCGGGGGTCCTCGGCGCCCACGCGGCCCTCGGCTACCTCGAGGCCGCCGGACGCGACACCCTCGCCGCCCACGACCGCCGGCTCAACGAGCGCGCGAGCGCGGCGCTCCGGGAGAACGACCGGGTCCACGTGATCGGCCCGGCGGAGCCGGCGGCCCGCCCGAGCATCCTCGCGTTCACCCTCGACGGCGTCGACCCGAACGACGCGGCGCTCTTCCTGGATGCCGGCTACGGCGTGCTGGTCCGCTCCGGCCGCCACTGCGTGCACTCCTGGTACGACCGGCGGGGGCTCACCGGCAACGTCCGGGCGTCGTTCTACCTGTACAATGACGCGACCGATGTCGATGCGCTCGTCCGGGGGGTCGACGAGCTCCTGACCCGTACGGATCGGCCCCCGGGCCCCGCGCGCCCGGCCGAGCGCCGGGCGGCCCGGGCGACGCGGCCGCGGCGGCGGCGGTGAGGTCGGTTACCGGTACATCGGCGGCGAGGCCGCCGCCGGCCGCTCCGTGTGGCCCTTGTCGGAAGCGTGCCGCTGGATCGACAGCAGCTGCTGCTCGATGCGCTCGGCCTCGTGGTAGAGGGGGACCGGGTCGAGCGGGGTCCGGAGCAGGATCCGGTTGATCGTCTCGATCACCTTCGCCGCGGCGCGCGCGTCCGGGTAGTCGGACTGCGCCTCCGCGAGGAACGTGAGGACATCGAAGCCGCGGCGCCGGCCCTCGTTGAGGAGGACGCCGGCGATCCCGGTGATGACCCCCTCGACGAACGGGAGCGTGTTCGGCTCGATGTAGAGCTCGCTCGCCTTGCGAGTGCTCGCGACCCCGTAGACCTTGACGTCGGCGAGCTTGGTCGCGCGGCCGCGGGGCTCGCCCTCGGGGCGGTCCACCACGAGGCCCTCGGGCGAGACCAGGAGGCCGCACCGCTGCTCCTGGATCCAGTCCATGATCGTCGTGGCGAGGGGGTGGATCACGGTCGGGGCCGGATGGAACTCCGAGACGAACGCGACGATCTTGTCGGCGACGCGACCGGTACGGTCGGCGGCCGGTCGACCGGCGTAGATGCGGACCGGGTGGTGGGGGTTGCCGTTGCGCACCAGGGAGACCGTCGGGAAGGCGGGCGACTCGACGATCCCGATCTGCTCCATCTGGAGCGTGTCGATCAGGTAGTTCGCGACGATCGAGCTCACGAGCCCGACGGAGGGGAACCCGTCAATGACGATCGCCCCCTCCACGTCGATGCGCTTCAGCTCGTAGATGCGGACCTCGTCGGGTCCGAGGGACGCGCTAGAGGGATTTCTCGACAATCTGCCCGAGCTCCTTGCTGATGAGATCGACGAGGTCGCGGGTCAACGCGCTGCGCAGCTCCGGCGGGATCGCCGCCATCCCGAGGCGGGCGGTGACGGTACCGACCTTGAGGACGGCGGCGTACTCGAGCGCCCTCGCCTCGAGCAGGGCGCGCACCGCGTCCTTGAGGTCGTGCTCGAGCGACGGGTCGTCATGGAGGGTCTTGTCCAGGTGGCGACGGATCTCCTCCTTGACGATGTCCCGC
>JAKAOB010000121.1 GCA_021812305.1 Thermoplasmata archaeon
CGAGTCGGGAGCGTCGCGTTCTGAAGGCCGGCCATTCGTCGATCGCGGTCACCCTGCCGAAACCGTGGGCCGAGGCGATGAACCTGCGACCGGGGGATCTGATCGTCTTCGACCAGAACGACGACGGAACGCTCTATCTCAAGCCCGCCCCGACCCCGGGCGCGGTCGCGTCGAGCGCCCCGTACCTGGTCCAGGCACGGTCGTTCGATACCCCGGGGGTCCTCGAGCGGCTGGTCGTCGGGGCCTACCGGGTCGGGCACGACGCCATCGAGATCCGGACCGAGGAGCCGCTGGCCCCGGAACGCTCCGAGGAACTGCTCCAGGCCGCGCGCGGTCTCCTCGGCGTCTCGGTCGTCGCGCAGGAGCCGACGCGGGTCGTCCTCCAGAACTTCATCGACCCGTCGAAGTACGGCCTGCCGCAATTGGTGCAGCGGATGAAGATGATCCTGGTCGCCTTCCTCGAGGAGTCCGAGGGGGTGCTCGCCCAGCGGGCGCGCTCGCGCCGCCTCACCGGTCTCGCCGAGGAGTCGAAGAAGGTCCTCGCCCTGCTCGTCCGCCAGCTGTTCCTCGCGAGCCGCGACTGGTCCCTCGCCCGCCGCATCGGCAGCCCCGACCCCCGCCAGCTGCTCGAGTGGCGGGTCGTCGTCCAGTCCCTGGAGGACCTGGGGGGTCTCCTCTCGGAGATCGCCGCGGAGCTCAACCGCGAGCCGGCGACGTTGAAGGACGCGCGGGACGTGCTCGGGCCGGTCCTCGGCGAGCTCAAAGAGCATCTCAAGGCGGTCGTCGAGATGCTCATGCGACCGTCGCTCGCCGCCTCCTGTGAGTCGCACGCCGACCTGACCCGGCTGGTGGAGTCGGCCCGGACGGCCGCGAAGCGGCTCAAGGGCCCCTCGGGGCGCAACGGAGCGCGGGCGGCGGCTCGGGCGCTGGAGCGGGCCGCGGTCTGCCTCGCGGGCCTCGGCGAATCGGCGCTCGACCGGGCCGTGGCCGCCGGCAACGAGACGATCCTCCTCACCGCCCCGTGATCCCTCTTATACTCCAGATATGAACCGTACGTACGGGTAGAACCCCCCCGTACGAACCCCATATCGTCCCGAGCTCGGTGGTCGGCCCGGGACCCATGTTCGACTCGATAGACGACTGGCTGATCATCGCGATCGTCGTGGCGGTCCTGTTCTACGGCTCGACGAAGATCCCGCAGCTGGCCCACGCGCTCGGCCGCTCGCTCGGCGAGTTCAAGAAGGGACGGGCCGAGGTCGAGCGCGAGATCCGCGCCGAGCAGGCGGCGTCGACGCCTCCGGCGGCCTCGACCCCCCGCTGAACGGCCGCCATCCCTGGTCACCATGCCGCGAGATCCCCACGGCCAAGGCCCGCGCTCCGCCCGTCGCCAGCGGGAGGAGGGCCGGGCCGAGTGACCGATGGGCGATCTCGATCGGATCCTCAACATTCTGGGAGAAGCGCGACGCCGGCTCTACCGCCTCGCGATCGTCCTCGGCCCGCTGTTCGGGTTCCTCGTGACCTTCCGGCTGCAGCCCGTGGCGGTCCCGGTGGGTCCGGTGGCGCTTCCGCTCGCGTATCCGGTGCCCAACCTCTTCGCCAACGTGACGGCCCAGGTGTTCCGCGCGCTCGCCGCGTACATGCTCCCGAGCAATGCGGTGCTCCTCAACGTCGGGGTGGGCGACTCGATCGTCGTCCAGATGGAGATCGGGCTGCTCCTCACCCTCATCCTCGGCATGCCGTGGATCGTGCACGAGGCCGGGGCGTTCCTCGTGCCGGCCCTGCGCCGCAACGAGCGCGAGCTGCTCCGGCGGATCGGGATCCCCGCGACGATCCTGTTCGCCGTCGGGACGCTGCTCGGGCTGATGTTCATCACGCCGCTCACGTTCCGCCTCCTCTTCGACTACATCTCCGCGATGGGCCTCGCCCCGGTGGTCGGGGTCCAGCAGTTCGTCACGTTCGCGCTGCTCTACTCGCTCGCGTTCGGGATCGTCTTCGAGCTTCCCGTCTTCGTCTACACCCTCACGCGGCTGGGCCTCGTCCGGGCCGAGGCCTGGCGCCGCCACTGGCGGATCGCGGTGGTGGGGGCCCTCGTCTTCGGGATGGTCATCACCCCGGACAACTCCGGCATCACGATGCTCCTGATCGCGCTGCCGATGATCGCGCTCTACCTCGGCGGCGCCTGGTTCGCCCAGCGATGGGAGACGGGGCGCCCCGTCCCGTACGTGGCGGGGGGGTGAGGTAGCTTGGCGCTCTTCTCCGACATCGACTGGATGATCCTCCTCGCCGTGGGCGCGGTCCTCCTCCTCGGCAAGGAGAACGCGGGGGTCCTGCGCGCCCTGGGCCGCTACTACGGCCGCTTCCTGCGCCTCAAGAACGAGCTCCTGAGCGAGTTCTCTCGTGCGGCCGACCTCCCGCGGGCGGCGCCCGGGGCACCGGCGCTCACGCTGCGCCAGTCGATCCTCGGCTGGGAGAGCGAAGTGGCCCGCAGCACCTCCGGCGTTCCCGCCGCCGTCGCCACTCCGGCCCTGCCGCCCTTCGCGGTCGCCCGGCCGTTCGCCGATGCGACCACGACGGCGCCCGGGATGGGACCCACCACATGGTCGATGTCCCTTACCACCGCCGCCACGGAGGCCCGAGATCCTTGAGCGCGCTGTCCCTCGACCAGGAGCTGACCCTCGTTGAGCTGCTCGTCGTCCTGCTGGGGATCGCCATCACCTGGGCGGTCTTCTACGGCAGCGAGCGCGCGGAGCTGCCGGGGGAGGCCCGCATCCCCGAAGGGTCGGTCCCGGACGACCTCGTCATCGACACCCACGGGAGGACCCTGCGATGAACGCGAACTGCTCGACGAGCTGCCAGTTCGCCTCGGCCGCGCGCAGTGTCGCGGACTGGCCGGTGGGGCAGATCCGACGGGTCGCGGCGACCGGCCCGGACGGCGAGGTCGACGAGACCAAGCGCAACGTCCTCAAGCTCGCCGCCGTCGCGGGGCTCCTCGGCATGGGCGGTGCCGGCCTGGCCGCGGGGGCCATCCAGTACGCCCAACCGCCGCAGATCGGCGTCTCGAGCTACCCGAGCGTCCAGCTCATCGACCTGGACGGCTCCCCCCTCACCGTCACCCGCGTCCTGCAGGAGTACAGCTTCGAGACCCCCGATGTCATCCTCTTCGCCTACCCGCTAAGGAACGAGCCGAACTTCCTGCTCAACCTCGCCCCGCCCCCGGGAGGCAGCGGAGGGGCGACGAACGTGGTCGGGGGGGTCGGCCCTCAGCGGTCGATCGTGGCCTTTAGCGCGATCTGCCAGCACCTGGGCTGTCCGGCACCGGCGATCTCGTACTATCCGCCCGGGACCTGCCCGCAGACGCCGGGCGGCAAGTCGTTCTACATCCACTGCAGCTGCCACGGGTCGACCTACGACGTGACGAACGGCGCGGCGAACCTGACCGGTCCCGCCGTGCTCCCGCTGCCGCAGGTCACGCTGGACTGGCACCAGAGCGACGACACGCTCTGGGCCGTCGGGGAGGTCGGGCCCCCGGTGAACGGCCATCTCGACACGCTGACGGGGGACTACCCGGTCGGGAGCAGCGTGCAGCTCACGAAGCAGTCGGCGATCGTCCTCTGCAACTTCTCGACGGGGTGACGATGGGGTTCGAGCGCTGGTTCAACCGGGTCCTGAACCGCACCTGGGGGTTCGTCGAGGACCGCACGGCGATGCCCCACTGGGCGCTCCGTCCCCAGCCGGAGTTCTCGTTCAAGCCCTCGTACTGGACCGGCGCGTTCGTCGTCAACGCCTTCCTCTACCAGGTGATCTCGGGGCTGCTCCTCCTCCTCTACTACCAGCCGAGCACCAACGCGACCCTGACCGCGTGCGGGCAACCGGCGGGAACCCTGTCGAGCGCCCCCGCGGCGTGGTGCAGCACGTACTACGTGATCCACTCCGTGCCGATGGGGTCGCTCCTGCTCTCGAGCCACCTCTACGGCGCCTATGCGATGATCTTCCTCGCCCTCGTCCACTTCTACCGGGGCTACTACATGGGCGTCTTCAAGCGCCCGCGCGAGTTCTCCTGGATGGCGGGGACGCTGCTCCTCCTCCTCACGCTCGGCATGGGGTTCACGGGCTACCTGCTGCCGTGGACCCAGCTGTCCTACAACGCGACGAACGTCGGCCTCGTCCTGGCGCTCCGCCTGCCCTACGCCGGTCCGCTCCTCGGACCGTTCATTCTGGCCGACGGGACGAGCCAGGGGCTCCTCTCCCGGATGTTCGCCGCCCACGTCCTGCTGATCCCGCTCGCGCTCGGCGCGCTCCTCTACGCGCACATCGCCCTGTTCGAGTCCCACGGGATCGCGCCCCCGGCGACCTCCGACCCGCTCCAGCGCCGGCGCTTCACCCACGAGGAGGACAAGAAGCACGTGCCGTTCATGCCGCACATCTTCTTCTACATCACGAAGTGGGCG
>JAKAOB010000122.1 GCA_021812305.1 Thermoplasmata archaeon
TCAGCTCGCGGACCCGGAGTACCATGCCGGGGGATAGGCGAACCCCGGAAAGTACCTTCGGTCCAGAAGTCAGGGAACTTTACCGGCCGCGCCACTAGGACGCCGGCGGCCCGCCGGCTCAGGCGAAATCGAAGTAGCGCTGGAGGATCGACCGGAACTCGGTCGGGCCGACCGGCCCGATCTCGCGTCCCCGCTCGCGGCCCTGCGCGACGAACAGGTACGTCGGGATCGAGTGGATCCCGAACGAGCGCGTCACGAGGTCGGAGTCGTCGACGTTCAGCTTCGTGAACTTCACCCGGCCGGCGAGGTCCGACGACAGCGCTTCGAGGACCGGCTCGACGGTGCGGCACGGCCCGCACCAGTCCGCGTAGAAATCGACGACGACGGGGAGCGGAGAGCGGATCACCTCCGCCTCGAACGTCTCGTCGGTGACCACGACCAGCGAAGAGGGCATCGGGATTCCCGGGGTTTGACCTCGAGGGCGCTTTTAAACCTATAGCTCGTCCGGCGCGGGAGGTGACCGCGGCCCGACGCGACCGGCGATCGGCTCGAGGGTCGACGCGCGGACGAGCGCTCGTCCGCTGGTTCCGACGCCGGGCGCGGCCCCTTCCATGGCGGCGGCACCCGGACCCGTACCGGACCTGGGTCGCCGAGGTCCTGCTCCAGCAGACGCGCGTCGAGCAGGCCGCGCCGTACTTCGAGCGGTTCGTCCGCCGCTTTCCGAGCGTCCGCGCCCTCGCCCGGGCGTCGGAGGCCCAGGTCCTCAAGGTCTGGGAGGGCGCCGGCTACTACGCGCGGGCCCGCCACCTCCGTTCCGCCGCCCGCCGCGTCGCCGCCCGGCCCGGGGGGGCGCTCCCGCGATCGATCGAGGAGCTCGAAGCGCTCCCCGGGGTCGGCCCGTACATCGCGCGGGCGATCGCGAGCCTCGCCTTCGGCGCCCCGGTCGTCGCGCTCGAGGCGAACGGGCTGCGGGTCGCGGCGCGCTGGAGCCTGGAGCGGGGCGACGTGCGCCGGTCGGCGGTTCGCCGGCGGCTCGAGCGGCGGCTCCTCGCCGAGCTACCTTCCCGCTCCCCCGGGACGTTCAACGAGGCGCTGATGGAGCTCGGCGAGACGATCTGCCGACCGGTCGCCCCCGCCTGCGGCCGATGCCCGGTCGCCGGCCGCTGCCGCGCGTACCGCGAGCTCGACGACCCGGCGACGCTCCCGCGGCGGCGCGGGCACGCCCCGCGGCCGCTCGTGCGCGCCGCCGTGGTCGCCCTGGAGGCGGACGGCCGCTGGCTCGTCCAGCCGCGCCCTCGCCGGGGCCTGCTCGGCGGCCTGTGGGAGTTCCCCGGCGGCAAGATCGCCCCGGACGAGCGCCCCCCCGCCGCCGCGGCACGAGAGCTCCGTGAGGAGACGGGCCTCGCTGCCCCGTCGCTCGTCCCGGTCGGCGTCGTCCGCCACGCCTACAGCCACTTCGCCGTCGAGCTGCACGTGTTCCGCGGGCGTCTCGCGCGGCGGGTCCCCCCCCGCAACGCGCGGGCCCGGTGGCTGACCGCGGAGTCGTTCGCGCGACGGCCCCGGCCCCGGGCCACCGAGAAGGTGGTCGCGCTCCTGCGGGCTACGGCGCACCGGTCGGGGGGAGGAGCGCCCCCGGGTTCAGGATCCCGTCCGGGTCGCACGCGCGCTTCAGCGCCCGCAGCAGCTGCACTCCGCCGTCGCCGATCTCCGCCGCGAGGAACGATCGCTTGAGCCGGCCGATCCCGTGCTCCCCGCTCACCGTTCCCCCGAGCCGCAGCGCCTCGGCAAGGATCTCCTCGCGCAGGCGCCCGGCCCCGGGGGTCGAGGGATCGATCGCGAAGTTCGGGTGCAGACTGCCCTGGCCGAGGTGGGCGTACAGGTAGACGGGCACGCCGGCCCGTCGGCCGGCGCGCTCGATCGCCTCCAGCATCGGGTCGAGGCCGGAGAGCGGTACGCAGACGTCCTCCCGGACCCGGGGCCCCAGGGTCCGGTCGAGGACCGGGCCGCTGTGCCCGCGCAGCGTCCAGAGCCGGTCCGCCTCGGGGAAGACCGACGGCGCCTCGGGGATCCCGAGCTCCGCGAGCCGGGCGCCGACCGCCTCGAGCCGCCGGTGCTCCTCGATCTCGTCGCCCGACTCGACCTCGAGGAGAAGCAGCGGGTGGCCCGAGGGAAGTCGGGCGCCCTCGACGCGCGCGAGCGCATCGGCGCACCCGCGGTCGAGGTACTCCACGGCCGACAGGCCGAGGCCGCTGGCCGCGGCGAGGGCCCGGGCGATGGGGCCGAGCGGGCGGTCCGCGGGCAGCGGCACGGCGAGTCCCGTCCGCCGCGCCGGCAGCGGCGCGAGGGCGAGCGTGAGCTCGGTGAAGACGCCGAGCGTGCCCTCGCTGCCGACGAACAGCGAGACCAGGTCCGGGCCGGTCGAGCGCTTCGCGGCCCGCCCGCCGATCCTGAGGCGCTCGCCCGTCCCCAGCACGACCTCGGCGGCCCGGACCCAGGCCCGCGTCGGTCCGTAGCGGAACGAACGCGGTCCGCTCGCGTTCGTCGCGACGTTGCCTCCCACGGTCGAGGTCGTCCAGGAGCCCGGGTTCGGCGGAAAGAACAACCCGTGGGGCCGCAGGGCCGCCTGGAGATCCGCGTTGACCGTGCCGGGGGCGACCCGGACCAGCCGGTCGACCACATCCAGCTCGAGGATCCCGGACCAGGCCGCCAGGTCGACGACCACCCCGCCGGGCGCCGGAACCGACTCCCCGTCGAGCGACGTCCCCGCGCCGCGCGCGGTCAACGGCACCCGGTAGTGCCGGGCCCACCGGACCGTGCGGACCAGCTCGTCGGGGTCGGCGGGACGGCATACGGCCGCCGCGGTCGCGGAGAGGTGGGACGCGTCGTGCGCGACGGCCGCGATCGCGCCCGGGTCGGTAGCGACTCGGCCCGGCAGTTCCTCTTCGAGGGCCCGGATCGCCGTCCCGGGGTCCCGCACGCCGCGGCGCAGGGCGACCGGCCCCTTACGCTTTCGCCGACGGAGCGCCCCCGCCGGCGGCCCGTCCCTCCGCGGCGCCCTCGCCGCCGTCGCCGACGGGCGCGAGCACCTCCACCAGCTGGTGGACGGCGAAGGGGCGGCGCAGGACCGTCGGGATGCCGAGGCGGTGGGCCAGCTCTTCGACCCGCGGCGACCACCGGGCCGTGATGAGGACCGTCCGCAGGTCCGGGCGGAGCCGGAGGATCTCGGCGACGCGCTGAGAGGTGGCCGCCTCGTCGAGGTCGGCCTCCAACAGCACGACGCTCGCCGCCGGAAGTCGGGCCAGGGCGTCGAGGGTCTCCGGGACCGCGCCTTCGGCCACCACCTGGTGGTGGTGGAGGCGGGCGAGGCCCCGCAGCAGGAGGCGGATGTCCTCGGTGCCCCCGACGATCGCGACGTTCGCCATGGCTAGTACGCCCGGTCGTCCCGACCCTGCCGTCTCCTCCCCTGCCCCCACCCGGAGGGGGCCTCCCCGGGACGCGTCCCGGGGATCGGGAGGCCGCACTGGCCAAGCCGTCGGGCGGCTTCTTTGACTACGCCACGCGGCCGCCGGATTATGAACCTAGGCTTCGACTTCGTTTCCGGTCTCGGTCGCCTTCGCCGTTCGCGACCGCCGGTGGTCAGCGTTCACCCACCGGCAGGGTGGTTAACTATATAGTCTGGCGAAGAGTTACGGTTTTTGGCCTCGGGCATCGGTGACCCGGACAGGGTGGCACAGTCCACCAGACCCCGGACGGGCCACCGATGCCTTCCCTGTGCTTCGCGCGGAACGCCCCGGGCGCGGTTCCGGTGCGCCGACAGGTTCTTCCCACCCTCGCCCAAATCGCCGGCACGATGGGCTGGTTCTCCTCGGGCTCCCGCCATGAGCGCGAGCAGGTCCTTTCCACGGTCCGATCTCTCGGCACGACCTCGATCCCCGGGCTCTCCGCGGCGCTCGCCTGGCCCGAGCGGCGCACGCAGAAGGTGCTCGAAGAGGCGCTGCGGGAGGGGCCGAACGACGTACGCTACGACCCGGTGACGCGAGCGGTCCGCTGGGTCCCTCCGGCCGCGCCCCCACCGGCCGCGCCGTCGAACCCGTCGGCGCCCACGGCCGCCCCCGAGGTCGCCCTCCCCCGCTCGTGGACCGCCGCGCCGCGCTGCGCCTCCTGTTCCACCCCGCTCGCCCCCACCGGTACCGGCACGACCCTCTACTGCCCCTCCTGCGGCCGCCTGAGATCGGGGCCGGCGGCCCGGGCGACCCCCCTGCCCGCCCCCGCGCCCCGACCGTCGCCGGGGACGGGGCCCGCGGCGGTATCGGACCCGCCCGGACCGCGGCGCGGCCCTCCGCCCCCCCTGCCGAGCGGGCCTCCCTCGCACGACCGGCGCGCGCAGGAGCTC